>DZAX01000039.1 GCA_022729705.1 Helicobacter cetorum | reverse complement strand
ACGCCTTAGGAGGTAGGGCTTATATGCCTGTTGGGGTTGGGTGGTGAATGGTTACCTTTGTGGTATATCGCCAAGCGAAAGTATCTCCCTTGCCGCTCCGGCTTCTGCGGCTTTTTTTGGCATACCGTACACAAAAGATGTTTTTTCATCTTGCGCTATCGTCAAAGCCCCGTTATCAAACAGCTCTTTTAGTCCTATCACTCCATCGTCCCCCATTCCTGTTAGTATAACGCCCAAAGCTGAAGATCCAAATAGATTATTTACGCTTCGAAACATTACATCTACGCTTGGCTTGTGTCTTGAGATTCGAGGACCGTCTATGGCGCGCGCTATATACGCTCTTGTGGTTTCGTCTCTGAGAACAATTAGGTGTTTTCCGCCTTGAGCTAGATATGCGCATCCGTCTTGCAAAATTGTCTCGCCCGCTAACTCTTGCACATTGACGGCCGAAGCGCTATTGAGTCTTCTTGCAAAATTGCCGGAAAAACCTTGCAGTATGTGCTGAGAGATAATTATTGGCGGCAATCCTGCCGGAAGCTTTGAGAATATTGCGAGAAGCGCCTCTATCCCGCCTGCGCTAGAGCCCAACGCTATCAATTTCTTAGACGCTTTGGGGGCGGGCTTTTTTGGTAGCAAAACGTCGGGATGTAGTTTTGTCTCTTTGTCTGATTGTATCGATTCGACTATTTTTTGAGGTTTTGGTTTTGTCAGTTGATACCTGTCGTAGATAAAAGTAAACTTTTGCAATGTATCTTGAAGCCTTGCAAAAAAGGCGTCATTGTCCTCCCCTGCGTCTCTTTTTTTGATAAAACCCATAGCTCCGTCATCAAAGACCTCTTGGTGTTTGCTAGCGTCTGAGGAGACTATAAAAGCCGGCATAGGATGGAGCCTCATGAGATTTTTTAAAAAACTAACGCCGTCCATCTTTGGCATATTTATATCGATAGTCACCAAATCCGGCTCGTAAATTTTTATTTTCTCTCTAGCGTCGTATGCGTCCACCGCCGTCTCTACGACCTCAAACCCCTCTATTTGATTTATCATGGCTTTTAGCATCTCTCTTACGAGAGTTGAGTCGTCTATTATGATTACTGAATATTTCATGCTCTATTCCTGTAAGGGGTCTTTTTTTATTTTTACAATTGAACCCTCTGATTAATCCTCACATTTTGAGCAAAGCCCAAAATGAGGTCTTCAGCGTGAGGGCTCTCGCGACTAGTTGCTCTTGCAATTTCATATTTATCCAGAGGGTTCAATTTCAAAAGCGCTTTGCTATTGTAGGCAATTTTTATAAACGTTTCAAACTTTTGACCTAGCACATGCTCGCCGATCGAGAGTTGTGAGATTTTGTTGTCAATGAAACCTTTAATTAACAATCAAAACCCCTCTCTTTTACGAAGATATTTTGTCCGAGTCTTTTTACAAAAGGAGAGAGCCCAAGAGAGCTTTCGGAGTGTCCAAGATATAGTACGCCTCCAATTTTGAGTTTTAAAAAAAGTTTTTTGAGTATTTTGTTTTGATCTTCGACGCTAAAATATATTAAAACATTTCTGCAAAATATAACGTCAAACGACTCGGCGGCAAAAGGATAGTTGTCTTCAAAGAGGTTTACTCTTTTAAACTCAACAAGCTCTCTTACACTCTCTTTTACTTTTATCAAAAAGTGTGAATGCGTACCGCTAAGCTCTCTTTTTTTAAAATATTTCTGCGGTTTTATCCAAGGCGGAAATATATTTGCTCCTTTTGGATGCTCATATACCCCCTCGTGCGCTCTTGAGAGGGCGTTTGTGTCAATATCCGTAGCGACTATTTTTGCGTCCAAAAAACTATTTTGAACACTCTCTTTGAAGTGCAAAAAAGAGGTTGCGATAGAATAAGGCTCCTCGCCGGTCGAGCTTGCGCTACAATAAATGGATATGTTAGCGGCTCTTTCAAAATGAGCGGGAAACACTCTTGATACTAAATCCTCAAAATGAAAGGACTCTCTGAAAAACTCTGTCTTATTTGTCGTAAACGCATTAATAAACTCTTCAACATAATGACCGGAATTTACAAGCCCTAGCATCTGCGATACATCATAACGTCTGCCTAGATTTTGCAATAGTTTTGCGGCTCGATTTTGCGCCATAACTATCTTATTATCCCCAAGCGTATTGCCTGTAAGCTCGTAAACATACTTTTTAATTAATTGAAACTCTGAGTCTGTTAATAGCATTTTTATAATCTAATATTTTTTTTATATAATACTGTTATCTTAATGAAAACAACGCTAGCATATAGGAAGTCAAATGAAGTCTTTTTCGTTAAAAAGAAAGTTTATATTGTTATGGGCGTCCATTTTGCTCATTATAGCGTCGCTTGGCGCTGTGGCAGACTATAAAGCTTCGATATTAAAGGCGAAGTTTGAAGATACAAATAGGGAACTTATAGAGCAAAACCTTCTCAATCAGATGATAGCGGAGTGTCTGCAAACAGAACAGGCGATTAGAAATATCTATATAGACCAAAAAGACCAAAAGGCTCTTGAGAATTTGGGCACCGCTATCAATAACTTGGATAGTATGGATAAAAACCTGCTTAAGATAGATGCGGCGACTCATAGCGGGTTAAAACATGAGTTTGAGCTTTTTGCGAACGACACTAAGACTCTCTATAGTCTAGCTTTGTCCGGAAAATACTACAACTCTACGCAGATTATGGAAAATACAAACCGCTGGAGGGAGTATAAAAAAAGACTCAAAAGTTCGATAAAAACTTCAGACGACAAAGCAAACGCCGTAAAAAAAGAGCTTGAAGTATTTATATTTGACTCTATTTTTCAGATGATTATAGGTATTTTAACGGCCGTATTTTTAATCTCTCTTTTACTGTTTGGCATAAATAGACAGATACTTCGCTCTGTTCAGTCTATACGCGCCGGATTATTAAACTTTTTTGAGTTTTTAGACAATAAAAACGTTGAATACAAAAAAATAGAGTTAAATAGCGGCGACGAGTTTGGAGAGATGGCAAGAGCTCTAAACGAAAACATTGAGCGCGCAAAAGAGGGGTTTGAAAAAGACGCCAATATGGTTAAAAATGCAGTTATGGTGGCTAGTGGCGTAAGAAATGGGCATCTGACGCAGAGGCTACACGAAACCCCAAACAATCCGCAACTTTTGAAGCTAAAAAACGTCCTAAACGATATGCTTGAAGAGATGAATCATAATGTGGCGAATATTTTGGGCGTACTAAAGATTTATGCTCAAAACGATTTTACAAAAAGAGTCGACGTAAAAAAAATAGAGGCGGAAATGGCGGGGCTTATGGGCGGCGTAAACAAACTTGGAGGCGAGATTGAGGATATGCTTGGAAAAAATCTTCAAAATGGTTTGTCACTAAAACACAGCTCAGAGGTTCTAAAAAATTTTGTAGAGTCTTTGGCTAACTCCTCAAACGAGCAGGCGGCAAGCCTTGAGCAGACAGGTGCGGCTTTGGAAGAGATAACAGGTAACATAGGAAGCAACACCGAAAAAGCGGTTATTATGGCAAAAAAAGCAAACGAGGCAAGAATAGCCACCGAAAAAGGCGAAGAAATGGCGTCAAAAACGGTTGTCTCTATGCAGGAGATAGAAAAAGCCACAAACGCTATCAATAACGCTGTTGCAATAATAGAACATATCGCATTTCAAACCAATATCCTAAGCCTAAACGCCGCCGTTGAAGCCGCTACGGCCGGAGACGCCGGAAAAGGGTTTGCCGTCGTAGCCCAAGAGGTGCGAAATCTAGCCGCAAAAAGCGCCGAAGCCGCAAAAACAATCCAAACCCTTACAAATGAGGCAAAAAATAAGGCAAAAGACGGAACGGACGTATCATTGCAGATGATTAACGATTTTAGAACTATCGCTGAAAAAATCGCTGATACGGTTGACCTTGTAAACGATGTCACAAACGCAAACAAAGAGCAGATGGCAGGTATAGAGCAAATCAACGACGCCGTGGCGCAACTAGATCGGATGACTCAAGAAAACGCAAGAGTCGCAAACAGTGCCGATGAGATTTCAAGTCAAGTCTCTGAGATGGCGGAAAAACTAACAAACGATGCCGCACAAAAAATGTTCAAAAACAAAGAGAGCATTATCGCAAATACAAAACAGCTAGAGTACCGTCGGGAAGCCAACATTACGCCCCAACGCCAAATAGGCGCCAATCTAAAAAAGGCGATTGCAAGACCTCAAAGTAGGGCGCAAATATGCGCTATTCCAAAACAAAAAATAGAGAGTTCTGTAGAGGCGCAAACCTGGGAAAGCTTTTAAACACAAAAGGAAGTAATATGGCAAAGATTTTAGTAGTAGACGACTCAAAAATGATTAGAAATATGGTTGTATACACTCTAAACGAGGGCGGATATAGTGATATAGACGAAGCCGAAGACGGTCTTATCGGCGTCTCAATGACTAGCAAAACAAAATACGACGCTATTGTCACGGATATTAATATGCCAAATATGAACGGTTTTGAGTTTACGACGACGACTAGAAGCGAAGGGCTGAACAAACAAACTCCGATACTGATACTAACGACTGAGTCTAGTCAAGAGATGAAAGAGAGAGGTAGGCAATCCGGTGCGACGGGCTGGATAATCAAACCTTTTATTCCAGAAGAGCTCTTGGAGGCTATCTCCATCATTCTTTCAATAACAGATAGATAATAATGATAGATTTTGATATAAGCAAATACAGAGAGATTTTTATGGAGGAGTGCGAAGAGCTCCTTGCTGAAATCGATGACATATTGCTTAGTATAGAGAAAAAAAAGAGCATAGACGACAAAGAGATAAAAGATATTTTTAGACACATACACACAATAAAGGGCGGTGCCGCTTCTGTTGAGTTTGTGTATACGTCCAAGTTTGCTCATGAGTTTGAGTCTTTTTTGGACAAGATGCGAAATAAAGAGATTGAGTTTCACAGTGATATGTCTGATGTGTTTATCGGCTCTGGGGACGCTATAAAAGAGCTTATCGAGCTTGAGGCAACTGTTGGCTTGGATGAGTCGTCTTTTAACGCCAAAACAAAATCACTGCTGGATGCGTTCAAAGAGTTTAGCGTAAAAAAAAGAGGTTGCGAAAGAGAGTTTGGAGCCTCCTGAAGAGAGGTCTTTCGGTTTTTTTGACGACAGTTTTTTTATTCCGGCTCCTGCACCAAAAAGCGAAGTTGCGCCAAAGCAAGAGCAAACACCGATAGAGGCACCAAGCTTTGAGATTGTCGTCCCTGTTTTTGAAGCGGTGGCAAATATCGAAGAAAAACAAGAGCAAAAAGAGAGTAGAAGCGAAGCACAAAAGCAACCGCAAGCTCCGTCTCCAACAATCAGAGTCGACCTCTCAAAAGTGGACGCTCTTTTAAATAATATCGGTGAACTTGTCATAGATATGTCCATGCTTCACCAATATATCGAAAACATAGAGGACTTAAGCGTTAAAAGCGCTCTTTTGGAGAAGATGACGGTACTTAACAGGCACATTAGAGATTTGCAAGAGTCCGTCATGGGTACGCGTATGGTGCCGATGGAGAGCATATACGCCAAATTTCCAAAAAGTATTCGCGATATTGCAAAAAAACTAGGTAAATCAATAGAGTTTAAGAGTTTTGGCGGTAGCGTAGAGATAGATAAAGCGATGATAGAGGGGCTTAACGACCCTTTGATGCACATTATCCGCAACTCTTGCGATCACGGCATAGAATCCGCCGAGGATAGGGTAAAAAAAGGCAAGCCGGAGTGTGGACTGATAACAATCGGTGCGGGAGAGGCAAGCGGTCAGATAGTGATTAGCGTAAAAGACGACGGTAAAGGCATCGATTGTGAGTTGGTGGCAAAAAAAGCTCTTGAAAACGGTATTATCACAAAAGAGCGTCTCGCTTCATTGTCGCAGCAAGAAAAAGTTGAGCTTATCTTTGAAGCGGGACTATCTACCGCCAAAAGCGTGACTGAGGTGTCTGGTAGAGGCGTTGGTATGGATGTGGTCAAAAATAATATATCAAAGCTTGGCGGCTCAATCAAAATAGAGAGCAAAAAGGATGAAGGCTCGACGTTTATTATATTTTTGCCGCTTACGCTTGCTATACTTGACGGGTTAAATATTATGGTCGGCGATTGCAAATTTATTCTTCCCTTAGCTTCTATCGTTGAATCCTTGCAGCCTGATGGCTCGATGACAAAGACGATAGGCGACGGTAGCGAAGAGCTGCTTTTGCTTAGAGATGAGGCTATTCCGGTTATTAGGCTTCATAAAGTGTTTAATATAGAACCGCAATACACAGAGCTTACGCAAGGCATGCTGATTATCGCCCGCTCCATATATGGCAAGGTGGCTCTGTTTTTGGATATGTTTTTGAACCAACAGCAGATAGTCATAAAGCCGATAGACAAAAACTTTAGAGCCGTAAAAGGCGTTAGCGGAGCCACGGTCAGAGGAGATGGCGCTATAGGGCTTATACTCGACGTGCTGGGTATAATAGAGCTTCACAGAGAGAGCAGGAGAGCCGCTTGAGTGCAAAAAACATAATTACTTTTAGATTAGATAAACAGCTTTTTGGCATAGAGATGGGGAGTATTAGTGAGATACTAACATTTGATACTATCACAAGCGTTCCCGAGACAAAAGAGTGGATGGTTGGCATCATGAACGTAAGAGGCGTCGCCACGCCAATTATCGACCTTCGCATACGATTTAAGACAAATCTAAATCCTGTATACAACCAAAATACCGTCATAATAGCCGCCAAGATGGAAAACAAAAGTGTGGTGGGCTACATAATAGACGAAATCAAAGACATTTTGACGATAGACGAAAGCGACATCACCTCGCAAGGGCTGCTTCAAAGCGCAATAGATGCGGAGTTTGTCAAGGGATATGTGATGGGCGGCGCTCAGACGATAATTATTTTTGACGCGACAAAACTTATAAGCCAAAAAGACAAAGAAGAGCTCTTTGAGAGTGGATTTTAGACTATGCAGGTAAAACAGATGGAGAGCGTAGAGCTAATTACTTTTGTGTTAGGGCGGGAGCTGTATGGTATAGAGGTCAAAAAAGTAAGAGAGATTTTGACATACCTACCGCCTACCAAACTGCCAAACACAAAAGAGTGGATAAACGGAGTCATAAACATAAGAGGCGAGGTAACCCCTGTTGTTGATTTGAGAGTAAGATTTAAGACCTCTCAAAACATAGAATATTCGCCAAGCACCCCTATCATAGCCGCTAAGACGCTGGACGGAAGAATGATAGGGCTTGTTGTAGACGAAATACAAGACTTTGCCGCTGTGGATTTAAACCAACTCATAGAAGTATCAGAGCTTGGAGTTTCACTGCCAAAAGAGTATATTGTGGGGCTTGTGAGACATGGGGATTTGATTATAGTGATGCTTGATGTTGAGAGAGTGCTTGCTTTGGAGGAGCTTTAATGCCACCACAAACAACAATTAAACCCCCTCTTAAAAAAGAAGAGGGCTGTCTTGGTTGTTATTAGCAAGAATAAGAAGTCATAAACTCAAATGGATGAGGTCTAGCTTCATACGGCCAAATTTGTGTTTCAAACAAGAATTGCTTGTAAGTCTCAAGCATATCAGATGTAAATACGCCTGTAACTTTAAGGAAATCCCACTCAGCTATCAAAGACTCAGCGGCGCCTCTTAGCGTGTGTGGCATTTGTCTGATACCTTTTTCTCTGATTTCGTCAAGAGATAGTTCAAATAGATCTTCTTCCCTAGGAGCACCCGGATCGATTTGGTTTTTGATGCCATCTATTCCCGCTATTAGCATAGAAGCAAAAGCAAGGTATGGATTAGCCGTAGAGTCGGGGAATCTAAATTCACATCTTTTTGCTTTCGGGCTATTTACGTATGGAATTCTGCAAGACGCTGATCTATTCATTGCGGAGTATGCAAGGATTGAAGGGGCTTCAAATCCCGGAATAAGTCTCTTGTAAGAGTTTGTTGATGGGTTTGTAAACGCCGCAAGAGCCTTAGCGTGTTTTAGTACGCCGCCGATATAGTAAAGAGCCGATTGTGAAAGACCTTGGTATTTATCTCCCGCAAAGGTATTCTCGCCATCGTTCCAAATTGATTGGTGAACGTGCATACCGTTGCCGTTGTCGCCGTAAAGCGGTTTTGGCATAAATGTAGCAGTTTTACCGTTCATAGCGGCTACCATTTTTACTACATATTTTACTTTTTGCACGTTATCCGCAGCTTCTACTAGAGTGCCGAATTTTACGCCGATTTCGCCTTGACCTTGCGCCACTTCGTGGTGAACGACAAAAGTCTCTAAGCCGACTTCCTCCATTACTTTTACCATTTCAGCCCTAAGGTCAACCATAGTGTCAATCGGGGCTACTGGGAAGTAACCGCCTTTTGTGCCGGGTCTGTGACCTGAGTTGAAGCCGCCGTCTGTGTATGATTTTGCTGTATTCCAAATACCCTCTTCGCTGTCTACTTCATAATATTGGCAGTTGATGTCGCTTCTTACTTTTACATCATCAAATACGAAAAATTCATTTTCAGGACCAAAATAGGCTACATCGCCAAGCCCTGTCGATTTTAGGTATTCCATAGCTTTTTTAGCGATTGATCTAGGGCATTTTGCGTATAGCTCGCCGTTGTAGATGTCATATGCGTCGCAGAAAATAACAAGGGTTGGATCCGCCGTAAAAGGGTCTACAAATGCCGTTTTTGCGTCCGGAATGAGTTGCATGTCAGATTTGTTGATTGGCTGCCAGTAAGGAATAGAACTACCGTCAAAAGGAACCCCCTTAAAACTATCTTCGTCTATTGATTTTACATTGTAAGATACATGATGCCAAGTTCCTTTAAAGTCAGTAAATCTGAAATCTATAAACTCAATCTCTTTTTCTTTGATGGTGTCAAAAACTTTTCTAACGTCTTCAGCGGCGTTATGCATTTATCTCTCCTTAGGTTTTACTTTACGTAGTACCTAAATTGTAGCAAAAATAAACGTATTTTTCCCTGTAAAGTTTGATTAAAATTTGTGCAATACCATTTTACGCCCTTCAAAGTGCGCATATTCCGTAAATCCAAGCTCTTTTGCCTTAAGAAAATTCTCCTTTAGCTTGTAGCCAATATGTGACACATCATGCGCATCACTACCAAATGTTATCGGAATCTCAAACTCCAATGCGGCGCTCAAAAGCTCGTTTGAGGGGTAAGCCTCGCCGATAGGCTTTCGAAGTCCCGAGGCGTTTAGCTCCACAGCCATTCCCGCTTTTTTTATCTCTTCAAGCGCTTTCATACCAAGCATTGCGGTATCTTTTGAGGGTTTAAAATTGAATACTTTGAGCAAATCTATATGCCCGACGATATTAAAATGCTTTGTTTTCGCCATATCGCCTATCAGCCTAAAATACTCGCTCCAAGTCGCATCCGAGTCTCTACCTTTGTACATTCCGATAAACTCAGGATTATCAAACCCCCAGCCGCCGATAAAATGCACAGAGCCGATAAGATAATCAACCTCTCTATCAAGCACCCTTGAGTCCACAAGTCCGGGCAGATAGTCCACTTCATAGCCAAGTTTTATATCGATTTTGTCTTTTAGCTCTCTTTTTAGCTCCAAAACCTCTTTTTCATATCCAAGCATTTGCTCAAAGCTCATACGGTAGCCCTCGTCAAACTCCATAGGCGCATGATCTGAAAAACCAAAAACAGATATATTTTTCTCTATCGCACGAAGCGCAAAATCGCAAGGCTCCCCTATGGCGTGATTGCACAAAGGGGTGTGGTTGTGTAAGTCTACAAGCATTTATTAGAACCTTTGATTAATTCTCAAATTTTGAAGCATTGCCCAAAATTACTCCGTCTTCTCTTTTATTACCGTAGCCGCTTCGTTTACTTTTTGCTTAGACCACTCTGCGGCACTTTTTGTGTCCTCTTTGACGCCCTTTACCGTAGCCGAGCAGCCGACAAATATAGAGGCGACAATCAAAAAACCTAAAAACTTCATAGATTACTTCTTAAGCTGATTCACAATCTGCAATATCTCATCGGATGTAAGTATCGCTTTTGAGTTTGCCTCATACGCTCTTTGTCCTGTGATAAGGTCGGTCATCTCTTCTACCAGTTGGACGTTACTCATCTCGACAAATCCTTGTCTCACGCTTCCCCTACCCTCAGTACCCGGCACGCCTACAAGCGCATCGCCTGAGGCTGTTGTATTCATATAGTTGTTATCTCCAAGAGCGTGAAGACCGGCCGGATTTATAAAGTTTGCCAGCTCAATCTGACCTATCTGCTGAAGAGCCGTTTGACCCGGCTGAAGCACGCTCACCGTACCATCTGTTGATACAGACACCTTAGTAGCGTCCGCTGGAACAACAAGCTGAGGAATAATCGGGTAACCATCTGATGTAACAATCGTACCGTTTGCGTCTAGTTTAAAAGAGCCGTTTCTAGTATAAGCGGTAGTGCCATCCGGCATTTGAACTTGAAAAAAGCCACTTCCCGTGATAGTCACGTCAAGGTCGTTGCCTGTTTCTTTGAAGTTTCCTTGCGTAAACATCTTTTGAACGCTTGCAGGGCGTACGCCTAGACCAATCTCCATACCGTTTGGAGCCATAGTGGTGCTTGACGTCGCCGCTCCTGCGTATTGCATCGTCTGATACATCAAGTCGGCAAATTCAGCTCTACCTTTCTTGTAGCCTATCGTATTTACGTTGGCTATATTGTTTGATGTAACGTCTATCTGAAGTTGTTGGGCTATCATACCTGTTGAAGCCGTATAAAGTGATCGCATCATAGTTTTATCCTTATCCTCTTACATTTCCAATTTTATTTATAGCTTCGCCGTTAACTTCGTTCATATGAGTATCCATAGCTTTTTGGTACATACCAACAAGCCTAGTTGTCTCAATAAGCGCCGTCATCTCAAGCACCGCATTAATATTGCTTTTTTCTATATACCCCTGCATTACCGTTCCGTTATCTGTTGATAGTATCGGCTCGTCCGCATTTGAATATAGGTTTTGCCCCTCTTTTTTCATAGTCTTTATGTTTTCAAACTGCGCTATCAAAAACTTAGCGTCCGGCTCTTGATTTATATCCTGCCCCTGAATTTTGAAGTGGATGCCGCCGTCGTTATCTATCATAATTTCAGAACCCTCCGGCACGGTTATCTGCGCTCTATTGTCTGAAAGCACCGGAAAACCCTCCTTTGTCGTCACTCTACCCTGCCCGTCAATCGTAAATGACCCGTCTCTTGTATAGCGAATCCCAGCCGGAGTCTCTACGGCAAAAAAGCTATCATTTTTCTTCATAGCTACGTCAAGCGGATTTGACGTCTTCGTCATCGGACCCAAATCGAAGTTTGTATACTCTTCGACAACGTGCGGCGTGTTATTTAAAGCTCTATTTAAAAATTTTGCCGATGGCTTAGTGTGATTATTAAGCGGCAACTCGTCTCTTTTTTCCTCAAACAACCTCTTAAAATCACCGATAACAACATCGTCTCTTTTGAACCCGTTTGTATTTAGGTTCGCAATATTATTTGTGATGACGTTTAGTCTGTTAAACTGTGTTACCATCCCGCCTGCGGCGTCATAATACCCGTTTTGCATGTGGCCTCTTTTAGTTTATTTGCTTAACAACAGCAAAAGATGTTCCAAAGCTTATATCAAAATTTAAAACTGCTTAAATAGTATAAGCGCTACACTTTCGCTTATGGAATTTGAATGGGAAATCAAAAGTGGCAAAAGCAAAACTAATAGGTGCGGGCATGATTATGCGTCGTTTGGCTAAGTACTCACGAATTTGTGTGGAGCGGTGCCCTAATTAGTGCTATGTTGCTGGCTTTTTTTTGCAAGCCCTAATATATGCCACTGTACCGCTCTCTCTTCCAAAGAGGCTTTGCGCCAGCGGCTCTTCGCCTATACAAAGGCGATAGTCTGATTATATACGACAAATAGCAATTTAAAAAACAAGGAATAAAATGAGAAAACTACTAGCGTCTATCTTTGCCGCAACGGCTCTATCTGTATCTATCTTTGCGGCTCCAATCGCCGTCATGGAGACCACGCAAGGTGTCATCGAGCTAGAACTTCGTCCCGATGTGGCTCCAAAAGCGTGTGAAAACTTTATCGCTCTCGCCAAAAAAGGCTACTACAACGGAATAGCGTTTCACAGAATCATCAAAGGCTTTATGATTCAAGGCGGAGACCCAACCGGAACCGGAGCGGGCGGCGCTTCCGTATGGAACAAAAATTTTGAAGACGAGATAACACCAAAACTAACATTTGAAAAACCGCTTCTTCTAGCGATGGCAAACAAAGGTCCAAACACAAACGGCAGTCAGTTTTTTATAACAGTAGCCCCTACGCCTTGGCTAAACGGTCATCACACGATATTTGGAACCGTCAAAAGCGGAGCGGATGCGGTAAGAAAACTTGAGCTTACGCCTACGGGGGTAAATGATAGACCTAGGGCGGAGCAGAAGATAATTAAGGTTACTATTAAGTAAACGATCATTACCAAAGGCATAAGCAAAAGGGGAGATAAGATCAAAAAATCTCACGATAAAATAGCGGGCAGATTGGCGTAGATACTTAATCAAGTTAAATTCCGGCGAAAAATTCTCGGCAGAGGAGCTTTCAGAAGAGTTTAACGTTGATAAGAGAACCATTCAAAGAGATTTGCGCAATAGATTGTCGTATTTGCCTATAAAAAAATGGCGGCTACTATTCACTAGAACCTCACGCTCTTGGACGGCTTGGCTTTGAAGACCTCAAACGCTTTGCCGCCGTAGAGCTTGGAACAAAAAAGCGATGATTTTGACGCTTTGGGCAAAGCTATTTTAGAACACACCAAAGTAAACTTCTCATATAAAAACAAAAAGAGAAGCGTAAACCCGTATAAACTGGTAAACAATAACGGCGTTTGGTATCTAGTCGCCGACGAGGACGGAATACTAAAAAACTTTGCCGTATCCAAAATAATAAATCTTCAAACGACGGACACTAATTTTGCTCCAAACGCCGAATTTTTGTCCACTATCGAAAAAAACGAGCTTGGCTGGTTCTCACAAAACACAATAGAAGTCACGCTAAAAATAAAATCTTGCGTAGCCGAATACTTTTTGCGGCGAAAACTCCTCCCAGGTCAGCAAATCATCGAACACGCAACCGAATATCTGACGCTAAGTGCCAAAGCCTCATACGAGGATGAGATACTAGGAGCGGTAAAATACTGGCTCCCAAACGTCGTAATAATCTCACCGCCACATTTGCAACAAAAACTAAACGATATTTTGAGAGGTTATTTGGAGGAGTGTGGCTCCATATAAAATTTTTTATTTGAATACATTGACAACATACTTCTTTTGAAGTACAATAAGCACAAAAAAAGGATTTGAAGTGCTCGCTAGACGACAAACATCAATCAAGGTTGACCCGATTGCTTGGGAGAGTGCTCAAAATATATTCAAAGAGTACAATTTGACGCTTTCAGACGCTATCAATATATTTTTAAATAAAGTCAGGCTAGAGGGTGGGATGCCCTTTGATATTAAAGTCCCATCGTCGCAATTAAAAACTGCAATGCGCGAGACCCAAGCAGGACAAGGCGCCATGCATGACAACATCGAAGATATGCTAAAAGACCTAAGAGAAGATGATATATAAATTTTTTAAATCAAATCAGTTTAAAAGGTCATACAAAAAACTTAAGCTAAGCGACAAAGAGGAGCAAGCTTTTATAGATGTTGCCTTTAAGCTTTTAAGCGGCGTAGCTCTTGACGCTAAATATAGAGACCATTATTTGAGCGGTGATTATGCCGACTATAAAGAGTGTCATATTAGACCCGACTTATTGCTTATTTACAAAATCGAAGACAATATCGTAAAGCCTGTGGATATAGGTAGTCATAGTGAACTTTTTGATTGAAAAAAACGGAAGCAAAAAAACGACACAACCTGTTGCGCGATGTGAATACACTACACTAGCTAATTTCACAAAGGGGCTATCAAATGCTACAAAGTATTATTTTGGCAATCGTTGTTGTTTCATTTTTGATAGTTTTGTTGTATTTGGGGTTGAAGATAGAGAGGGACTGGCTTGAAAAAAAGCTAAACAGCTTGGACTCATTAAATAAAAA
>DZAX01000038.1 GCA_022729705.1 Helicobacter cetorum | reverse complement strand
CACAAGGAATAAAACTTTCTAGGAAATTGTTTGTTTTTCTTGGGGGATTATAAGACTCTCGCTTTTTGCCCCGTCGGTACATTATACTTAATTTTGACGCTTAGAACAATAAAACTATAGGCATAAATAAAGTTCGCTGTTTGCGCAGGGGATTTAAATAAAACTATAAACGAAAAAAGCTATAATAGTCTGATTTTTGATATGTTAAAAAGTTTCACAAAATAAAGCATGGACAAAGGCGGCGCTAATGACTAAAGAAGAACTGGACAGACTAATTGAACAGGGCGGAGACGCAGAGTATGGGGAAGAAAATTACAGCATAAGCACAACAAAGTGGCCCCCGCCGCCCCCGCTTATAGAGAATAAAGTAGTCCATCAGCTTGACAATGTGACGCAAGAATCCGAAGAAAAAGCTACAGAGATGTTTGATATGTTAGAGCAAATATCAAATGAACAGATGTCTGCCGAGGAACATGTAGTGGCAATAGTTAATGCGCTAAAGTCTCAAATGGAGCTTATGGATAAACTCTCAGAGAAGTTTCCAAAAATTGAGACGTTCAAAGAGCAAAAAGAGAAAATAGCAAAAGCTTTGTCATCTAGCGAATCCGCTTTGGACGAGCTTGCCAATATTGCTATGAACTGCATGAGCATTATGGGAATGATGCAGTATCAAGATATTCATAGGCAAAAAATAGAGAGAGTCATCAATATAATGAGAGCTCTTTCAAACTATATGAATAAACTCTTTGAGGGCAAAATAGAGGATGAAAAACGTGTGACCAGCGCAAAACATATTCATGGAGATGAAAATAATGATATAGTCGACGAGGATGATATAGAAGCGTTAATAGCGGCATTCGGGAAAAAATGACGGGAAAAAAAGTAGAGCTTCTCTCTCCCGCAGGGGATCCTGAAAAATTTAGAGTGGCGTTGGAGTATGGCGCTGATGCGGTGTACGGCGGAGTTAGTCACTTTTCGCTTCGCATTAGAAGTGGCAAAGAGTTTGATATGCAAAGCTTTGGCGAGGCGATTGAGTATGCGCACGCAAGAGGTAAAAAAGTATACGCTACAGTCAACGGTTTTCCTTTTAACTCCCAACTATCGCTTTTAGAAAAACATTTGGCGGCGTTAGCCGAGCTCAAACCAGATGCGTTTATCGTCTCAACCCCAGGCGTAATCAAATTAGCCAAAAAAACAGCTCCAAATATAGATATTCACCTCTCCACGCAAGCAAACGTACTAAACTATCTTGACGCAGAAGCTTACGCCGACTTGGGCGTCACTCGCATTATAGCCGCTAGAGAGTGTAGTATGAAGGATTTGGAGGGGATAAAAAAACATTTGCCGCATATCGAAATAGAGATATTTGTTCACGGTTCGATGTGTTTTGCATATAGCGGAAGATGTCTTGTCTCGTCCCTTCAGATGGGTAGAGTCCCAAATCGCGGAAGTTGCGCAAACGATTGTCGTATACCTTATGAAGTTTTTGTGGAAAACCCGGAACATAAGACGCTTATGAGGGTAGAGGAGATTCCCGGCGAGGGAACATATCTATTTAACGCCAAAGACCTCAATTTGTCCCAACACATAAAAGAGATATTGGATAGCGGCGTAATAGATAGTCTAAAAATAGAAGGACGCACAAAAAGCCTATACTATGCGGCGGTAACGGCTAAGACTTATAGAAAAGCGATTGACGATTATTATAATGATGTGTTTGATGGAACGCACTATGAAAACGAGCTAAACACTCTAAAAAACAGAGGCTACACCGATGGATATATTGTGTCACGCCCATATGAGAAGGACGACGGGCAAAATTTAGAAACCGCTATGAGCGACGGAGAGTTTCAGGTAAAAGGGTTTGTGCCCGAGGAGGGCGTGTTTTTTTATTGCAAAGACAAGATATACCCTGGTGATATTATTGAGATTTTACTTCCCGAGGGCGGCGCATTGGCGGAGTGTGACAACGATATAGGATGCGTGTTTTATGCGGATGGCAAATTAAGTATTGTATTTAAAAAAATTATCACCGAGAATGAAAAAGAGTTGGATAGTGTACATAGCGGCAATATAAATAAAATATTCTTGCCGATGACTTTCCCGAAATTTAGTTTTTTGAGAAAAAAGGAAGTTTTTGCATGATTAAGCAAGTCGCTGTAAATAATTACAAAAATCTCAATAATTTTAATTTTGGCGGCTTTGGTCGTATAAATTTGTTGACAGGCAAAAACAATATAGGTAAAACGAATTTATTGGAATCTATATATATTGGTTTACATCCTTCCTCTAAAGGCTTTATTGATACATGTGAAGCAAGACAGGTCAAAATCTCCGCTAAAAATTTTGCAATCCTTGATAATATGTTTTCTAACTTGCGGGAAAAATATATTGAGATTGCGATAGATGGCGTGGTTTCTAGAATTGATATGGAAGATAAAGAGATTGCGTCTATTTTTCCGACAGATGCAGGGATAATCCAAAAAGGACAAATGAACGACTCGGTGGTAACTAGCGTCGCATATATCCCTTCTAGCTATAAAGCAAGCGGGAAAGAGCTTTCCGATGTTTATAGCGAAATAGCCCGCAACAAAGTCAAAAAGCAAAATCTTATGCAGTCGCTAAAAGATTGCTTAAAACTTGATATAGAGGATGTATCTATTTTGACAGACGGCGGTGAACCAAATATCCATCTAAGTATTTCAGGCAGTGCTTCTACTATGCCTTTGCAGTATTTTGGAGACGCTACTAGAAAATCTTTTGATATATTGATGAAATGTATGAGTTTGGATGGCGGCGGCGTTGCTTTAATTGACGAGGTTGAAAATGGGCTGTATTACAAAAATCAGCAAGATTTTTGGTCTACTCTTAATGAAATATCAAAACAGACTTCTTATCAAATTATAGCGACAACACATTCATTGGAGATGATAAACGCATTTTATAAAGCTACAAAAGATGAAGAAGATTGTCGTCTGTTAAAAATGTATAGAGATAGAAAAAGTGCTAATATGGCTATTCAAGAGGTTGAAAATGATTTATTGGAGTATGAGCTAAGAAAAATTAGCGGGCTATACGACGTGGATGTTCTTAGATGAAAATAATTTTAGTAGAAAGCAAAAACGATAAAGCTTTTTACAACTACTTAATAAAATATGTTTTTGACCGTAAAATGCTTATCGAAGAAATAGAAGTTCAAAAAACATGCGAAATACAAGATATGCACGGCAAAGATGATTTAAAAACAAAATTAAAAGAAGTTAAGACGAAATATCAGACTTCAGAAGACGGCGATGAAAACAAAATAACAGTAGGCGTTATAGTAGATAGAGACGATGACGAGGCTGAGGATAGAAAGCAATGGATTCAAAAAAGTTTTGACGACGTTTTCGAGGATATACAAGAAAAGCAATTGGTCGTATACGTATTTGACGATAACTATAAAGAGGTTGAGTATTATTTAAAAACAAAAAAGATACAAGGCTCTGCTTTTGCCGACTGTATGTTTGAAGCCTGCAATAGGCATATAACTGAAAAAGATTTAATGAAAGAGTGGATTAGGCTTTACCTGAAAAATGCCTGCGACAAAAAAATACGAAAACAGAGCGTTGAAAACTGTTTTTTTGAAAAAGTATTTGAGTGCGGAATGGCGGATAAATTTTTTGATTTAAAAGCTGACGATTTGCCGAGTTTTGGCGCATTTTTAAAAAAATTTTAGCAAAGAGGAGTAGGTAATGGCGTTTGTTTCTATCATTATGGGTTCAAAAAGCGATTATGAGGTTATGAAAAATTGCGCCGATACGCTTGAGAAATTCGGTGCGCCGTATGAGATTTTGGTTTCCAGCGCCCATAGAAGTCCGGAGAGGACGCATGAGTATGTAAAAGAGGCTGAAGAAAAAGGCGCTAACGTCTTTATATGCGCGGCTGGAATGGCGGCTCACCTTGCGGGTGTGGTCGCTTCTCTTACCACAAAGCCTGTCATCGGCGTACCTATGAACGGCGGCTTTATGGACGGGCTTGATAGCTTGCTTTCTACGGTTCAAATGCCGGGCGGTATGCCTGTGGCTACTGTTGCGGTCGGTAAGGCGGGGGCTACAAACGCCGCTTATTTGGCACTTCAGATACTAGCTCTCTCCGATGCGGTTCTTGCAAAAAAACTGCTTGAAGATAAAAACAAAAAAGTAAAAGCGGTGGAAGAAGATTCTAAGACGATAGAAAAGAGAATTTAAGGAAAAGCGTACAATGGCGACTTGGATTTTACTAGAAGAGTTTGCCGAGGTTGTCGGCAAAAGTGTTGACGAGGTGAGAGGGCTTTGCGACGAAGGATTTTTGGAGCATAAAGAAGAGGGTGAGCGTTTATACGTTGACGTTGGAAGCGGAACTCAGCTTGTATTGCAGTCAAATATACTGCCCGCAAACGAGGGTGGATTTAGCGCCTCTTTTGCGGAAAAGACCATCGGAACCATCTTGGCTTTTCATGAAAAAGTAATTGAGGCAAAAGACGAGACGCTAGAGGTTTTAAAAGAGGAAAACAGATTTCTAAAAGAGGGGCTTATCTCTATGCAGGAAGTCTACGACGCCGATAGAAAGACGATAGAGGCTTTGACAAAACAGCTAGAGAGCGCTCAAGAGGATTTGGAGTTTACAAAGCGAAAATATAAGCTTATGTGGGGGCAGGTTGTAGAAAACCATACAAAATGAGCCAAAAAGTAATAATTTTTGACCTTGACGGAACCCTTGTAGACAGCGGCGCAAACATAGCCGCAGCGATTAATCACACAAGAGCATCTTTTGGGCTTTGCGCCCTTGAGGCTAGTTTTATTCTTAATCAAATAAATAGAGACGATATAAACGCCGCGTATATTTTTTATGGTACAAACTGTTTTACAAACGAGCAAAGAGCTATTTTTGAGCCGTATTATCACGATATATGCGCTGAAAATATAGCTTTATATGAGAAGATAGATTTTTTTTTGGAAGAGTTTAAAACGCATGGCTTTAAGATGGCTGTGGCTACAAACGCCAATAGCGCTTTTGCAAATAAAATGCTCCAATCGCTTGGCGTGTTGGATTATTTTGACGCAACGATAGGAGCCGATAGCGTCTCCTCTCCAGAGCCGAACCCGCAAATGCTGATAAAAGCACTAGAAGAGTTGCGCTACAAAAGCGATGATTTTTCAAATGTGGTAATGGTTGGAGATAGCATTAAAGATGTAAAAGCCGCAAGAGCGATTGATATGGCGTCCATCGTCGTAGAGTGGGGTTTTGGGGATGAAAAACCGCTTGGAGATAAAAATCTAAAAAGCTCTCATGAGCTTGGGTGGATAATAGATTTTTTTAAGGATTAATATAAAATGATTACTTTTAGCGAAATGTTTTTGAAGCTTCAAGAGTTTTGGATGAGAGAGGGGTGTTCTATCGTGCAACCCTACGATTTGCCCGCCGGAGCGGGAACGTTTCACCCTGTGACTCTGCTTAGAAGCCTTGACCGTAAGCCTTGGAGCGTGGCGTATGTGGCTCCAAGCAGAAGACCATCTGACGGCAGATACGGCGAAAATCCAAACAGACTTGGGGCGTACTATCAATTTCAAGTCATCATAAAGCCAAGTCCCGAGGGAATACAAGAGAAGTATCTAAAAAGCCTTGAGTTTTTGGGGCTAAATCTTGCCGAACACGATATAAGATTTGTAGAAGACAACTGGGAGTCGCCGACGCTTGGCGCATGGGGACTTGGCTGGGAGGTTTGGCTTGATGGCATGGAGGTGACTCAGTTTACATATTTTCAGCAAGTGGCGGGAATCGCTTGCGAGCCTGTTGCCGTTGAGATTACATACGGTATGGAGAGACTTGCGATGTATCTACAGGGGGTCGAAAACGTCTATGAGCTTGCGTGGAATGATACATACAAATACGCCGATATACACCTTGAGACCGAAAGAGAGTTTAGCACTTACAACTTTGAAGTCGCAAATACGGCTATGCTGTTTCGCCACTTTGACGATGCGATAAACGAGTGCAAAAACTGCCTTGAACACGGCTTGCCGCTTCCGGCGTATGACCAGTGTATTATCGCCTCACACTGCTTTAACACGCTTGACGCTAGAAAAGCTATTTCGGTGACGGAGAGGGCAAATTTTATTTTAAAAATTAGAGAGCTTGCAAAATCAAGTGCCACCCTATACAAAGAGCAAGAGAGCGAAAGAGAAGAGAGGCTACAAAGATTTAGATGAAACTAAGTGAAATCTACTCTTTTTTAGACTCCATCACCCCTTTTGCCATTCAAGAGGCGTGGGATAATAGCGGACTGATTGTGGGTGATATGGACGAGGAAGTATCAAAAATATATCTTGCATTGGAGCCTGCTATGGAGGTTATTAGCGGAATGGATGAAAATTCGCTTCTATTGACCCACCATCCGCTTATTTTTTCGCCGCTTAAAAAGCTGGATTTTGCAGATGTCACGGCAAAGGCGTTGCGCTTGGCAGTCAAAAAAAATATAGCTATCGTCACGACGCACACAAACTATGACAAAACTCATTTAAATGAGTTTTTTGCGACAAAGACGCTAGGATTTGAAAATATCAAAAAAGATGGTTTTTTGCTATATGTCGAAGTTGATTTTGAGTTTGAAGAGCTGACAAAGCTTGTCAAATCAAAGCTGGGGCTGGAAAAACTAAGCTGTGTTGAAAAAACAGGCAAAATCTCTAAAATAGCGATAGCAACAGGCAGTGGAGCCTCGTTTTTACCGCATATCGACGCTGATTGTCTGATTACGGGCGACGTCAAATATCACGACGCTATTTTTGCAAAAGAAAACAATATAGGAGTCATAGACGCGACCCATTACGCCTCTGAAGCTGTATTTGTAAAGTCTATGCAAGAAAATTTGAAAATTTTACCTATTCAGGTTATAATTTCAAATTCAAAAAACCCGCTAAAAATTTTTTAAAAAAACTTTTTCAACAACACTCTCCTGCGTCTATGCGGGTAGCATAAGGAGAGTGCAGGGACACTCGTGTCCTTGCCGTTTGGATGGGCTATGCCCATCCAAACGTGTCACATTTAATATGAATAAAACTTCAAGGAAACAGTATTTATGAATCAAGAGCTTAGGAAAATTGTGGATCTTGCGCGAATCGATGCGGAAATAGACTCTTTTGGACCAAAAGAGGAGTCTCTAAAATCGGAGCTTAATAAACTTATCGAAAAATCAAACGGTATAAAAACAAAAGTCGCAGAGCTTGAAGACGAAGCCAAAGAGTGCAAGTTTAAGTCAAATAAGCATGACGCGCATCTAAAAGAGTTGTCCTCAAAATTAGCCGATATATCAAAAAAATCAGCCTCTCTTAAAAGCGAGAGAGAGATAAAAGCTATTCAGATAGAAGAGGAGATAGCAAGAGAGCAGGTTGGATTTGCCAACGAAGAGATAGCGAGGCTTGAAAATCTTGAGCGTTCAAAAAAAGACGAAGCAAAAAAACTAGACGAGAGTCTTGTGGAAATCTCTGAGAAAATAAAAAGTTTTGAAATCTCTTTGGCTGAAGACCTTAAAGCCCTTGAGAGCGGTAAAGGTGAAGTGTACGCTAGAAAAGAGAAGCTTGTTTATGAGATAAATCCGAAAGTTTATTCTTTTTATCAGAAGATAAAAAGATGGGCTCTTGCCTCGGCGGTTGTGCCTATCGTTGAAAAAGCTTGCACGGGTTGTAATTTTGAACTAACCGACAACGAGTATAGAAAAGTGATTAGAAGCGAAGAGATAATAACATGCTCAAATTGCGGAAGAATCATATATCTTGACGATTTGGAGGCTGAAAACGCCTAAAATAAAGAAAGCGGGGGTATTTTCCCTTCTTTTTGTCTACTATACGCTTAGCGTTGCGCTATACGTCTTGGCTCTCCCTCTGCTTTGCTTTTTATCTTTTAAACAAAAGTATAAAAAATCAATTCCCGCACGATTTTTTCTCAAAAACAATCCGCCGCTAGAAAAGTGCGACGTATTGTTTCACTCCTGTTCTTTGGGCGAGACAAAAGCCATCTCCTCTCTTGCAAAAAAGTTTGAGAGTCGAGGCGGGAGCGTAATCACGGGCGTTGGATATGACGAAGCGTTAAAAATAGGCGAAAATAGCAGGTTTTTACCGTACGAGATGTTTTTGCCATTTTGGATAAAGCCTGTTAAGCTACTTGTCGTAATGGAAGCGGAGTTGTGGCTAGCTCTTTTTGCCGTCGCAAAACTAAAAGGCGCCAAAACCGCCCTCATAAACGCAAGAATTAGCGATAGGTCGTATCCGAAATACAAGAGGTTCTCATTTTTTTACAGAGCTATTTTCTCATTTGTGGACGCTGTATTTGCTCAAAGCGAGACCGATAAGATAAGACTAGAGAGTCTTGGCGCAAAAAACGTGTTCGTCGTCGGCAATATCAAGCAATCTATCGGCGGATACGATGTAAAAGAGATAAAAACCGATGGGAAGCAGAACTTTACGGCGGCGAGTACGCATGAGGGCGAAGAGGAGCTTATCGCAAAAGCTTTTTTGGACGCCGGACTTTGCCGCAAGGCTCGTCTTATCGTGGTTCCGAGGCATCCTGAGAGGTTTGAGACGGTATACGCATATCTATCAAAATTCGCTTCTCAAAATTCGCTAAGCATATCTAGATTTAGCGAAGATGAGACGCTCTTTGCCGATATAGTTCTTGTGGATAAAATAGGGGAGCTTATCAGTATTTACGCCAAAAGCTATCTTGTCGTACTTGGCGGGGCGTTTGCTAGCATTGGCGGACACAACCCGATGGAGCCCGCTTATTTTGGGGCAAAACTAATTAGCGGAACGCATATTTTTAACCAAAAATCGTCTTTTGAAAAACTGAAAAACGCTTATTTTTGCGAACCTGACGAACTTTTGGGTTTGCTCAAAAATCATCAAGAATTGCAAAAAAGTGAGTTATTTGGACTTAGCGACGCTATGGGTGACGTAGAAAAGGGGCTTTGTGAGCTTCTTTGTAGATAAGGGCGATTTTGTAGAAATCATTATACGGGTCGTGCCAAACGCCAAAAAAACGGAAGCTGTGGGCGTAGAAAATGGGGTTTTAAAGCTGCGCCTAGCCGCCCAGCCGATAGAGGGCAGGGCAAACGAAGAGCTTGTGGCTTTTTTTTCAAAGAGCTTTAAGCTTGCAAAGCGCGATATTGAGATAGTAAGCGGAGAGCTTGGACGCAACAAAAGAGTAAGAGCGTCAAAAAACGAGAGATTATTAGAATTTTTAAGGACAATAGAGAATGAATAGAGATAACAACACAAACAAAAGACCGCCAAAGGTGGCGGGTATAAAACCGCACAAAAAAGATGAAAAAAAACCTATTCGCAGGCATGACGAAAAAGTAGCCGCAAAAGCGCCGCCTCAAAAAGAGGTAGCGCCAAAATATACAGGCGAGATGGACAAAGCCGCAAATATTTTATCAAGACAACTAACAATTTCGGTTGGCAAAGCAAAAGAGATGATAGATAGAGGGCTTGTGTTTTCAGGCGGCAAAAAACTGTTGATAGCAAGAGCCATGATGCCGATAACAACGGAGTTTAAGGTAGAAAAACTGCAAAAATTAAGAGTGATTTTTGAGAGTAACGAACTTATCGTTGTGGATAAACCGCCGTTTATGACAAGTGACGAAGTGGAGGTTGAGACCAAAGCTACGCTGATACATAGGCTTGACAAAGACACTAGCGGCGTATTGGCTCTTGCCAAAACCGAAGAAGCGTTAGAAAAAGCGATAGAGGCCTTCAAGAAAAAAGAGGTTTATAAAGAGTATGTGGCGATAGTTCAAGGCGTAATAGCGGAGGGCGGCATAGTAGACGCTCCACTACTAATCAAAAAAGGCTCAAGCGCAAGAGCTACGGTCGATAAAAAATTTGGCAAAAGCGCGATGACAATCTATGAACCTTTGGAGATGATGGCAAAAAAGACAAAGCTAAAAGTCGTCATTGAGACCGGCAGAACGCATCAGATAAGAGCGCACATGAAGTTTTTAAAACACCCGATACTGGGCGACACGGTATATGGCGGAGCCGACGCAAAAAGAATGATGCTTCACTCAAAGATTTTGAGGCTGCTTGGACGAGAGTTTACAGTTGAGGAGCCAAAAGACTTTATTCTTAGGGAGTGACGTTGAGCGCTTTTATCAAAAAGCGACAAAAACCTGTTACTTCGCAAGATGAACTCTGAACATGATTTTGAAGTTATGTGCAAACTCACACTTTCACCGTTAAGCAGTATTTGCCGACTGATTGCTTTTTCAAAAAAGAGCTTTCCCTGGGATACTTTTCTGCCGTAAAAATACAAGAAATATTCAACGATATACCTTTCCGATGTAAAAATTTCTTAGCTGGTTATAGTCGACTATGATAAAAACTATTTAAAATTATCGAGGTACTTTAATCAAAGTATTGTCAAAAAATCCATATTCAAAATCATGATGGCAAGCAAAACAATTTGATTTGTCTTTAACGAGGGGACTTTTAAATATTTTAGAATCAAGTGCTTTGTGCGACTCTTTCCAGTAAGGTGATTTAGTGATAGAAATTGGTCTCATTTCACCTAGAGAATCTAATGTTTTAAAAGATATTTTTCGTGTTGAGTGCTCACTACTGTGAGATAAAACATAATTTCTTATACTTTCTTGATCATTTTTTGAAATATTCTTTTCAGTTATTTTTTTACCAAAGTGATTGTCGAGACCATCAAATAGAATGATCCATGATTGAGTAGGTAGCATAAAAGGAGGGTAATTTTTATGACATTTTCCACATTTCTCATAAAAAGCACTATTTTCTTCTTTAAAATCTATTTTTTGAAATCTGCTATTACTCAAAACACTTTCATGATGACTTGCAACAAAATAAAATATACTTATAGATAACACAATAATACTGTAGGCAAAGACATTTCTTATCGGTGAGATGTTTGTATCTTCGCCTTCACATTTTTTATACCCGGAAATCATGGCAAAAATCATATGGGTTTTATGATAAAACTGTTCTATTAAAACACCCATGATATGAATGATTACCCACAAAGCTAAAAAATATGACATGTAGGTATGTAAAGCAAGTAAGACATAAGAGCTAGGATAGTAGCGCTCATTGAGGTAAGAAAAAAGACCATCTCCTTCTTGGATACCATACAAAAGCATGCCACCTAAAAAAATAATATATCCAATGAAAAGGACAATGAGCGTAAACCAACTTGATGCAGGGTTGTGTCCAGGATGAATTTTTCTCCATCTATCTTTTATTTTTTCAGCAAAATACTCTTTCAAATTAAAAAATCGAAGTTTAAAAGTATCAAAAGTTGCGTATCTCGGTCCCACAAAACCCCAAATAATACGAAAAGAAAGGACAACACCAAATGTATAGCCAAACGCTATATGGAAGATAAAATATTCTTTATTGAATGAGGTAATGAAAGAAAAAGTAAAAGAAGAAGCGATAATCCAATGAATAATTCTCGTACAAAGTGGCCATACAAAGACTTTTCTATCAACTTGATTCATGAGGGTTCTTTCGTATGATTTCCGATGACTGTAATTACCGAAAATCATACCACATAAATCTTATTTAATTACTGATATTGCGCACTAAAACGAACACATCCGTTTTAGTGGCAGGGATTTCTCCCTTGCATCCCTCCAAAGCTTCAAAAAGATAAGCTTTTTGCAATTAAAGAAGAATTCTTGCGCACTTTTAGCAAAAGCACACAAGGTCAGTTAATTAATATTAAAAGAGTCAAAAAGATACTTTGCCATCGCTTTAGTATCGTAGATATATCCCTTTTCGGTTAGTTTTTTCATGTTATGTTCCATAACATCATGCTCGGAAGCAGTTGATTGACCAAGACCTCCATTTTTAACATCAAATAATTCCATTTCTAATTCTTGAAGTGTTTTTTTGTTTAATGCTGGACCTTTTTTCTCAACTATTCCTTCGCCTTTATCACCATGACAACGAGAGCAAGTTGCTTTATAAACTTCCGCAGGCGTATATTTATAAGTTACGATATCTGATTTTGGCTTATCGCTACATCCGCTTAGAAAGAATAGGGCTATTCCCGTCAAAAGTGTTAGTGCTATTTTTTTCATTTATTTTTCCTTTATTTATTTTATTAGCTTAAATTAAGCTCTACCTGAGAGCAGACCGTAAATTGTCATTGGCTTCAGTGCATAGACTTTGAGTAGCCACCATATCCATCTCTCTTGTGCTGGATCAAGCGGAAATGAAGGAGTAGGTTTAGCCGTCCAGTTAAACTCTGCTAGCATGACGGTACCTATACTAGTAATAAGCGGGCACACAGTGTAGCCATCATAAGCCAAAGGAAGTTTGTCTTTTTTTTCCATGACAGCAATAAGGTTAGCAGCTAAAACACCATATTGTTTCCTTATGCTTCCGCCTGTTTTGCCCATAGGAATGGCAGCTACATCGCCTAAACAAAATATATTTTTATAGGTTACATGCTGTAATGTCTCTTTTACGATCGGCACCCATCCTTTAGGTGAACCAATCGGAGACTTACCTACAACATCTGGTGCTTTTTGTGGAGGTGTAATATGAATGAAGTCATACCTTTTTTCTACTTTTTTAGACATAGAAACCATTACATGTTCTTCCAAATCTTTATCATATTCACCTTTTTCAAGCCATTTTTTCTCAAATATTGCCACTTTCTTTTCTGTATCAATTTCGACCAAATTAGTTTTATATTCCCATTTAAAATCTCTTTGTTTAAACTGTTCTAATATGGCAGCATGATACTCTGGTACGCCAAACATTTTCTCACCGCTAGGGCAAAAAGTAAGCTCAACTTTATTACGCACTCCAGCTTCAACTAGCCTTGCATGCGTTAAATACATAATTTTCTTTGGAGCACCACCACATTTGATAGCAGTATCGGGATCTGTAAAAATTGCTTGAAGTTTTTCAGAACCTGTGTGTGCTTTAGCTTTAGCAATCAACTCTTGAATACCTTTATAGGTATCTACGGCACCATCAGCAAAATAAATAGAGTAAACACCATTTTTACCTACTTTTTTTCTCACGATTTCATTATTGCCCATAGAGGTAATTTCGCCTTCAAGTCCCTTGATAGCGCCAAAATTTAAAGTAAGCCCAGTTGCCACTATCATATAATCATAACTGATTTCAGCACCACTTGCTGTTTGAACTTTGTTGCTTATTGGATCGAAAGAGACTACGGAATCTTTTATAAATTTGACACCTTTTGGAATAAAATCTTCTGTTTTGTACTCAATGTCACTTTTTTGCCATACTCCACCAGCAACTAAGGTCTGCCCTGGTTGATATGAAACAGATTTTGAGTTTGGTTCAATGATTGTAATGTCTGGATTAGACAACATCTGAGTGAGCTTTGCCGCAGTTGAAATACCTGCAAGTCCACCACCAACAATCAAAATTTTCCCCATTGCGTTTGATGCCGCTTTCGCTTCTGTAGCCGTCGCAGTGCCTGCTAGTACACTAGCAACAACTGGAGATGCTATTAAAAATTTCATTGCATCACGGCGTGACATCGCGCCTTCGTGTTTTTCAATCTCGCGAAGAACTTCTTCGATGATTTGGTTTGGTTTCATTTGCCCATCCTTGAATTTGTGTTTGTTCCTATTCTACTTTGAAAAATCTTAATTTTGCCTTTCATAGTAATATTATATCTTATTATTTTATTTAAAAATAATAAATAATATTAAATAATTTATTAAGCTTTTTATAAGTACGACAAAACAGGAGAATGGGACGGGGCTTGGACTCTTTATGGGCAAAAAAAATAATAAAGAAGATGGGCGGAAAGGTAATAGGTCGCAACAAAGAGTCGCAAGGCGCTGTTTTTGAAATTACGCTGAGGACAGAGAAAAAATCTTAACCTCCGCATCGTTTTGTGGTTTGTATAAAAAGCGCATGAAGTGCGTTTTTCTTTTGTCTTCAAATCATCACAAACACTCCTTATAATAACTTACCTTACACTCTCCTGCAAATGTGCGAGTCGCAAGAGATATAAAACTATCGCAAGGAGACAACGTGTCATTTGGCAAAAAAAGCTTAATTGCGGCGGGTATGACGGCGGCACTTTTGGCGTTTAGTGGGTGCGGCGGCGATGGTGCTACGGCGGATGCGGATTTTAACGTATCGGTTATTCATATAAACGATCACCACTCAAACCTAGACGAGAGCGCACAAATTCTAACAATAGACTCAAATCAAAAATATGAGGTAAAAATAGGTGGTATGCCAAGAGTGATAACACTCATAAATGAGCTTCAAAAATCGATGACAAACCCAATCACAATACACGCCGGAGACGCTTTGCAGGGTACGATGTACTACTCCATGTTCAAGTATGAGGCGGACGCTGAGATGATGAATCTGATAAAATGGGATTCGCTTACCATCGGAAACC
>DZAX01000037.1 GCA_022729705.1 Helicobacter cetorum | reverse complement strand
TATTGGGAGTTTTTTCATGGGTTTTGCTCTTGTTGGGGGTTTTGGGGATTATAGCTTATTATCTCTACATATCTTTGCAAAAGTTTTGAGTTTTTAATATTGCCTATGTTGACAATAAGAATTTTTGATGGCGTCGCCGTCAAGTAAGTGTGACTCTATAAAATCAGAATTCTTTGACAATACGATTTTCATCTTTTGCAATGGCGCAAATCTCGGTGTCGCTGGTTTTGTTTGATTTTGGCAAATCTATAGTGTGGATAGAATCAATGCCTCTACGCCTCAAAAATTCAGCTAATGAGCTTGGAAGTTGAGGGGACTAAACAGCTAAACAAATAGACTACTTCAAAACTAAACTTTTGGGGTAGTTTTTAAGGCGTTTTTCATATATTCAGTTATACTGCCCATATAATCAGACGCTAGCTCGTCAAGCATCCGCATTCGTTCTTTTCCCTTTGGAAAGGAGTTTCGCTTCTCTCTCATCATTTTCAAAAAACTATCTATCTCCTGCGGAATCAACTTTTCAAGTAATCGTTTTATATGTTTTGCAAAAGCCGGAGATGCTCCCGACGTAGAAACTGCGACTATCAGGTCACCCTTGCGAATAATAGATGGAAATATAAAATCACAATATGACGGCAAATCAACGGCATTGCACAATATCTTTTTATTTCTCGCTTTATTAAAAATATCCAATTGAAGCTCAGGCGAATCCACAGCCGCAATTACAATATCCATGCCATCCAAATCGCTATCTTTGTACGCCCTGTTGTAAAAAGTTAGAGCAAACTCCTCTATATACTCGTTTATTTTTGAAGAACACTCTGTTGCTACCACAGTAATTTCGGTAGAGCACTCAATAAGCCTACCGAGCTTTTCGCAAGCGATTGCTCCGCCGCCTACTAACAAAATTTTTTTATTTCTCATATCAAACATAATTGGAAGATAGTACGAATCACTCATTTTTAATACCTATGTGTCAAGTTTCACCACATTACGCCATCCCATTTAAAAGAGTAGCATAAAACGTATCAGGTGAAATCTTAAAATTTTGCGGCTCTATTTCAAGCCAACTTTTAACTCTTCTGTTTGTGTTGTAGTATATCAAGAACCGGTTTAGATCTGATTTTAACTTCTCTATATGTCCAGTTTCACCTCGTTATACAAACTATCTCTTTCAACAGGGGTAAATCCGGCGTCTTTTATGTATGCGATTAACGTCTCTTTGGAAACCCCGTTTTTGCTTTGCGCACCCGCTTGCGAGATGATGGACTCTGTTTGGATTGTGCCGTCTAGGTCGTCCGCTCCAAATTCCGCTGCCACAAGGGCTAGATTGAGGCTTGCCGCCACCCAGTACGCTTTTATGTGCGGCACATTGTCAAGAAGTAGGCGGCTTATCGCAATCGTCTTGAGTATTTCGTGACCGCTGACGGGGCGTGGGACGTTTAGAAAGTTGTTTTGTGTGTTGTATACGAGCGGGATAAAGGCGTTAAAGCCGCCTGTTTTTTCTTGTAGTCTTTTTATTCTCATTATGTGGTCGATACGGTGCGCCCTATTCTCCACATGCCCAAACAGCATTGTTGCGTTGGATTTTTTACCCATTTTGTGCCAAAGCTCATGTATTAAAAGCCAGTTTTCACTGGAAACTTTGTCTTTGGCGATATAGGCTCGCGTTTTTTCGTCAAAAATCTCTGCGCCGCCTCCCGGCATTGACTCTACGCCAAACTCAATCATTTTTTCTAAAATAGTCATATATGATAAATTCTCAAGCTCGCTCAAAAAATGCACTTCAGCTGCCGTAAGGGCTTTGATGTGAATGTGCGGGTAGGCTTTTTTTATCGCCGAAAAGAGCTCTTTGTAGTACAAAAGCCCCATATTTGGGTTGTGCGCTCCTACGATATGAGCCTCGGTTATATGGGCGGCATATGGGGAAAGCTCTTGCAGTATCTCTTCTATGGATAACTCGTATTTATGTGGATTTTTACGGCTCGCCGAAAAAGCGCAAAATTTGCACACGTCTTTGCAGATATTAGTCGGGTTAATATGTTTGTTGGAGTTAAAAAATAGCTTATCGCCATACATTTGCCTGCGTATTTTGTTGGCTTTTTCTCCAAGTTTTAGTATATTTTCATCGTAAAGTTCTAGCATTTTGTCTCTTTGGAAGTTAATTTTTTTATCTCTTCGCACTTAAAACCGGCTTTTAGCCTAGCTTCAATATTTATCGACTCTTTTGCTTTGAGGGAGTTTGGCAATACAGACTCGACAATATCAAAGTATTCATCGGGGCTAGCACCGCTTTTTTCGCAGGCGTAGTAAAACCATTTTGTACCCTTGCTCACATGATCTATCTCGTCTCTTAAGATAATATCCAAAGCGTCTAGTATCTCTTTTGCCAGCGGGTCGTTTAGCCTCTCTATCTTCGCTCTCATCTTTTCGTTTGCATCCAGCCCGCCCGCCTCCAAAAATCTAGGCACAGCCGCCATTCTTTTAAGCAGAGTCTCGCTTTTGCGACAAGCCTCAAATAACGATGGATGCACAGGGTGATCACCGTATTTGCCGCCCGCCTTAGTTAGCAAGCCCTCCAACATCAAAAAATGCTCGCACTCTTCTTTTGCGACCTCTAGCCAATCAGCATAAAACTCTTTAGGCAACCCCCTAAAAGAGTAGCAAGCGTCAAGCCCCAAATCAATGGCACTGTACTCTATATGGGTTATGGCGTGCAAAAATACCGCTTTGCCCTCGTTAGTATCAAGCTTTCTTCTTTTTTGCACCATCGTCGGATGTTTTATTTCACAAAAAGCGGAGCATGACGGTTTTTGCTGTATTTTTGGTTGTTCGGAGCTTTCAAAAACAGTAAATTCACCAGACTCAAACTTAGAAAATAGCGCAAACGTTTTTTCTGTTTTGAGCTTTGGCAAACTCTCGTTCAGTGCGTCCCAAACTTCGTCAAAAAAAGCCATAAATTATTTTGCCGCAAGATCTATAATGGCGGCTACAGTTGTATCAAAAGCAACCTGCTCGTCTTTGTCTTGTTTTAGGAAGTTTTCTATCGCCTCTTTTTTGTTTATAGCTTCGTCAATCTCAGGATCGGAGCCTTTTTGATACGCCCCTATTCGGATAAGCACCTCATTTTCTTTTAGTGTAGCGTAGAGCCTTCTAAACTTAAAAGTAGCCATTTTATGCTCTTTTGTGATTATGTCATTCATTAGTCTTGAAGCGGAGTTGAGAATATTTATCGGCGGATAGATACCAAAATCCGTCAAACTTCTATCAAGTACAAAGTGTCCGTCCAAAATAGAACGAGACTGGTCTGCTATCGGGTCATTCATATCATCACCCTCGACAAGAACGGTAAAAAACGCAGTTATGGAGCCTTTGCCTTCCTCTTTTCCGGCTCTTTCCATTAGTTGTGGTAGTAATGAAAGAGTGGATGGCGGATACCCTTTTGTGGTCGGCGGTTCGCCAAGAGACAATCCAATCTCTCTTTGCGCCATAGCAAAACGAGTGACGGAGTCCATCATAAAAAGCACGTCCAGCCCTTGCTCCTTGAAGTACTCAGCCACGCTCATAGCCGCAAACGCGCCATATTTTCTCATAAGAGCGGAGTCGTCTGAAGTAGCCACAACTATTACGGTATTTGTAAGGTCTCCATGTAGATTTTTTTCGACAAATTCCGGAACCTCTCTGCCCCTCTCCCCGATTAGAGCGATGACTTTTATTGGAGCCGAACACCCCTCGACCATCATACCCATTAGCGTCGATTTTCCCACGCCCGAACCCGCAAAAATACCTAGCTTTTGCCCTTTGCCACACGTCAAAAGCCCGTCTATTGTTTTGACTCCAACGGAAAATACCTCGTCGATAAGCCCTCTTTTCATGGCGGCTACCGGTGGACGGATAACACTCGTAAGAGAGTCTAGTTCTATATCGCCCTTGCCATCCACCGGACGCATCAGCGGATTTACCACGCGACCGAGCAACCCGTCGCCAACCGGAATTTTTAGTCCGGTCTCTGAGGCAAATACTCTATCGCCGATTTTAAAACCCTCGACAAATCCAAACGGGGTAATGCTAAACTTTGTCTCCTCAAGGGCGGTGACCATCCCAAGGCTTTCGCTACTTCCGTCCATTGAAGATATTCTTACTATGTCGCCAACGCCGAGTCTAAGCCCCACGGCCTCAAAGTTTGTAGCGCTTACCCTTGTAATTACGGCAAACGCAGGGGAGAGGTCGACTTTGTTTAGTTTGTTATTTAGCTCTCTTAGCGGCATTAAAATCTATTGCCCCCGTTTGTGTTTATGATGGAGTAAAACTCCTCTCTTGTTTTTGCCTCTTTCATAAAGATGCCCCTTAGAGCCGACGTTGTAGTGGATGAGTGCATTTTTTCAACACCTCTCATCTCCATGCACATATGTCTTGCGGATATGACCACTCCGACTCCTTTTGGGTTTATCGTTTCCATCAAGGCGTCGGCTATCTGTTCTGTAAGTTTCTCTTGTATTTGAAGCCGTCTTGCGAATATATCCACCACTCTTGGGATTTTGGAGAGTCCGACTACTTTACCGTTTGGAATATACGCCACATGAACCCTGCCAAAAAAAGGCAAAATATGGTGCTCGCACATCGAGTAAAATTCAATATCTCTCACAACCACCATCTCAGAGCTACCGCTTCCAAACAGTGCATCGTTTAAAACCTCTTTTGGATTTTTCTCGTAACCGCCAAATATGTACTCGTATGCTTTTGCGACGCGCGCTGGAGTCTTTGCGAGCCCCTCTCTATCTGGATTTTCTCCTACGAGCTCCAAAACTTCTGTTATTAGCCTTTCCATCTTCTCATTTTTATGACTCAAAACAGTGCTTCCTTTTTACTTTTAAACTCTTTTTATAAATATATCAAAAATGCGCTGTTTGTAACGCCCAAAGGATAAAGCAAAATTTGATAAAATCAGCCCTATTATTTTTATAAAATTACGGTTTAAGGAATCTGATGAAGTTATCGTGCGAGAAAAAGAATAGCGCAAACGGCAAAATAGAGCTAAGAGCGTCAAAAGAGCTACTTGAGGCAAAAATGAGAAAAATAGCTTCTAGCGTTGCAAAAAGTGTAAAAGTAGACGGTTTTAGAAAAGGCAAAGTTCCCGCAAACGTAGTAGAAAAAAGATACGGCGAGAAAATACAAGAAGACGCTAGAAACGAACTTATCGGCGAAGCTTTGGACGGCGGATTAAAAGAGCTTAATATCGATTCAAAAGATTTAGTCGGACAACCGCTTGTAACAAAGTTTGAAGAGGTTGACGGCGGTATTGAAGCTGAGATTAGCTTCTCTATAAGACCTGAAATTTTATTTGACAATATCGAAGAGCTAATACCTGAATTTGAAGACGCGCAAATCGCAAAAGAAGAGTTGACGCAAAGAATAGAAGATCTCGCAAAAGCGATGGCTCCGCTTGAGGCGTATAGCGGCGATAGAGGCGCAAAAACTGGAGATTTTCTTACGGTTGATTTCGTAGGCACAGTTGACGGTGTAGAGTTTGATGGCGGCAAAGCAAGCGATATACAAATAGAACTTGGCGGCAAAAGATTTTTACCAGATTTTGAGACAAGCCTTGAGGGTATGAAAATCGGGGAAGAAAAAGAGTTTGAAATTACGTTTCCAGACAACTACGGCAATAGTGCGTTAGCTTCAAAAGTAGCAGTCTTTAAAGTAAACCTTAATGGAATACAAGTAAAAGCGGATGTGACAATAGATGAAGAGCTGGCTAAAAAAATGATGCCCGAAGACCCTGAAGCTACGCTTGAAAAACTAACGACTATTGTTGAAGAGCAACTAAAAAGCGAACTAACTACGAAAATGTTTAGCGAAGAGTTAAAGCCAAAACTTATTGAAGCGCTTGTTTCAAAATATAGTTTTGATTTGCCTGATATGATAGTCGAGCAAGAGATAGATTTGATGTTTAGAGGCAAAGTAAACGCTATGAGCGAAGACGAAGTGTCGGCATTGAGAGTTGCGGAGAGTGCTGTAAAAGAGCTAAGAGAAGAGATGAGAGCGGACGCCGAAAAAAGTGTAAAAGCCACATTTTTGATAGACGAACTAGCTCGTCAAGAGAGTATTAGCGTAAATGACAACGAGCTTGTTCAAGCTGTATTTTATGAGGCAATGAATATGGGCGCCGAGCCTAAAGCGGTCTTAGAGTATTATCAGAAACAAGGATTATTGCCGGCTATCAAAATGGCGATGATAGAAGATAAGCTACTTACACATCTATTAAACAAAAAAAAGGTCGTTAAATGAGCTATGTACCGTTTGTAGTCGAGCGAACCGGAAGAGGCGAGCGAAGCTACGATATTTACTCCAGACTTCTCAAAGATAGAATTATTTTTCTATCCGGCGAAATAAACGACGCCGTAGCAAGCACTGTTGTAGCCCAGCTTCTATTTTTGGAAGCGGAGGCTCCCGATAAAGATATATTTCTTTATATCAACTCACCGGGAGGCGTTGTTACTAGCGGTTTTAGTATATTTGATACTATGCACTATATTAGACCGGACGTATGCACAATCTGCATAGGTCAAGCCGCTTCTATGGGGGCTTTTTTGCTCTCATCAGGCGCTAAAGACAAAAGATACGCTTTGCCTCACGCTAGAATTATGATACACCAACCACTAGGCGGAGCGCAAGGGCAGGCGACTGATATAGCGATACAGGCAAAAGAGATTTTGCGAATGAAGGATGAACTTAATTCAATTTTGGCCACGCAAACTGGGCAAAAACTTGATAAAATAGTTGCTGACACTGAGAGAGATTTTTTTATGAGCGCCGCAGAAGCAAAAGAGTACGGTCTTATAGATAAAGTCTTAGAAAAAAGTTTTAAATAAAGGCTAAACTTTGTTAACACAAAAAAATACACCTAAACCGGGCGTAAGTAGTTCATCGGCGGCTCCGACGCACACTGAAGAGGTGCCGACGCACAGAGTATCAACTCAGAAGACAGGTGGTAAAACTCCGTTAAACCAGTTTGCCTCAGAGGTTTTAGCGAAAATTGTGGAAGACGGCGTACCGCCGACTCCTAGCTATTTTGAGTCATATTTTGAAATGATGCTTCAAGATAAATCTTTTGACTTTAAAAAAGAAGTAACTGAGCAGTTAAGCTCTGAAGATACGGGCGGCGATGAAAAACGAGCCGTACTGGAGAGTAAACTTAAAGAGGGATTCAATTCCGTAAAAGATATATTACAAAACGTATCAGTGCTCTATAAACAGGTCTTGCTATCTATAGAAACGTCAAAAAAACGTTCTCAAGAGGCTCGCAATATAAACAATCCTACGGCTGTTCAGAATTTTGCCATCACCCTTACAAGCGATACTGAAATGCTTGCAAATTTTTTGTCAAAGCAGGCCGTAATTTTTAAAGATTTGTACCAAAAAAGCGCAAATATTATAAAAGAGGTGGAGACAGAGAGTATATTTGACGCCAAATACGGTATTTACAATAATAGATACTTATACGCTCAAGTAGAACAAGAACAAGCTATGACGCTTAAATATGGACATAGTAGCGCCTTATTGTTTGCAAGACTATCCTCGCACGTTATAGAGAGTATCGGCAATGAGAAAGGCGTGTCGCTTGTCAATAAGACTATGGCGAAACTTTTTATGAAAACATCCAGAAGAAGCGACGTTGTGGCGTATTTTGGACAAGGAATATTTGCGCTTTTACTAAAGCACACCGATCCTAGCAATGCGGCTAGAACGGCTGAAAGGCTTTATGACATGATGGGTTCTACAAACTTCTTTTTGGGCGATAAAGAGATAGAGCTAAAAATATGTTGTGGAATTATAGGACTTGACAAAGGCAAAAACGCCGAAGAGTCTGTGGCGTCAGTATTAACCGCTCTTCGCACATGCGATGAAAATAACTCCGGCGCATACATTTTAGGAGAGTAACCGCTTTGATAAAAAAGATTTTGACTTATCCGGACAAAAGGCTCAAACAACACTCTAGGGATGTTGTAGAGTTTAATGAAAGCCTTTATAGTCTGCTTGATAGTATGTATGAGACGATGCTCCATTATGGCGGCGTAGGTCTTGCAGCAATTCAAACAGGCGCTCCCTTAAACGCTTTGATAATAGAGCTTTGCGATGAGGATGGCAATCGAATCTCTGAGCTTATCGAAGTAATAAATCCAAAAATAATCAAAAAAGAGGGTGAGACAAAGCATAAAGAGGGATGCTTGTCTATACCTGAATTTTATGACGAAGTAACTAGATTTGAAAAAGTAACAGTTAGCTACAAAAATAGATATGGCGAGGAGACGGTAGCGGATACCGACGGTCTTTTGTCTATAGCTTTTCAGCATGAGATAGATCATCTAAACGGTAGGCTGTTTTTTGAGAGACTATCTATTTTAAAGCGCAAAAAATTTGATAAAGAGTATAAGGCTTTGGCAAAACTAGGCAAAAAGTGACAGAGTTATCCTCCGCCGCACTGGAGGGCTCCAAAGCTAGAGCCGTCCAAGTAGAGTGCTCTCTTATCAAAGGGCTTCCCTCTTTTACAATAGTCGGGCTTGGCGACTCTTCGATACAAGAGTCAAAAGAGAGAGTAAAAGCGGCTCTCTCAAAAAATGGTATATCTCTTCCGCCATATAAACTCATAGTAAACCTATCTCCTGCAGACATAAAAAAGAGCGGCTCGGTATTTGATTTTCCAATAGCTATTGCAATCATGTCAGAAACTTTGCAAAAGCCGATAACTATTAAAGATGCTGTTTTTTTAGGGGAACTTGGTCTTGACGGTGCGCTAAAACACTCTAATCAAATATTTCCAATAGCGCTTAGCTTGGCAAAAGAGGGCGTTGCAAAAAAATTTGTAGTCCCAAAGAAAAGCGCTGAATTTGTCTCCAAAATATCTTCATCTGAAGTTTACGCTGCCTCAAATTTGCAAGAGGCGTTTCTTCTTGTAACGACGGAGGGGCGACAGCCGAGTGAAACCAGAGCTGATATTGATGCGAACTACATAGAGATTAACGGCGAAAAGTATTTTTATGAATCTTTATTTGAGGATGATTTTGCCGAGGTAAGAGGACAGGAGATAGCCAAAAGAGCCGCTCTGATTTCAGCCGCAGGAATGCATAATATTATACTAGAGGGTTCTCCCGGATGCGGCAAGAGTATGATAATGAAGCGGCTTAAGCATATTTTGCCCCCATGCTCCACAGAAGAGATACTTAAATTTGCAATGCTTGATTTTTTAGACGGCAAAGAGGCCGTGTTCCGTCCTATTCGCCCATTTCGCGCGCCTCACAACAATGCTACTCGCTCGGCTCTTTTGGGTGGCGGCTCCAAAGAAGGACAAATGGGCGAAATAGCATTTTCAGCCGGCGGTATGCTTTGGCTTGACGAGTTGCCGCACTTTGACAAGACTTTACTGGAGAGTCTTAGAGAACCTCTTGAAAACTACCGTATTTTAATATCAAGAGTAAACTCAAAAATTGAGTATGACGCTGATTTTTTATTTGCAGGCTCCATGAATCCTTGTCCTTGCGGGAATCTCTTGTCAAAAACAAAAGAGTGCAAATGCAAAGAGAGCGAAGTGATAAGATATAAAAGCAGACTCTCCGAACCTTTTTTAGACAGAATGGATATTTTTATTCAAATGGAAGAGTACGATGAGGGCGCAAAAGCGGATACAAGTTCAGCGGAGATGTTTACGCTTGTATTAAAAGCGTTCCAAATGCAAAAAAATAGAAAGCAACCCGTTTTTAATGCGAGACTTAACGAAAAAAATATTAAAAATATTAATATAAAAGACGAAGCCTTGGCTTTACTAACACAGGGAGTAGCGAGATTTGGACTCTCCGAGAGAGGGAGAGTAAAAAGCTTAAAAGTGGCTAGAACTATCGCTGATTTAGAAGAGTCGGAAGCAATACAAAAAAATCATATTTTAGAAGCTTTATCGTACAGAAAGAGGTGATTTCCTTGCCGTGTCAAGTTTCACCACATTGTACCATTCCATTTAAAAGAGTAGCATAAAACTCACCAGGTGAAATCTTAAAATTTTGCGGTTCTATATCGAACCAACTTTTAACCGCTTCGCACGGCGTTCTGTTATTCTCGTAAACCTTATAGTACAGTAGTCTTGTAGCCCTATCTATGGCAACGAAGAGATAATACTTTTGACCATCTAATTTAGGTAAATAGGTTACATCAATATGTAAAAATCCAGGTTTGTACTCTTTGAATTTTTTAGCTTGTTCTTTTTTGTTCTTGTGGCACTTGACTAATCTTGAAAGCTCTTAGTGTTTGTCTAAATCAGATAGGGCATAGTGAATTGTATTTGGTTTAGAGCTTTTATCCTCTTGATAATCCCTGTTTCTCCACTTGGAAACACTTACGAACATTTATGCTGTACATATTGGCTAATTCAACATTTGGTAAATCAGACTTTTGTATAATTTCTCTTACATGCTGGTTTGTACTGGCATTAGAGTGATAGACTTGACACATCTTTTAAATCCTTTTTTGGTTTAAAGATTTTACTTGATTGTTGTTTGTCTATTGCTTGTATTTATGAAACTAGGCAACTATAACGTGGTGAAACTGGACAAGAATTTATAGGGCTTCCTATGCTTGCGAGTTATAGCGAGAGCGAGCTAGAACAAAGACTTATAGATAAATTAGAAGATTTTTTGATAGAGATTGGCAAAGGCTTTACTTTTGTAGTTAGACAAAAGAAAATAACAATAGATGAAAAGCATTTTTTTGTAGATTTGGTTTTTTATAACAGACTTTTAAGATATTTTGTAGTGATAGATTTAAAAATTGGCGAACTTAAGCATCAAGATTTGGGGCAAATTATGATGTATGTAAACTATTTTGATAGAGTTGAAAAGCAAATTGATGAAAATCCAACCATAGGAATAGTACTTTGCAAAGATAAAAGCACGGCGCTTGTAGAGATGACCTTGCCACAAGACAATAATCAAATATATGCAAGTAAATATTTGACAGTTTTGCCAAATAAAGATAAGTTTAAAAAGTTGCTTGAAAATGATATGGAAGATGAGGTATAGTTTGATGAAAATGAGTGTGTTGCGGATTTTGAAGCACTATGGTGCTTTAGATGTTGTGAGTGTATAGGGGGGGAAATAGGATGATATATAAATTTAAAACAGAGCAAGCTGGAATCAGATTTGATTTTGATGTGGAGTTTGAACCAAATCAAAAACTCAATTGCTTCATAGGGAAAAATGGGATTGGAAAAACTCAACTTTTGGAGAATATGATAAAAAGTTTGATTTATAGACATTCTATGTTTTTGAATAGTGGTGAATATCTATATAAAAATCTTTTTGTGCAAAAAAATATACTTGAAAAAACAAAAGAATTGGAATTAAAGTTGCCTTTAGAAATATATATCAATGAAATCAAAGTAAAAGATAAAATAAAAGAAGCTTGGGGTTATACAACTTTTGAACATATTGCTGGGAATAGAGATGATTCATTCGTATGTGATAAACCAATAGTTTTTATAGGCGCAAAGAATAGAGGTTTTACAAAAAATATTAATCCTGACAACATCAAGATACTTGGAAGTTCGCAAGATAGATTTGTTGAATCTATTAAAAGAACGATGAGCTACATTAATGGCGATGGATTAGAGCATGAAGAGATAGCGAATTGGTTTGTGTCGAGACTTATTGTCAATCCAAATTTTGTTATAGCCAATCAAAATAAAACAAATGAAGTTATAGCAGTTTTAAAACTTATAGAAAAGCTTGAGCCATCATTAAAACTTGTAATACCGAATGAAAATGGTGGAAACAGCCTGTCAATGCTTTATCATGATGGACAGTTATTGTTAAATAACATCCCATTAAATAAACTCTCAACTGGTTTTGTATCTATTGTAAAAATATTTCAAGAGATAATCGCTGGATATGGTGGATGGAGCAATCTTGAAGATTTAAGTTTGGTTGACGGGATTGTTTTTATCGATGAAATAGAAGCACATTTACATATCAGTTGGCAGACAAAAATTATCAATATCTTAAAAGATTTTTTCCCAAACACTTGCTTTTATATCACTACGCATTCCCCTTTAGTATTAGCTGGGCTTAAAGATGGAGAGGCTTATGAGCTTGTAAAAGATGGCGATTTTGTCAAAACAAAAGCTATTCAAAATGTGGATAATTATGCTCTAAATGATATTGTAAATGAGTTTTTTGGTGTGGATTTGAATAAACAAAAAATTGATAATCCAAATTTGGAGAAGCAAAAAAAAGCACGAGAACTTCTTTTAAATCTTACAAAATCTCTTGATGGAGATGAGTAATGAAATATTTTTTTGACACAAATGTTATTAGTGGGTTAGTTCGTCAGGATAGTGTCGCCCAAGCAAAACTTCAGGAATTAGCTTCGGATGAGATGAGTGAATTTTATATGAATAGATTAGTTTTTATGGAATCATTAAGGGCTATACCATTAACACACAAAAAACTTTATAACAACACAAAAGATACACTTGAAAATTTTGAAAAACTTGAAATTACTCAAGAAATATATGACAAAAGTATAGAGTTTGCTAGATTTTGCAAGAGCAAAGGTATTAATCTTGGAAAATGTGAAGCGATAGATTATATTCATTTTATTACAGCTAAATATTATAGCTTGGAGATAGTTTCTTTTGATATGGATATGGGCAAATTGGAAGAAAAATATCAGGATTTTTTGAATGCTGAATAAAATGACAAACCAAACCACAATAAAATGCCCAAATTGTAAAGCAGATATAGATGTAAATGAAGTTTTATATCATCAACTAGAAGATAAACTAAAAAATGAGCATTTAGCTGAGCGCAAAAAACTAGAAGCAGAAATTGAAGTTAAACACAAAGAATACAAAGCGCATTTAGATAGCCTAAGGCAAAAAGAAGAAGAGCTAAAAGAGCAACAAGAAAAGTTTAATGATGAGCTAAAAAAAGCCACAGCAGAGCAGTTAAAGCTAGAAACTCAAAAGCTAACGCTTGAGCTTAAAAAGCAAATAGGGGATGAGTATATAGAGCAAACAGAGATGCTTAAAAAAGAGCTTGACGCAAAAAGTGAGCAGGTAAAAGAGCTAAACAAAAGCAAGGCAGAGATAGAAAAGCTAAAACGAGAAAAAGAAGAGATAGAATCCAAAGTTAAGGCGGACGCAGAAATTACAATAAGCGAAAAACTAAAACTTGAGCGAGAAAAAATATTAAAAGAAGCAGACGAGAAAAACGAGCTTAGATTTAAGCAAAAAGACGACCAGTTAGAACAACTTAAAAAACAGCTACAAGAAGCGCAACGAAAAGCAGAGCAAGGCTCACAACAACTTCAAGGTGAAACGCAAGAACTAGCTATTGAAGGGTGGCTAATTGAAAAATTCCCTTTTGATAGCATAGAAGAGGTTAAAAAAGGCGCAAGGGGAGCGGATTGTATGCAAATAGTGCATACAAGAGAAGTGCAAAATTGTGGCAAGATTTATTATGAGAGTAAACGCACAAAAGATTTTCAAAAAAGTTGGATAGAAAAATTTAAAGCCGATATGCGAGACAAGGGTGCAGATATTGGTGTGCTTGTTAGTGAAGTTATGCCAAGCGAGCTTGAGCGAGTTGGACTAATTGACGGCATTTGGATATGCAACTATGAAGAGTTTAAGGGGCTAAGTGCCATTTTACGAGAGCATATTATAAAATTGCACCACGCAACAAAAAGCCAAGAAAACAAAAGCGATAAGATGGAGCTTTTATATGGCTATCTTACAAGTAATGAATTTAAAATGCAAATAGAAGCAATAGTTGAAGGCTTTACAACTATGCAAGCAGATTTAGACAGCGAAAAACGTTCAATGCAGCGCATTTGGAAACAAAGAGAAAAGCAGATAGAAAAGGTGTTAGATAATACTATAAATATGTATGGTTCAATTCGTGGTATTGCAGGAAGTGCAATCGGGCATATTAAGGCGTTAGAGCTACCTTATGCAATGGAAGAAAATACAGATGAACACTAAAACCCTATACATCATAGCGGGTGCAAACGGAAGCGGCAAGACAACTTTTGCAAAACACTTTGCAGGTTCAGAAGATATTAAATTTATAAACGCAGATGAAATTGCAAAAAAGTATGATGCAAACGATATACAAAAATATAAAATCAAAGCTGGCAAAGAGTTTTTTGAAGAGTTAAATATATCTTTGCAAGATAACAAATCTTTTATAATTGAAACAACACTATCTGGCAAATATTTAATTGATATAATTAAACAAGCAAAAGAGCTAAATTTTAAAGTTGTGCTAATATATCTATTTTTAGAAACAACAGAAGATATAAAAAGAAGATTTAAACGAAGTAGAAAACTTTTTATAGAAGTTTATAAAAGCTTAGTTGATGAGTATTTGATATATTTTAATGGCGATGACAATTACGAACTTATCGCAAACCAAAATACAATTTTAGATGAAGAGCTATATAAAGGCTTTTTAGACGGAGCAAACAATGAGTGAATTGGAACAAAAAATACTACAAATTGCATCTAAAGCGGTAAAAGAAGCGCAAAAGCAGAGCCTTAAAAATGGTGTTGCAAATGTTTATAGCAAAAATAAAAAGCTATATTTTCAACTGCCAGATGGAACTATTACGCAAGAAATACCAGAGCAGTATAAAACTGTTAGTAAAATGGGTGTCAGGCACTCTTTTGATCTAACTTAGGTAAATAAGTAACATCTATATGTAAAAATCCAGGTTTGTACTCTTTGAATTTTTTAGCTTGTTCTTTTTGTT
>DZAX01000036.1 GCA_022729705.1 Helicobacter cetorum | reverse complement strand
TGTAAAAATCCAGGTTTGTACTCTTTGAATTTTTTAGCTTGTTCTTTTTGTTCTTGTGGCACTTGACTAATCTTGAAAGCTCTTATGGTGCGATAAACATTGCTTCTATTTGCTTTGGGAATATTCTGGCTAACACAATTAACCAAATCATCTAAATCCATCCATGTTAGCGTGCGAACAACTCTGATAAGCTCTTTGTCTAAATCAGATAGGGCGTAGTGAATTGTATTTGGTTTGGAGCTTTTATCTTCTGTAAAATCCCTACCTTTCCACTTGGAAACCGTTTGAATGTTTATGCTGTACTTGTTGGCTAATTCAACATTTGGTAAATCAGACTTTTGTATAATTTCTCTTACATGCCAGTTTGTGCTGGCATTAGAGTGATAGACTTGACACATCTTTTAAATCCTTTGTTTTGCAACTAAGATTTTACTTGATTGTTGTTTGTCTATTGCTTGTATTTATGAAACTAGGCAACTATAACGTGGTGAAACTGGACACGTAATGATATGTTTTTGTTGTGGCATTCTTGATGGTTTTGTTAAATATCTCCACTTGTCCATTAGTCCAGGGGTGTTTAAATTTAGTTAATCTATGTTCAATACCATTTGCCGTGCAAATAGCGTCAAATGGATGAATCTTGTTTTTAGGTTTTAGATGTTCCGCCAACAATTCATATGTGAATTGAGCCCCATTGTCTGTAAGTATCTATGAAGATTAGACCTTGAGAGAGCTGGAATTTTATCTTTTAAGGCGATAAAACAATCATCTAGCGATAGTTTTGTTACTCGTCTAAACTCACAGACAATTTGTTGTTCTGTGTCGCTTAGCGATGATTTAATCTTTTTAGCGCCACTCTTTTTATCTTCTGTGCTTGTATCTCTTTTCCATCTATGAACTGTTTTTGGATTAAGATTATATTTGATTGCTAACTTTGCGATACTCTCACAAGAGTCTTGAATTTCTTTTCTGATTCTTGGCGTGGTTTTGGCGTTAGCGTGCAATAAATTTCCCATAAATTAGCTTCCATATGGTGTTTGTGTATTATGCCTGAAGAATGGGGGGTCAAACATGTATGAAGTCATACTATAATACCCCTTACGACTTTAATCATATAAACTTCAAAGAGCTGACAAGTAAACTTAAAGCTCTTTTTGCGCATTAAGTTTGAGAATTGTCAAATAGCGTCAATTTTTCACCCCAAACCCCTCTTTTTTCAAAAGTTCTCTAAGTCTATCTCTGCACTCCCCTTGAAACTCCAGCTTGCCGTCTTTTGCCGCTCCGCCGACTGCAAGGGATTTTTTGAGTTTTGTCAAAAGCTCTTTTTCCTCTTTTTCATCTAGGTAAAAGACTCCGGCGATTGATACCGGTTTGCCGTTTCGTTTTTCCATTGACAGTGCTACTTTGTATTCACTCTTTATTTTTGTATCGCGTTTTTTGTCGCAGACGCATTCGCTTTGTAGCTCTCCGCATTTTTTACACAGTGTGTCTATAGTGGCGCCTATGTTTTGTAGGCCTTCAAGCTTGAATCTCATAAAAAACTCCTTTTGAGTAAAAAAGTAACGTTTGATGTTTTACAAAGCAAAAAAAGATTACTTTTTGAAACATTGCCGTTCTAAAGATATACAAAAAAAGCTAATATTATCAAAACTAAAAAGAAAAAGGAATTTAAGATGGGCTTTATGGAAAACTATAAAACACATTGCGACGAGAGAGCCGCTTTGGGCGTGCCGCCATTGGCACTGGATAAAAATCAAGCGGGCGAATTGGTCGAACTACTAAAAAGCGAAAAAGCGGCAAACGCCGAACTTGCGGCTATGCTTGAGAGCAGAGTAAAACCGGGCGTAGACGACGCGGCAAAAGTAAAGGCGGAGTATCTATCCAAAATCCTTGACGGAAGCGAAGAGTGTGCGAGTATCTCAAAGCTTGACGCTGTAAGAATGCTTGGCATGATGATGGGCGGTTACAACGTAAAACCTCTTATTGACGCTTTAAGTTCCGATGATACGGCAATGGCAAAAGCGGCGGCAAACGAGCTAAAAAGCACGCTTTTGGTGTATGAGGCGTTTAACGACGTGGTGGAGCTTTCAAAATCAAATATGCTTGCCGAGGAAGTGCTAAACTCATGGGCAAATGCGGAGTGGTTTACGTCCAAAGCCGCTACGGCGGACGTTATCGAAGTGGTGGTTTTTAAAGTTGCCGGAGAGACAAACACTGACGACTTGTCGCCCGCAAGCGAAGCCTTCACTAGAGCGGACATCCCGCTTCACGCAAACTCTATGCTAAGAGCAAAAATGCCGGACGCTCTTGCGACAATAGCCGCGCTAAAAGAAAAAGGTCTGCCTTTGGCGTATGTGGGCGACGTGGTAGGCACGGGAAGCTCTAGAAAATCAGCGGCAAACTCTGTGCAGTGGCACATAGGAGCCGACATACCGGGTGTGCCAAACAAAAGAACGGGCGGCGTGGTAATCGGCAGCGTCATCGCTCCGATATTTTTCGCCACTTGCGAAGACTCCGGTGCAATGCCGATACAAGCGGACGTGTCACAAATGGAAACAGGCGATGTCGTCAAAATAGACATAACAAAAGGCGAAATATCCAAAAACGGCGCCGTAATATCGACGTTTAAACTCTCCCCAAACACCATCCTTGACGAAGTAAGAGCGGGCGGACGCGTGCCGCTTATCATCGGTAGAGGCTTGACGACAAAAGCTAGAAACGCTCTAGGTCTAGGCACTGAAGAGATATTCAAAAAACCAGAGCAACCGATAGACACAGGCAAAGGCTACACGCTAGCGCAAAAAATGGTAGGCAAAGCTTGCGGCGTAACTGGTATTAGACCGGGAACGTATTGTGAGCCGCACACAATGACGGTCGGAAGTCAAGACACTACGGGGCCTATGACGAGAGATGAGATAAAAGAGCTTAGCGCACTTGGCTTCTCCGCTGATTTTGTACTTCAAAGCTTCTGCCATACGGCGGCGTATCCAAAACCGTCCGATAAGAAGCTTCATGCGACTCTTCCGGGCTTTATTACCTCAAGAACGGGCGTAAGCCTAAAAGTCGGCGATGGCGTAATCCATAGCTGGCTAAACAGAATGGTGCTTCCAGACACGGTAGGCACGGGCGGCGACTCTCACACTAGATTCCCAATAGGCGTATCGTTTCCGGCGGGTTCGGGTCTTGTCGCGTTTGCGGCGGTTACCGGCTCTATGCCTCTTGAGATGCCAGAATCTGTGCTTGTGAAGTTCAAAGGCGAGATGCAAGCGGGAATCACACTAAGAGACCTTGTAAACGCTATTCCGTACTACGCTGAAAAAGCGGGACTTCTTACGATTGAAAAGAAAAACAAAAAGAATATCTTCAACGGTAGAGTACTTGAAATCGAGGGCTTGCCGACTCTAAAAGTAGAACAAGCGTTTGAACTAAGCGACGCGTCGGCTGAGAGAAGCGCGGCGGCCTGTACGGTAAGACTTGATAAAGAGCCTGTAATAGAGTACCTAAAATCAAACGTCACGCTACTAGAAGCAATGGCAGAGGCTGGATATGAAGACAAAGCGACGCTTCAAAGAAGAGCCGACAAAATGAAAGAGTGGCTTGCGAGCCCAACTCTTATGGAGCCGGACGCAGATGCGGAGTATGCGGCGGTAATCGAAATCGACCTAAACACCCTTGTAGAGCCGCTAGTAGCTTGTCCAAACGACCCAGACTTCGTAAGACCTCTTAGCGAAGTGGCTGGAGCGACGATAAACGAAGTATTCCTAGGCTCATGTATGACAAACATCGGTCACTACAGAGCGGCAGGAGAGGTGATGAGAGGAGAGGGCAAAATAGCCGTCAACACATTCTGGATAGTGCCTCCAACCAAAATGGACGAAAAACAGCTAATAAACGAGGGTTATTACGAAGTATACAAAGCCATAGGCGCAAGAACAGAAGTACCGGGATGCTCTCTATGCATGGGCAATCAAGCGCAAGCGGCGGAGGGAACAACAGTATTTTCGACAAGCACTAGAAATTTTGACAATAGACTAGGCAAAAATACACAAGTATACCTAGGAAGTGCAGAACTTGCGGCGGTATGCGCAAAACTAGGTCGTATTCCTACTGTAGAGGAGTATATGAGCGTTGTTCCTCAGGCTATAGCTGGAAAAGAAAACGACATCTATAAATATCTGAATTTTAATGAGATAGAAAATTATAAACTTGCGGAGAGGGAGGGTAACTAAAAGCCTCGCTTCTCGCATAGTGCCTCTCTTCTTCACTCCGTTTTCGGTTGTAAAACGGAGTGAAGACTTTATAATACCCCCTCCATTTTTTACGGATATTTATACGAGCCCGTAGCGGTAAAATGTCAAAATATGCTAAAATCACACCAAATACAAAATTATTTCGGAGCCGTCAATGAAAACGATAGCGCTAGATATACAAGACGATTATTACACTAAGTTTGTCTCTTTGCTAGAGGCGTTGCCAAAAGGTGCTGCGAGAGTCATAGAATCGCCAAAAGGCTCGCTTTCAAAAGAGACGCTTTCTCGGATTGAAGAGTATAAAAGCGGAGCTAGCGATATATCGCCCATAAACGACGAGTTTTGGGATGAAATGGATGTTTAGTGCCATTCCTTGCAACTATTTATTTACATAATCTAGCACAAATAGGTTTTAACTCACATCGCGAGCCAAGTCGAACAAAGCCTGTCTTGACGGCAACAAAAAAAGGGACAGACCCGAATGGTGCTTACTTAAGCAAAATTCCGTAAATTACATTTAAACTTTGAACTAAATTTACAATAACAGTTCATCGACCTGATTTACGTTTGTGGCGAGCTTGTCAGGTTATGCATGACTTTTTAAATTAACGCTTCAGTGAGGCTCGGTGTAGTCGAATAGCAAGCTTTAAGTAAGCGCCATTTGGATCTGACCACTTTAGTAAAATATAAAGCTAAATATTTTGGTCTATTATACCTTTGTCTGTTATTCGCAATATACTTATACGTCGCAATAGCCTTGTTTTTTTAAATGATTAGTGGATTTCGCCTCATTTTTTGCCGCCTCTTCTTTTTTTATATTAATAATAATATGCATAGGAATCGTGACAAATAGAGCTACAGGAAATGTCAAGAGAGCTATTATGTGTATTACCCACATCATTTTGTTTCTCCATATTCTACTAAAGGGTCTTGCACGATGCGAAATATTGGTTAAAAGATATCAGGGCTGTTAGTTTTTTCCTCGTTCCTACCCTCAGAGCCAATGCCATTAAGTTAAGCAATTCACGTCTTAAAAAAATCTCGCAATGACTAACTTGCATTGCTAGCAAACAACACCAAAGTAGATAAAAATCCTTAATTTAATGGCATTGACCCTCAGAAATAAAGGGGGATAGTCCCTTTTATTTTACTTAACAGTTACTCTCCATCGCCCGCCTTTGTCTTCTATCTCATATTCGTAAGTATAGTTATTGCAAATCAATGTAAAGCCTCTGCCTACCATAAAAGGGCTAGCTGCACTTATTGAATCACATCTATATCCGTACATTTTAATAATCTTTGCCAATTCTGGTACCTTGTCGGCAAGTGCACTATGTATGACAGCATCTTTTTCTATGCTTACACCAAATGCAGTAAATCCAAATAAACAAAAAAATAATACTATTCGCATCAAATACCCTTTTACTTCATTATTATGACTTGCTTATAGACTATAATTAAAATAAACTTATTTAAAAATAAATCACTATGGTGAAGTTTGAAGCTAGAGTCTATAGATTTTTCATCGGAAGAGTTGTTGCAACTTCATAGATCCATAGGATTAAAGGTAGCTAACATAAGAAAAAGCAAAAAAGTAAGTCAGCTTGATTTGGCTCTTGCAATAGGCTACAAAAGCACGTCGGTAATATCAAAAGCAGAGGTCGGAACGGAAGAACGACACTTTAGCGTTGAACAGTTATACAAAATAGCTAAAGCTTTAAATGTTGAAATATGCGAGTTTTTGAACTTTGAGCAAAAGACAAATAATCCAAAGCCCGCATTAATAAAGCTCGTTTTTTGTGGATTGCTTGCACTTTACACTAAATATTAGTAAGGTTTGTAGTGAAATAAGCTCACTATAAGAAGTACTATATAAAATTAGATGGGTTTATATGAAAGATAAGATATTTTTTGCCATGTTAGTACCGGTCTTATGCTTTGGCACCGAATTTACACGAGAGCAAATTTGCAAAGCCACAATAGCCACAGTAATGTTCAAGCAACCATCAATTATGGTGTCTAAGAAGCTATCCAATGGTGATATAAAAGTATCTTATATTAGAAATGATGGCACAAAGTGGGCGTATAAGTGTAAGATAAATGGGCAGAATATCCTCTGGGGTAATATTGAAGGCAGATGGAGAGATGAGGACATTATTACATATTCTACACAAAAACAAACAATAATAATTAATAAAATAACTAGTGGAGCCGAAAGAACAATAAAAAGTTTTGAAAAAAATCAGCTCTAGCTCCACATAAAAACACTCCTTAATATCTATTTTCTTTGTTCCGCTACCACCACAACTAACCTTGCACAATGCAGTTTCTCTGACAATCTAAAACCTTTTCGTTTTTCATTGTTATCTGATATAATAATTCCATGAGTAAAAAAGATATGCTAGATAAAGAGTTCACGAAACTTATCGGCTGGAGAGATAAAGTATTTCAGGTTTTTCTCGCTCTTCTTACGGCTGAGGCTATTATGATATACGCTATTGTTAGCGGAGAAAAGCCGATTTATGTTTTAGTATTGGTCGTTGTTGGCATTGTGTTATTAGGCGGCATTGGCTTAAAATTGAAATTAATTAATGAAGATATAGACCAAAACATTAAAGATTCGGAGATAATATAATGCAAGAAGTAGCCATAATAATAGCCGTTTTAATGGCTGGCGTAGTTTTATATGTTATAAATAGCGGCTCAAAACACATCAATGCAAAGCATTAAGATATAGGCGTCAGGTACCTTTTTTATAAAAACAACAAAGTCGATTTTGTGATATAATTTATAAAATAGACTGCGAAAAGAAGGATCAAAATGCACAATATAAAATACATTGTCTACAAAGAGGATAAGTATTATGTGTCGCAGTGTCTTAATGTCGATGTTTCTAGCTTTGGTGAGAGTATAGACGAAGCAACGAAAAATTTGTTTGAAGCGGTTGAGTTGTATTTTGACGATAGCCAAAATACGGCTAATTATATTCCTATCGAGCAAGTACTGATAGGCGAGGGGACGGTGAGTGCCTAAGTTGTATTTGTCGTCGCATATCATAGCTATTTTAAAATCGTTTGGATTTGTGTTTGTATCCCAAAGAGGAAGTCATTGTAAATATATAAAAGATGACAAAACAGTGATAGTACCACATCCAAAAAGTGAAATACCTATGGGTACTTTTATGTCGATAGTTCGACAATCTGGACTTAAAAAAAGTGATTTTTGAAATTTTTTTATGATAGCTAATCGCATTATTTAATTTTTTGTAAACCGCTAACACGCTACTAGAAGCAATGACAGAGGCAGGATATGAAGACAAAGCGACGCTTCAAAGAAGAGCCGACAAAATGAAAGAGTGGCTTGCGAGCCCAACTCTTATGGAGCCGGACGCAGATGCGGAGTATGCGGCGGTAATCGAAATCGACCTAAACACCCTTGTAGAGCCGCTAGTAGCTTGTCCAAACGACCCAGACTTCGTAAGACCTCTTAGCGAAGTGGCTGGAGCGACGATAAACGAAGTATTCCTAGGCTCATGTATGACAAACATCGGTCACTACAGAGCGGCAGGAGAGGTGATGAGAGGAGAGGGCAAAATAGCCGTCAACACATTCTGGATAGTGCCTCCAACCAAAATGGACGAAAAACAGCTAATAAACGAGGGTTATTACGAAGTATACAAAGCCATAGGCGCAAGAACAGAAGTACCGGGATGCTCTCTATGCATGGGCAATCAAGCGCAAGCGGCGGAGGGAACAACAGTATTTTCGACAAGCACTAGAAATTTTGACAATAGACTAGGCAAAAATACACAAGTATACCTAGGAAGTGCAGAACTTGCGGCGGTATGCGCAAAACTAGGTCGTATTCCTACTGTAGAGGAGTATATGAGCGTTGTTCCTCAGGCTATAGCTGGAAAAGAAAACGACATCTATAAATATCTGAATTTTAATGAGATAGAAAATTATAAACTTGCGGAGAGGGAGGGTAACTAAAAGCCTCGCTTCTCGCATAGTGCCTCTCTTCTTCACTCCGTTTTCGGTTGTAAAACGGAGTGAAGACTTTATAATACCCCCTCCATTTTTTACGGATATTTATACGAGCCCGTAGCGGTAAAATGTCAAAATATGCTAAAATCACACCAAATACAAAATTATTTCGGAGCCGTCAATGAAAACGATAGCGCTAGATATACAAGACGATTATTACACTAAGTTTGTCTCTTTGCTAGAGGCGTTGCCAAAAGGTGCTGCGAGAGTCATAGAATCGCCAAAAGGCTCGCTTTCAAAAGAGACGCTTTCTCGGATTGAAGAGTATAAAAGCGGAGCTAGCGATATATCGCCCATAAACGACGAGTTTTGGGATGAAATGGATAAGTAGCCTGTTCCAGTTTTCCATTTTCTTCACTTGGATAAGTGCCGTTTTAGCTTGCCCCTTGTACTTTAGTATATATGTAAAAATTCGATGGGAGTTTATATGAACAATCCAGCCACTATGGTAGTTGCTTTATTGGAAACTATTGATAAAACCATATCCGAAAAGAAGCCCTCCACATATTTAGAATGCTTTACCAACCATTTTGGCAAAATGCCAATTCACGAAATATTTCTTAGACTCCATTGGATTGATAAAGAGTTGGACATTTGCCAAAGTAGAGCACCAGATAATAAACACTATAGCAACCCAATAGGTGAAGTGCGGAATATTCTTGCCGCAAATTGCATTGTAGGTGAAGCGAGGAGTGTGCAACCTACCACCATGACAACTTTTATAGGCATTGCGGACTTTGCCTTTAACGACGAAAGCCATCAGCAAAACGATGCATTTGAGAAGATTTTTTGAAGCAGTCGAAGAACTTAAGGCTAGCTTATCCACGGTCGAAGATGATATTGTTCGGCTCGAAATAGAAAATATTGCTACCGACATAGTAATATCTGTTGAAAACACAAAGAAATACGGCATGGCGGCATTGGGCAATAAGCCTCAAGAAATTTTAGGTCGGTTTTTCCTAGTTGCAACGACGATAAAAGATAATAAAATTAGACAGAGGCTATTCCGAATTATTGAAATGTTGTTTAGTATGACAGAAAAAGCGAATGCATTAGCATCTTTATTTGAAAATGTAAAAAAACTGATAGGCAGTTAATGTCATTTAGGTACCTTTTTTGTGTATAAAAATACTTTATTTTGAAGTTCTTTCACAATCTTCAGAACTTGGGAAATAGAGAAAGAGAAAAAGGAGATGAGATGCTAGGAAAGATGTTGGCTGGTGTTTTGCTGATGGTTGGAGTGGTTTGTGGCGATGTTATAGGTGATGCAAAAAGTGCATACGACAGAGAAGATTATAAAACTGCTTTTAAATTATTTCAAAAAGTATAATGCCTCTGAATTTCCAAACAATCTTTCGCTAAAGCTTATTTTCTAAAAAGCTACAATTTTTATAAAAAGTTGTTTGTTTTTCTTGGGGGATTATATTTGGTCTTGGAATGAAAAATATGGATAACTTCATTGGCGGTAAATATTCCAATGGTACTAAATACTATAATCCAAATCAACTCTCTACGAAATTTATGTTAAACATGGATTCCACAATCACAAAAGATATGAAATTTACTGGTAGATTGTCAATGTTTAAAAACTGGGCTTCTACAAATGGATCAACTATCGATGCAACGGAGGGAAGACGGGCTAACGGTTCTGAGATGTTTGTAGAGAGAGCATATGTGGATTATACTGCTATAAAAGGTGATGTTCCTGTCATCTTTACGATAGGTAGGCAACCAAGCTCTGATGGTCTATCTCATCAGTTCAAAGACAATACAGTACGAAAATCAACATACTCGGCTATGATTGTTGAAGGAAATGCCGATGGACTCCTCGCCACCATTGATCTAAAAAAAGCAACAGGCATGGAAAATGCAGCTGTCAGATTTGCTTATACAAAGTTATATCAAGCAGAATCTTGCACTGCTGCAGGATGTAGCTCCACTGGTGGCAATATGGGTACCAATGTAGATACGCCACTATATGGTATTTTTGTGGATGGCGCAATTCCAAATGTTAGTGGCTCTTTGGTTCAGGTGGCATATGTGAAGACTGATGATATTGTTAATCCGCAAGCGAATGGCACCACCAAAAGCGGAGGTGATCTTTCACTGTTTAACATAATGGTAGAGTTAACAAATTTTGCAGAGAGTGGTGTTGACATATTTGGGCACTATGGCGTGAGCAAAAGTAATCCAACGACTGGAGTCGTAGGTCTATATGGTGCGCAGATAGACGGCTCGGGGTCTGCTTATTGGCTCGGAGGAAGATACGATCTCTCAAGGGTATCAAAAGGTTTTGGAAAGATCGGGTACGAGTATAACCATGGCTCTAAAAATTGGACGAATCTCACGGGAGGTTCATACGACATCACGAACAAACTAGCAACAAGAGGTAGTGCGCATGAGGTTTACTACATCCAACCTATCAACAAATTTGCATATGCAAAACTAGGCGCTCAGATGATCAAATATGACTATACTGGCTCAGGCAGGCTTTGGGGCGCTCCGTTGAATACAGGTTCTGCAATGGCTCAAGGACTGGGTTCAGCTGCCCTAAAAGAACTCCAAAACATATATCTCAACTTCAATCTTCAATACTAAAGCCATCCGCCCTCGGGCGGAGCATCTTTATGAGTTATAAAAGAAGTCTAATAATATTTTTAAAGGAACTTTTGTGGTTAGTAGCTTAAAACAAAAAATTAACCTAATGGCAATTCCGGGTATTTTTGCAGTAATTGCTTCAACAGCTGTCTCTTGGTACTCGTTTAACGAGGCAAAAGTAAGGTTTGAAAATATTCAGTCATACTCAATAAAAATGCTAGATCTTGCAAAAGATATAGACTCTAATATAGCAAAAATGCAATACCAAGCAATATCAGCAGCAGTGAGTGGTGCAGAAATCAAAGCAAAAGATAGCTCCGTCACTATCTCCGAGGCTGTTGCCAAAATTAGACAAAGCATTAAAGGTAGAGATAATGAAAAAAATACTACGGCAATGCTGGACAATATAGACGCAAGAGTAAAAGCACTTGTAAAATTATCAGGCACCCTCCCAGATGCTTTTAGCGGAAATAAAGATGACATGTTAGATGCTGTTGATGGTTATGAGGCAATAGCCGGTAAAGCTTCAAAAGAGATGAGGATTTTTGTAGATTCTGTTAAAAAAGATCTAGATACAGATATAGAGAACTTCCGAATAGATCTAGATTTTAATTTTATGATACTTGTCATCAATCTTACAGGTGCAGTTATTTTTATTGGTTTTGTTAGCTTGTTAGCTAGCAGAAAGATAAATTCTGAAGTTGAGAATGTCAAAGAAGCTATAGTAGGTATCGCAAAAAATAATGACTTTACTAAGCGACCACATATCAACGGAAGTAAAGAGATAGTTCAAATACTAGAGTCATTTGGCAAATTGCTAGATAGTCTAGACGAGACGATTACAGATGCAAAAGGTGTCTCAAATGAAAACAGCTCTGTCGCATCAGAGCTATCAAAAGTAGCAAATGAAATCGGAGTGAGGGTAAGTAATACAAACAAAATAATCACAGATACGGTAAATAAAATACAAGGTATTCAGCATATCGCCGATACCACGAGTGCGAATGTCTCAGGAACCTCTATGGCAATAGAGGAAGCGTCATCTAAACTATCAGAAGCTAGCAATAAAATTATAAATATGGCAAATCAAATAAGAGTTGCAAGTGACACTGAGGCCGAGCTCTCATCTAGATTTGAAACTCTTTCAGGCAATACAGTGCAGATAAGACAGGTTTTAGAAGTGATAGGTGATATCGCAGATCAGACAAATCTATTGGCTCTCAATGCCGCGATAGAAGCAGCTAGGGCGGGAGAGCATGGCAGGGGATTTGCTGTCGTTGCGGATGAAGTGAGAAAGCTCGCAGAGAGAACTCAAAAATCACTTACAGAGATAAATTCTGTCATTCAAACGGTTGTCCAATCCATAGATGAAGCATCTGTTGAGATGCAAAAAAGCTCAAAACATATAGAAAATGTTTCTAAGGTTTCTGAAGATGTCCAAAATGTTATTTTAACTGCGGTAGATAGTATGAAAAATGCTGAAAGAACAATTTGTGAGGTTAGCAATGATGCTCAAAGAATTAAAACAGAGGCAGGTATTATTGCAACAGAGTCTAGTCAAGTAAAAGATATTTCAGCCGTAAATACTCAAAGTGTTGAAGAGATTAGTAAGAGTAGTGAGTATCTGAGCTCTTTGGCTGTAAATCTTGCTAATAAACTAAATGTATTCAAAACCAACAAATAATCTACGAGGTGCAATAAATTTTGCACCGTAAATTGTGTGCATTAGAGTGAGATGTAATTATTATAATGCCCCTAAATTTCCAAACAATCTTTCGCTAAAGCTTATTTTCTAAAAAGCTACAATTTTTCTAAAAAATTGTTTGTTTTTCTTGGGGGATTATACCCCCACAAACTAACCCCCTTTCCACTATAATCACAAAAAAACTTTTTACGGAAATTAAATGGCACTAATAGACCTCTCAGAACTAAAAAAGAGCTTTGAAGCTCAAAAAATACTAGACGGCGTGGATTTTGTCCTTGAAAAAGGCGAAAGAGTCTCGCTTCTTGGCAAAAACGGAAGCGGCAAATCCACACTACTCAAAATCATCACAGGTGAAATGGATGCGGACGAGGGCAGGATAATACGTCAAAACGGCGTAGAGATAAAGATGTTAGCCCAAGACCCAAAATTTGACCCAAACGACACGGTCATGGAGTCTCTCAAAAAGAGTTTGCAAGAGCTTTTTGATGCGTTAAAGGAGTTTGACGACGTAACCCAAATGCTATCTCAAAACCATGAAGACAAAGAGCTTTTAAAAAAAAGCGAGGAGCTAACGCACTTTCTCGAACACCACTCCGCTTGGAATCTGGAAGATAAAATTGAGCGGATAGTAAAACAGCTACGCCTTGAGGAGTTCAGAGAGCAATACACCGTGACGCTCTCGGGGGGCGAGCAAAGGCGCGTGGCTCTTGCTTCTTTGCTGCTTCAAAAGCCGGATATTTTGTTGCTTGACGAGCCTACAAACCACCTTGATGTTTATATGGTTGAGTTTTTGGAGGAGCTGATACTTTCCGAAAATTATACGATGATTTTTATCTCTCACGATAGATATTTTATCGACCGTATAGCGACAAGGTGTATTGAGATAGACGACGCAAAACTAAAGAGTTTTCGCGGCGGATATGCGGAGTATCTAAGCCAAAAAACAAGGATGCTTGAAAACCTCAAAACCGAACACGAAAACCTACTTCGTATTTTAAAACAAGAGGAAAACTGGTATCAAAGAGGGGTAAGCGGCAGACGAAAACGAAACGAGGGGCGAAAAAGAAAACTTCTGGATATAAGAGAACAAGCCAAGAAAAACCCTAGCGCAATCAAAAAAATGAGAGTCGAACTAGAAAGAGAGAAGCGAAACTGGAACGGCGGAAGCGCGCAAAACCGTCAAAAAGAGCTTTTTTGGCTAGAAAACGTCTCTTTGTCGCTAGGTGGTAAACAAATTATAAAAGACTTCACCGCACGAATTCTCCAAAAAGACAGAATAGCGATAGTAGGACCAAACGGAAGCGGAAAATCTACGCTTTTAAGAGTTCTTCGCGGCGAGTTAAAAATTGATAGCGGCTCCGTGCGCGTCGGCGATTTTGCCGTTGGATATTTTGACCAGACAAAATCGGAACTTGACGACTCCAAAGATATTTTGGATACGTTTTGTCCAAACGGCGGCGATAGAGTCGATGTGCAGGGCAAAAATATGCACGTTTACGGTTATCTCAAAAACTTTTTGTTTCCAAAGGAGTTTTTGGATAAAAGAATAGCTATTTTAAGCGGCGGGGAGAAAAGCCGCGTGGCGCTGGCGCTATTGTTTGCAAAAAAAGTGGATTGTCTGATACTGGATGAGCCGACAAACGACCTTGATATTCCTACCATCAATATTTTGGAAGAGTATATACAAAATTTTGAAGGCTCTGTGATATTTGTTAGTCACGATAGGTATTTTGTGGATAAGCTCGCAAGTAAACTCTATATCTTTGGCGGCGGAGAGATAGAGGAGAGCCATCAAAGCTACTCTGAGTATTTGGAAATAGAAAAAGAGCTGCGAGAGCTTGACGATATGGAAAAAACCTCCAATGAGCCTGTGCGCCAAAAAGAGGAGAAGCCAAAAAAAGAGGTTAAAAAGCTAAGCTTTAAAGAAAAAAACGAGTATGAGAGCTTGCCAAAAGAGATAGAAGCGCTGGAAGATGAGATAAAAAGGCTTACAAACGCACTAGGAGACCCTGAGATTTATCAAAAAGAGGGAATATCAAAGCTCTCTGAGGCTCTTAGCACCGCCGAGGCGACTTTGGAGCTTAAAATGGGGCGGTTTTTTGAGATTGAAGAAAAAATAGAAGGTATAATCCCCCAAGAAAAACAAACAATTTCCTAGAAAGTCTTATTCCTTATAAGTAAAATTTGATTATACAAAAGAGGGGTAAAAAATGAGTAAAAAAAGAACCACA
>DZAX01000002.1 GCA_022729705.1 Helicobacter cetorum | reverse complement strand
TAGTGAATTGTGTTTGGTCTTGAGCTTTTATCTTCTGTAAAATCCCTACCTTTCCACCTGGAAACCGTTTGAATGTTTATGCTGTACTTGTTGGCTAATTCAACATTTGCTAAATCAGACTTTTGTATAATTTCTCTTACATGCTGGTTTGTACTGGCATTAGAGTGATAGATTTGACACATCTTTTAAATCCTTTGTTTTGCAACTAAGATTTTACTTGATTGTTGTTTGTCTATTGCTTGTATTTATGAAACTAGGCAACTATAACGTGGTGAAACTGGACAGCTAGACACAACGCAAAACCACAACGATGATGAGCTAAGAGAGCTAGAAAAGATGTGTGGCAGAGAAGTTCCATTTGAGGCGTGGCTCATTCTAAACGGCAATGCAACGTACGGGTATTAGCGATTTTGGCGACTCTTTATATAGAATGTAATAAAATCTTAATATAAATCTTATCCTTAGCTCTCCTGCGAATGCGGGTAGCTTCAGGGGGATGCAAGGGGCATTCATGTCCCTGCCGCTAAGACGGGCTTTGCTCGCACTAGCGCATAACATCATACTAAAAGGGATTCAAGCTATGCCCGAATACTCAATAAGTGCTTCGCTAAAGGCTCCGGGATCGGTTTTGGAAATGAAAACAGCGGATAATTGTATAGTCATTTTTGACGCCGCTTACTGTCTAAGCAGAATCAGCGTAGAAACTCTAAAGCCTTTATCAAAAACAATCATTAAAAAAGGCGTGCAACCGATGTACGCCTACTCAAAATCAGTATCTATTTGTAAAAACGGCGCAATACTTATGAGTATAGACGGCGGCTCAAAAGCGTATACACTCTCGCTAAAAGAGGGGGTGTTAAAGCAAGAGGGAGTATTTGAATACTTCAAGGGCGGCGTCATCACTAGCACCATCTCCAGGTCTTGCTCTCTTTGCATGTGTGGAAGCGACACCGGAGAGCTTGCGCTGTTTGACTTTAAAAAGCTAACCTCTGTCGGTGCGTTTGATATGCAGGGGGATTATGTATCCCAAATAGAGTTTTGTAGCAAAGATAAGTTTTGCGCCGTCTCTTATTATGATAAAAAAACAATTATTTACGATATGCTAGAGATGAATATGGCGTGCTCGTTTAGTAGCGAAGCGGTCATAGAGAGATCTGTTTTTGTCGATAAACTAGAAGCTTTCATCTGTGTGTCAAGAAACGGCGATGTAGAAGCTTTTTCTCCTATCACAAAAAAAAGAGTTTTTAGCTACGGAAGCTCAATTTTTTGGGCTACCGACATAATCGCTATCAGTGAAGACGTCGTGGCAATATCAAGCAGAGAAGGAAGGCTATATTTCTTTGACGTTATTGAAAAAGAGTTTTTAGTCACTATCTCACCAATGGAAAACATCGGCATATCAAAACTACACAAAGAAGACGACAAACTATTTATAGGGCTTAGTAGCGGCAACATAATCGTAGTCGATATGAGCCTCAACGCAAATGAGTTTGCTTCATTTGTGGAAAAAAGCGAGTGGAAGAGCGCTGATGAGCTTATAGATACAAACTTCTTTTTATGTTTTAATTTAAAATATAAAGAAGAACTCAAAACAGCATGGGAAGCAAAAAAAGAGGAGATTATAGGTCTCATCAGAATACGCAAACCGCAGGACGCATACGCTCTAGCTAAGCCGTTTTTGAGATTTAAAGCTATGAAAGATGAGTTTGAATCGATTATGGCGCAAAGCGAAGACGTGTTGCGGTTTTTTGAAGCTATGAGAGCAGGCGACTATGCCGGAGCCTACAAAATAGCCAATCTGTCCAAATCTATCAAGCAACTAAAAGCGTATGCGGAGCTTGAAACTATTTTTGAAAATAGCATGAAGAGTTCTATCACTATGCTAGAAGAGGACGAGCTTAGAAATAAAGCGTCGGTTCTTGCGATGCTAAAGCCTTTTGCTACTGTTCCCATGAAAAAAGAGATAGTCACAGACCTCTTAAAAAACTGGGATAAATATAGAGAGTTTTTGATAAACCTAAAAAATAGAGAGTTTGGCTCAGCCTTTGCGCTTGCGTCAAGATTTCCATTTCTCAAAGAGACGGCCGCTTATAAAAAAACGGTTAATATGGGGGACGGACTACTTCAAAAACTAGCTGTACTCGATGGAGAAGGGGCATACGAACAAGCTCTTGAAATATCAAAACTGCTTGAAAGCTTTGGACCATACAGAACAATAGCCGTGGCAAAAAGTACTGAGTACTCTGTAAAAATAAGAGCTCTTAAAATAATAAACGAATACAAAAAGAAAGCGCTAACGCCGATAGGTATAGCGTCTTTTGTAAATGACAACGTTTACTTAGACGGTTTTGAAGTTTTTGATGACTTTTTACTCTATATGCAAGCTGAAATAAAAGCAATCCATGAAGAATACAAAGAAAACCCTGAAGAGTTTTGGCAACTAACAAAACAGTATGCATATATCTCAAAACTAAAAAATTTTACTCTGACGCTTTTGAGAGAAGCGTACATAGAAGAGCTAAAAAACGCAGCCATAGAACAATCCGCCTCCGTAGATTGGAGAGCAAGTTTTGACAAACTAAGCGCCATCTTTGAGATTGACGCAAAAACAGAGTCTTTTGCGTACAATATGGGCGTTAAGTTGGATGTTAAAGAGAGAGATAAAAAGATAAATATAGAGCTACCGCCAAAAAGTATGATAGTTTTTATTAAGTCGTAATACAGATAATGCCATTTATACTTTTGGATACAGAGACAACCGGAAGCGGTGAAGTTGACAGAATTTGTCAAATTGCTCTTGGGGTACTAAAAAAAGATGGTTGCGACTACCATATAAATTATTGTAAGCCGCCTCTAGCTATAGGCTATGGGGCTATGGCGGTGCACGGGATTACTGAAGAAGATGTGGCTGATAAACCGCCATTTTTGGATACGCCAACGGCAAAACTACTGCAATCTCTCAATACACAAAACTCCGTGCTTATCGCCCATAACGCCAAATTTGATATAGATATGGCAAAAAAAGAGGGGATAGTTTGGGACGGATACGTCATAGACACTCTCAGATGCGCCAAACACCTAATAGTCTCAGAAAGCCATGCGCTCCAATATCTCAGATACTCTTTGGGGCTATACAAAAGCGAAAAAGACGATGAAGCAAAAAGGCTCAAAGAGGAGTTTGGCGATATGATGAACCCACATAACGCACTTTTTGATATTTATATCCTAAAAAAACTACTCTTTCATCTAATAGAGCTAACAAACGACTATAAAAAACTTATAGAGCTAACAGCAACACCAATACTGCTAAAAACAATGAAATTTGGAAAGTATAAGGGTGAGAGTTTTGAGTCAATAGCAAAAAAAGACGCATCGTATTTAAAATGGCTTAGAGACAACAAGCAAGACGCTGACGAAGATTTGGAGTACACCCTAAACTACTACATTTAACACCTCTCTCCCGCAAAGCGGGTAGCTTCAGGGGGTGCAGGGACATTTATGTCCTTGCCGCCAAACACGGGCTTCGCTCGTGTTTGGCGCATAACATCAATGTACGGCAAAAGCTGGTTTTACGATATTGTGTTTTAGTCCTAACTCATCGACGCTTAAGCCAAGAGCCAAGCCTACCACCTGCTGAAGATGAAGCACAGGTATATGCACTTCCCTGCCTATAGCCTTGCTTGCCGATTTTTGCTTTATATCCATATTTAGGTGGCAAAGCGGGCATGGAGTAACTATCATATCGGCGTTATTGTCTATAGCGTCCACAAGAGTGCTTGCCGTCATTTGAAGAGCGACTTTTGGCGCTTGCAAATCGGCGTGAAAGCCGCAACATTTGTTTTTTGAGGCGTACTCTACAGCATTACCGCCTATAGCACCTATCACTCTCTCTAAAGAAGTCGGTTTATATGGGTTTTCTTTACCGTTTGCTTCATTTTGAATCGAAGTTGGTCTGATAGTGTGGCAACCATAAAAAGGCGCTATATTAAAATCTATAAGCGGTTTTTCCACCATATTTTCTAGATTATCAAGCCCAAAATCTTCTATCAAAACATATAAAAAATGTCTTACTCTCGAGGTTCCTTTGTACTCAAGACCAACTTCCGCCAGTTTTTCATTAACCCTTTGTCTCATTTTTGGGTCTGCTTTTAGCTTTTGATCGGTAAGCAAAAGATTTAGATTGCAAGTGTTACATATCGTAACAAGATCAAGTCCTAGTTTTTCTGCGTAGCAGATATTACGAGCATTTAATACAAGCGATAAAAACTCGTCAAAATCTTGTAAATGAGAGGCTCCACAACACGACGCCTCTTTTAGCTCGATTAGTTCTATGTTTAGTTTTTTCGCAACCGCCTCGGTTGATTTTAAGAGTTCGGGCGTAGAGTTTTTGGCGGTGCATCCCGTATAAAGAGCGTATTTTAGTTGTGTCATTTTATATTCCTAAGACTAAATGTGTTGCAGAAGTCAAATACTAATCAAACTTTTGCGTAGACGACGAATCAACGAGTTTTTTTATCTCGTCAAGATTTTCAGATTTTGGCATATCCCACGGAAGCACTATCTTGCCATGCATCAACATATCAAACGCCTCCGGTAGATGCTTCATAACGCCTATATTGCCCTCGGAGTATCGAACTAGCTCGCCCTCGTCAAGAAATCCATGTTTTTCAATAGAGTGGACAAATCCTACGGCGTGCCTTGTCGCCACATTGCTACCGGCTATATTTTCGGCGAATATCTGATTATGCAATCTTGTTATTTTGCCTATCGGGTTTACGCCTTTTGGGCATACCTGTGCACATTCAAAGCATTTAACGCAGTCCCACACACCTTTGCCTATTTCGTTTACAGCGGTTAGTCTTGACGCTTTGGCGGAGTCTCTTTCATCGCTTGTAAATCTGTATGTTTTTGCCAAAGCCGCCGGCCCTAAAAAGTTTTCGTTATAAAGAGCCGCAGGACAAGCATAGTAGCAAGAGCCGCACTGTATACAGTAATCAGCCTCGTCGATTTTTTCGGCGCTGTGAGCGGACACAATATTTTCGCTTGTCGGACACTCCTCTATCTCGGCGATTAGATACGGCTCTACAGCATCGTATTTGCTCCAAAAGTCAGCTTTGTCGATAATAAGATCTTTAATCGCTCTTTTAATATTTTGAGGTTCTATTATAAGTTCGTCGCCAAAAAGCTCTATTAGCTCAAAGAGGTTTTGCTTACATGACAATACGCCTTTTTGATTTACTTTGACGGCGCAACTCCCGCAAATACCGTGCCTACAGCTTCTTCTATAGCTTAGACTTCCGTCTACCTCCCATTTGATACGGTTTAGTATGTCAAGCACAACCTCATGACTTTCAACCATCATCTCATACATTTTATATATAGGCAAATAATCGGTTTCGGCATTAAACCGAAAAACCTTAAACATTACCTTTTTTGATTTTAACTCAAACATTTCTATGCCTTTTATATCCAAAGATAGATTTTAGCAATTCTAGCGAATTGGTTCTAAAGCGTGTGTTAAAAATCCGTCACAAATACAGGCTACAAGCTAGGTTTGATAAAATTTACCCAAAAAAGGAGTTATACAAAATGAAAAAGTTACCAATTTTCACACTATTTGCTTTGGCTTTATCGTTAAGCGGCTTTGAAATAGAAGATAGAAAAACATTTTGGGTAAAAACGGCGCCTACGCAGATGAGCGGCGCTATCTCTTTTTCTACAAATAAGGCGGCGCAAACAAGCGTCAAAGCGATTTTGGACAATATATTAAAAGAGGCAAAAACAAATAGCTCTATCTGCAAAGGCGGCGAATACTACATATATCCGACAAGCGAGTATGACCAAAACTTCAAAAAAACCGTAAGAAAAGGATATGAGGGGAATATCAGGTTTGAGTGTAGATTTTTTGATGTGGCGCCGTATGATGAGTTTTTGGAGTTTATAAACAAGCAGGTAAAAAACAAAGACACCGATAGGGTACATATCTATCCAATCGCTTGGGAGCTTTTGCAAGAGGAGAACGAGGCGATAACGGACAAACTAAAAATGAGAGCTCTTGAGTATACGACAAAAAGAGCTTTGGAGCTTTCCCGTGCGACAAAATCAGCTTGCGAACTCAAAAAAATATCGTTTGACGTAGCGCAAACGGAGCAAAGGTACTACGCCGCCCCTAGGATGATGACAGCGTCTTTGCCATCGCAAACGCCGATACCGGAGGCAAAAGAGGTTAGTGTGTCCGCCTATACGCTGTTTGAGTGCAAAAAGTAGATTTTGAGTAAAATCTACTTTTAAAGCAAAGGTTTAATGTTGGAAGATAGACTGGATGATATAGGGTATGCGGCTCTTTTTATATATAGTTTTGGCGGTGGTTTTGTAGGCTTGGCTACGGCCGCCGTAATGGCGTCTCTTGGCAAGTTGAGCCTTGGACTATCCATCCTGCTAGCCGGAGCCGCAAATTTTATCGGCTCCACTATAATCTTTTATTTTGCCAAAAACTCAAAAACAGAAGCTTTGGGTTTTTTGAAAAAACACAGGAGAAAGCTAGCGCTTATGCATCTCCTGATGAGAAAACGAGGCTCTATTGTTATTTTGCTGACAAAATTTATATACGGGCTAAAGACAATAGCCCCCTTAACCGCTGGAATAACAAAATACGACGCTAAAAAGTTTATATTTTTAAATTTTCTCGCCTCTTTTGCTTGGGCTATATCTATCGGAGTAGCGGCATATCTATCCGGCGGCGTTATATTAGAGGCGGTGCATTATGCAAAAAACTACCCGTTTGCGGCGCCAATCGTTTTGGCACTTATAGTTGGAACGGTATATTTAATCATCAATAAAATCACAAAAAAGGAGAATACAATATGACAAAAGAAGAGTTCAAAAATCTCACGGAGAGCGTTAGGCAAGCGCCCAGCTATAGAGAGCCTATCGGATTTGGAATATGCAGAGTCGAAAGAGGGCAACTGACAAAATCAAAAATCTTGCAAGCTACTTTTCCGCTAATTAATTGGAATGAAAACTTCGGCTCTTACGCCCTATTTAGCAGATGCGCCGAGCTTAGCGGCAACCCCGTAGACAATAGCGGCTCTGAGGCTGTTGTAAAAATTAATAAAGAGTTTGTGACCCATGCCATGGAAGCTTATTCTTCATATCTAGCCGACGCCAAAGGCGATGAGCATAAAAACGTACAGCTTATCGCCGCTCTTTTTGGCATGATTAAGCGAGGCAAGCTATGTCCGATGAGTTTTGAGCTTGTCGTAATTTTTGAAGATACGGCGGTTAAAAGCGTAGAAGCCGGATACCTAAAGCTTTACGCTCTCTCATCAGGCAAGGCGGCGTTAAGAAGCCTAAAGCTTGACGGTATTTTCGGCGCTCTTCACAACTGCGCATGGGTCGGCGGCAAACCATACGAGCTTGATTACCTAAGAGCCAACGAGATAGAGATGAAACTATCAAACGAGTTTCCTCATGTTGATTTTGTGGATAAATTCCCTAGATTTTTACAGCACATCATACCTGCGGATAATACCAGAATACTAGACACGACAAAAGTAAGATTCGGAGCGCAACTAGGAGCCGGAACAACTATCATGCCTGGGGCTAGCTATGTAAACTTCAACGCCGGAACGCTTGGCAAATCAATGATAGAAGGGCGCGTGTCAAGCTCGGCGATAGTCGGAGAGGGTAGCGACGTTGGGGGCGGGGGCTCAATCCTTGGAGTGCTCAGCGGCACAAACGGAAACCCTATCACGATAGGCGAAAACTGCCTTGTAGGCGCAAACTCAGTATGCGGCATTCATATGGGCGACGGCTCTATCATTGATGCGGGAATAGCGATACTAGAGGGCACAAAAATCAGCGTGCCTTTGGCGGAACTAGAAAAAATCAAAGAGGCAAACGGCGGCGAGACTCCAAAGGGCACGGTATTTGGCGAAGAGTTTATCACAAAAGGCTCCGACATAGGCGGCTTTAAGGGCGTACACTTTAGACAAAACAGCGTAAACGGCAAAATAATGGCGTTTAGAAGTAAAAGAGAGATAAAGCTCAACGCATTATTGCACTAAATTACAAACCAAATCTCAAGGACTTAAGATGAAAAGCTTTATGGAGGCGATGAATTTTCGTCACGCATGTAAGAGTTTTGATGAAACAAAAAAAATATCAAAAGAGGATTTTAGATTTATCCTCGAAGCGGGACGCAAATCCCCCTCCTCTTTTGGTCTTGAACACTGGTATTTTCTAGTAATCACAAACGATCATGTAAAAGCCGCCCTCAGACTCGCTTGCTGGAATCAACCGCAAGTTACAAACTGTTCGCATTTTGTCGTACTACTTGCCAAAAAACCTTGCTGGTTTGAAAAAGGAAGCGAATATCTTGATATATCGTTTGGCAGAAAAACAGGCGGCAATATGGATGCTGTGAGAAAAATTGAGGCGGTATTTGAAAACTTCAAAGCGACTCAACTAAAACCAAGCGTAGAGGATTGGTCAAAAATGCAAGCCTACATTGCAAGCGCAAACATGATGACCGGAGCCGCTGCAATTGGAATAGATAGCTGTCCCATAGAGGGGTTTTCTTATGAGGAGCTTGAAGAAGCCTTGATGAACAATATAGCGATGTTTGACGACAACAAATACTCAATAGCGTATGCGATAGCCTTCGGATACCGCACACAAGAGCAGTCGAGACAACTAAGACTGCCGCTTTCTGAAGTGACTACTTTTGTGGAGTGAGGCTTAATTTATGGGTAAAATTGACGAAATAAAAGAGTCGTCCGCCAATCAGCGTGAAGCTTTTAGGGGATTATTTCTTATTTTAGTCGCGGTTCTCTCTGGCACGGTCACAACAATAGACCTCTCCTAAAACCTATTCGTTTTTAGTGGCGTTTGCATCGTTGTGGTAGATGTTTACGCTAAAAATTTTTAGCTACTTATTGTAACTATAAATTTTTAGCGTGAGCATATATCGTAACGGGTGAATGTCAATGAAATTGACATAGGTTTTAGGAGAGGTCTAATATACGCCGTAGCTGGAGGGAGCTCAAAAATACCAATGCTAATCTTTGCGGCGGCTGGGTTTACTCTTTCTTTATTTGTAACTATTTTATTGGTACGCTTTTGGCACGAATTACAAAATCTAGCAAAGGAGGCTAAAGATGCTTGAATATACGATAAGCGTTATTTTTTTGATTGGATTAATGGTAATAGTCGGCTATCTTGGAAAAGAGTTGGTCGGCGGTATCCATAAACGATAAAAAAAATCAACTCAATCAAAAAACGATTATCTAACAGAGTAGGCTTTTGCCCTAACTCCACTTTTTATCAGCCTTATTCTCTTTTCTTAATCTATAAAAAAACATTGCCAAAAGAAGCGTAAGCTTAAGCAGTTCCGGCGCCTCTTTTGGCGCTCCGTCTTCTCTGTCTAGCTTCTCTATTTTTGCCACTGCGTCCAATACGGCTTCTTGCAAAAATCTATCTTTAAACGCCGCTTTTATCGCTTTTTGATCCGCATATGATATTCCATAATCTTCAAAAACCAACATAATAAGCTCTTTGGCTCTATCTGAAATCATAGAGCAAACCCTATCTTTTGGAGCGTTTGAGAGTTTGATAAGTGCGTTTGAAACAGATGATATTTTTTTTATCAGCTCGTCTTCGTCTTCCGACTCCTCCAAAAGCTCCAAGAATTTCACTATCTTGTTGTGAAACTCAAAATAGAGGCTCACATGCCCCATTAGCCCGTCTTGCGAAGCGAATACAATGTCTTCTACGGCAAGCTCCACCATCTCTTGCGGCGTTTTGTGAGTTTTGTTGACTATAAAGCCAAGATGTAAAAAAAACTCGTCAAATACATCAAAAAGAGGACTTCTTGATTTAAAGTATTTGTCCGCCTTTGTAAGATATGGGGCTGTTAGCGCAGAGGTTTTGAGGATATTTTTCACTTTTTTACTAGCCTTTTGAAATTTACCCTAATTTTAGTCAAAAATTCCAAAAAATAAAATTCACAAAAAATTCACTTAGAAGAGATAGAATTTTACTCGAAGTATCAAACAAACGATACAACCCAAAAACACCACAAGGAAACTCTATGAAAAAAGTTGTCGCTCTTCTAATCGCTCTTGGTCTTACATCTGCATTTGCTGCTGAAGCTAACGCTACTAAAGCTGAAAAAAATACTACTAAAAAAGTTAAAAAAGTTAAAAAAGAAGCTAACGCTACTAAAACTGAAAAGAACGCTACTAAATAACCGTGTTATGCGTAAATACGAGCAAAACTCGTATTTACGAGAGATTTTAGCGTGTTTTTCCGCCTCTTTATAAAACCTCTAACGACACTACGCTATATACCCGCCCCCTAAAACCTTTTCTCCGTCATAAAAAACAGCTGCTTGACCTTTTGCTATTGCAAATTGAGGTGCCTTTAGCTCTATTTTTGCCGCGCCATCTTTTATTTCTACCGTTGCCGGACATTTTTCGCTTCTATATCGCACCTTTACTTCGCACTCAAACGTAGTCGCCGCATCAAACATATTTAGAGAGCCTACCAACAATGAGTTCTCAAATACGCCGTCTTTTGCGCATACGCTCACAATGTTTTTGTCTGCATCTATGCTTTTTACATAGAGCGGTATATGCGAAAGCGGAGCGTCAAACCCTTTTCGTTGACCTATCGTATAGTGCATAAAACCTTTGTGGGTTCCAATAACGACGCCCTCTTCGTCCACTATCTTGCCCGCATTGTCCGCCAAAGCGCCAAGCTCTCTTAGAGCCTCTATATAACTACCCTCTACAAAACATATTTCGCTACTCTCTTTTTGTTTTGCAAGCGATGCAAATACGGGTATCTGTATAGCCTCTTCTTTAAGAGTGCTCTTGATAGAGTCGCCCAAAGGAAACATAAGGTGGCTCAAAATCTCTTTTTTGACGTTAAACAAAAAATAACTTTGGTCTTTAGATTTATCAACCGCCTCATAAAAAAACTCGCCGTCACATCTAACGTAGTGTCCGGTAGCTAGATAGTCAAACCCTTTTTGCGCCGCAAACTCAGCTAAGGCTCCAAACTTTATCTCTCTATTGCAAAAAGTGCATGGATTTGGAGTCAGACCCTTTTTGTAATAGTCTACAAACGGGTTTATGACAAATTCTTGAAAGCTCTCTTCTAGCGAAACAACCTCATATTTTATACCAAGAAAATTTGCTACTTTGTCGATATTTGCTATATTTATCGCATGCAACTCTTCATTATTGTGAAGCTTCAGATACACGCCATACGCCTCATACCCTGCATCTACAACTCTTTTTGCAGTCATTGAGCTGTCTATACCGCCGCTCATCGCTACTACTACTTTTTTCTTTATCATTCTTTTATTGCCCCATCCAACAAACGAACCTATGCGGTTTTGATTGAACCCTCTGATTAATTCTCACATTTTTGGCAAAGCCCAAAATGAGGTCTTCAGCGTGAGGGCTCTGTTAGTATATCTTCGCATTTTTTATTTTGCCTATATAAAACGTCAAGCACTCCAAAATGCTTCTTTCCGCATTTTATTTTGGCGCCCTCAACACCCCTTAATTCACTATCTAGCTCAGCGGCTTTTGTCTCTACTACAAAACACGTTTTTGATTTATCGTTTGCGACTATCGCCCAATCCGGACTATATTTGCCAAGCGGCGTATGGATATAAAATCGTTTTGGTAGTTTAATAGTAAGCCCAAATCTATTGTCGGCACACTTTGCAAATAGTTTCTCAGTGCTTGAGTCGCATTTGATATAGTCATATAAACTCTTTTTCATCTCAACCAACTCAAAATCTTCAAATTCATCATCAAAGATATTTTCTTGCAACCACCATTCATCAAGCTGTTTATATGATATTCCGCTTGCTAGACACATGGCTTTCTCATCGTTGATGATAAGGCTAGCCTTTTTTGCAAAACTGTCTAAATCATCAACAAATCTCTCCAAATCTATTTTATCCAAAATAGAAATTATAGTAGCCCTCGTAAGTCCGGTATTTGTGGTTAACTCGCCTACTATATCTGAAATGCGCGGTATTATGTTTATAACCTTTTGTCTCTCCTCATCAACTCCCTCGCCCACACCACCTTCTTCTATTCTGATTTTAAGTCTGCAAACCTCAATCTCATTTAGCTTTTCGATAACGTCTGTAACAAATTTTTCGGTTTCCAGTTTTACATGATACTCAGTTTTTCGACTTATCAACGACCATAGTTTTTTAAATTCGTCCGATAGTAGAATATCTTTTTTTAGCGTCGCTTTCTGCTTTTTAAGACCACCGTCGCCGACATCGCCGCCCGTTTGTCCCGTCTGTGCATACTCTTTTTGCAGGCTCTCCGTAAAACTTTGAAAACTCTCATTTGCCACGACGCTAAGTCTATTGATATTTATATCATATACCCTCTTCCCCTCTGCATCCACACATAGCCTGAGCCCGCGCCCGATTATTTGCCTTCTTTTTAAATCGCTATTGGTCTCGTTGAGCGTGGCTATGGTAAAGACGTTTGGGTTGTCCCACCCCTCTTTGAGCGCCGAATGACTAAATATAAAGCTTACAGGTTCATCTGGTTTCATCAGCTGTTCTTTGCCTTTTAGTATCAGATCATACGCCTCTTTCCCCGCCTTCCTATCGGCGTCGTTATTCTTTAGCTCGTCCACATACCCTTTTGAACGCTTTGCAAAATAGTATTTATAAGCGCTTTTTGCCTCCATATTTGCAAACTCCGCAAAACTATCTTTCATCTCGTCAAACGCTTCGCAAAAAAAGGCTTCCATCCAACCATCTTCAACAGCCAAAAAGTTTGCCACCCTATCGACAAAAAAAAGACAAAGCGGCTTTATCCCTTTTGGCTTTAACGCCTTCGTAGTCTCAAAATGTTTTTTTATCGCTTCTCTTATCTGCTCTTTTTGTATCTCTTTTTTTACCTGCCCACTAGTCTCATGAAGCACTAATTTTACGCCGTTTTCAAAAGATATATATCCATCGGCATAGCTAATCTCGCTAACCGCAAAACCATCATAAACGCTATTTTTTGCCCTGTCCGCAAGAGTGTCGCCTACTTTGACATTAAACAATTTTTTGACAAAGCTGTTTTTTTGATTTGCGATTAGCTCCAGCGACGCAAAGAGTTTTTTGTTTTTGTCACGCTCTATTGCCGCTACGCTTATGTATGCTTCACTAGCTACTTTTTGCTCTGATATACCCACTACGAATACTTTTTTGACTAGCCCGGCTTCTAACGCCTCTTTTGGCGATAGGCTATATATGAGGTTGTATAGATTTTTGTGCGTCGCCGAATATCTAAGGACAAAAAGCGGATTTAAAGCCCCCAAAGCCTCCTTTGACAAGTCAGACTCCATATTTTGCGGCTCATCCAGTATCACGATAGGTCTAGTGCGCGCAAGAGACTCTAGCGGGGAGCCTGAGAAGTTTTCCAAATCGTCTCTCTGCATTACTGTATTTTGCCGCTTGAAGCCGTCAAGAGTCGTTACCATGATTTGAAGCTCGTCATCTCTTATGAAGTGCCGTAGTTCCGTTAATCGCTCGGAGCTATACTCAAAGTAGTTGTAGCGTATTTTTAGCTCCTGCAAAAAGTGAGCGCTCATCCCCTCTAAGCTTGAAAGAGCCCCTTCTTTGATAGCTATTGACGGAACTACGACGACAAATTTTTTCCATCCGTATCTGATATAAAGCTCCAAAGCCGTGCGCAAATACACGTATGTCTTACCAGTCCCCGTCTCCATTTCGAGGCTAAAATCAAGGCTCTCTAGCTTCTCGCTCGGCGGCAGCTTGTTTGCGCTCTGCACCGCTTGCAGATTTGATAGTATCTGCTCTTCGTCTATCGTAAGCCTATTATCAACAACAGCCTCATCGTCAAAGATGGCAAAACTATCCTCTTGTGCTATTTGAGCGTCAAATAGCGACAAAACGGCGTTTATGGCGTTTTGTTGGTGTGGGAGGTTTGAGGAGTAGCGGAGGGTCATCTAATATAATCTTTTTTCTAATGTTTCTTTAATTTTAGCTTTTCCATCATCATCAAACGTGGCAACAGGAGTATCTATATACTTTAAAAGCCTATTTAGTTTGCCGCCCTTTTTCACATAAGCATCCATGTTATCAAAAACCAAAATGCTTTCGATTTCTAATTTATGCTCAAATTTGTAATACATCAAAGAAAGATTTATTTCTGACATTCTATTTTGGTTATATATACCGTTTATCAGAACCCATTTTTTATCATCAGTTGATAAAGCTATATCTACCTTAAAATCATCCTTACTATCATAAGGCTTAACGCCAGAGGAAAAGAATTTTGTTTTAACATCAAAACCATCCCTAACATAATTAATCAACTGCTCAATAAAATCATTTTTTTCTCTTTGTTCTGGTTTATAAAAAATAATATCCGATAGTCGTATAAGTGCGTTTATGTAATCATAAAAATCGTACTCACAAAAACGATCATCAATAGTAATAATTTTCTGAAAACTGTCACCACTAGCAATTCCAAAGTTTTTACAAATTTCATCCATTGACTCTATAGCACTATTTTTTGGCTCAAAAAAATTAAGATCAAAATATCTAAAAATAAATGCTTTATCATCAAGTAAAATTTCTTTATCGCTTATAATTTGTGCTATAAAGCTTATTTGCTCACCACATGGAAGTGTAAATGGGGTGGTAATTTTATATTTAAACTTGTTTCTAGTTTCTTCTATTGTAAAGTTTTTACATAACTTTTTCAAAAGTTCTTCAATTTGAGATTTCATCTGTTATCTCCAATAATGTTTGCTCTTTAAGAAAATACTGTTTAGTTTTTAAATTTATTTTGTTAAAGAAAAAATGCAAGAAGTTTGCAAGGTTAATATCCTCTTTGTTTTTGATACTAAAAGCAACATTCCAAATACCTTTTTCACCCATTGCTTCGTAACACTCTTTGCAATGAATATGAAAATGAAATTTGTCAGCATGCGTATCGTCAAAACTGTTTCTTCGGCACTTTCTTAAATGTTTAGCATGATAGTCAAGTCTACATATAAAAACCCGCTCTTTATCTCTTTTTAAAAATAAACTAGTGCTAAAATCATCCAAATCATCATCGGTGCCAACCTGCACAATAATAATATATTCCTCACCACTACCATCATGTACAACAAATTCAGTAGCGTCATAATTGGCATTATTTGATTTCTTATTAAGCATTCCCTGTATGTCACCAAAAGATAAATCTCTTGGTTTTGCCTTGTTCATATAAAACTTTGGCACTTGCATGAGTGATTTAACTATATCTTTTTCCAATAAATGCTGAGCTTTCATCATATTTTCCTTATATCGTCTCTACATTTTCCAGCCCGATTTGGGCTACGATATTGAGCTTTACGCTATCCGTTAGCGACTTGTCCGGGCAGACGAATTTTGCGTTTTGCGGTAGTAGTTTTGCTATCTCTTCGCTGATTTGCTCATCAAAGCAAAACACAAAAGTTCTTGTCTCGCTTGTCAGATAGTGCAGATTGTATTTGCCATTTTTCTCTACCTTGTATTTACTTGTCAGCGACATACCGTTTTTGAGTCCTATCTCAAAGGCTACGCCTATCGGAGTCCAGTTTGCCATTAGAGTATTGTCATGAAACATACTCATGCGTAGGAGTTTTAGCACTTCTTCTTTTGACTTGCCTTTTTCGTGTATCATCTGCTCAAAAACTCTAAAATGGCTTCTATCAAGACGGAAGTAGCGAAAGCCGTTTTTGTAATTTAACTTTTTTGCCACCCGTCGCACTCGCTCTGCGGTGATGTCGGCTATAGTCTCATATCCAGCTTTTCTAGCTTCGCTATTTTCTGGCGTGTATTCTGGGATTTGGACGAGGATATATTTTCTATTTCCACCGTCTTCAATGTTTTGAGCCATTACGGCGTGTGCAGTTGTGCCGCTACCTGCGAAGAAGTCTAAGACGATGTTGTCCTCGTCTGTCTTTGTACCAATTTCAAGCATTCGACGGATAAGCTTAACGGGTTTTGGGGTGTCAAACGGAGGGTGCTCAAACAGTTCTTTAATTTCTTTTCTTGCCTCATCGTTGTGCCCACAATCATCATATGACCAGTATGTAATTGGGATAATACCCTGCTGTACCTCGTTAATATAACGCTTTAATTGCGGTGCGCCATTGCCATCCTGACCAAAAAAAACCCTTCCTGTATCAATCCATTCCTGCATTGTATTTTTATTAGTAATCCAGCATCGTCCTTTGGTTGGATTATAGCTTTTCCCAGTGTTTGGATTTATTATTGGATAGTCATATTCTTTGGAATATGTTTTAACTGTTAGATTATCAGAACGCCACAGCCCCTTTCCGTCATTAGAATCGTACTTGTATAGTGAGTTTTGTTTTTCAGTTCTTGGTAGTAAATTTCTATTAAATGATGAGCTTTTCTGATAGACCATGACATAGTCATGCACATTTGAAAACCCTTTTGCATCGTTTGCGGAAGCATAGTTTTTGTGCCAAATAACATTGGCTACAAAATTCTCCTCCCCAAATATCTCATCCATCACTTTTCGCAGGTTGTGTACCTCATCGTCGTCGATAGAGACAAATATCACGCCGTCGTCTCTTAGTAGATTTCTAGCTAGATAGAGTCTAGGATATATCATGTTTAGCCAGTTGGTATGCAATCGCCCCGTCTTGTCCTGATAGCTAGCCGTTAGCCCAAATTCATCCTTTTGCCCTGTTTGCATCAGATAGCTCTCCAGCGGGTCAGACCAGTTATCGGGATATACGAAGTCTTTTTGCTTGTTGTAGGGCGGATCTATGTATATCATCTTCACTTTACGGTGATATGCGCTCATCAGTAGCTTCATGGCTTCAAGGTTATCGGCTTCTATGATGATATTTTCAGCCGACTCAAAAGCCTGTTCACCACCGCTTTTTTTGACATCTGGCTTTAACGCACCTTTTGTTTTACGGTTTATGAGAGAAAAAAGCTCCGATTTGCCGTTCCATGTAAAGCGGTATTTCTCTTTTGCGGCGTCGATGTCACCGTCCAAAGTCGCTTTGAGGGCTTCAAAGTCTATACCACCCTCCGTAACGACCTCTGGAAATAGTCTCTTTAACTCTTCTATTTTTGCTTTTCGTATATCAAATGATTCGTCGTTTAACATCTTATTTTCTTGTTCATTTTCATTTCTATCATTCTTTTATTACTTCATCAAACGAACAAACCTCTTTTGAGCATATATCAAGCAGTTTTTGATATAGCTCGCTAGCCTGAAGATTCTCTCTTTCAAGCTCGTCTAGTTTTTTTAAAATATTTTGTTTTGTTATCTCTATCGCCTCTTTTGGGTCATCCGTCACCCTGATGAGACCTAAGTCATAATCTGATATTGTCCCAAGCTCAAGCGGACTCTTTTTGAGAAAATCTAGCAGCGGAGTCCAAAAATCTACGCCCACCAAAATGATACTAATCGGGAAAATCTTGCCCGTCTGAACCAACGTAAGCGCTTCAAAAAGCTCGTCAAACGTGCCAAAACCGCCCGGAAAAACGATATAAGCGTACGAGTATTTTACAAGCATTACCTTACGCACAAAAAAGTAGTCAAACTCAACGCTAAGAGTAGTGTAACTATTCATCTTTTGTTCGTGCGGCAAAGAGATATTTAGCCCGATAGACTCAGTCTTTCCACTCTCAAAAGCCCCGCGATTAGCCGCCTCCATAATGCCGTTGCTACCGCCGGTTACGACGTTAAACCCACTTTCGGCAAACATAAACGCTAGGCGCCTAGCCTCTTCATAATACCTACTCTCAGGCTTTAGTCTAGCGCTTCCAAAAAACGTCACAGATGGACCAATATCTTTTAGCGTGTCAAACCCGTCCACAAAGTTTGCCATAATCCTAAAAACGCTCCATGGATCGTTGGCTTTTACGTCTTTGATGCGGTTTTTGGCTCCATTTTTTGTATATATGTTTTGCATTTTTTTCTCTTTTTTTGTCATTCTAACGCTAAAGTGTCGCCATATTATTTATTTGCCCTATCGACACTCTCTAATTTTTTCTAAAAATCTTTGTAATGAACAATTATTTTTAGGCTTAATATGCTCTTTGCCCAAAATGTGAAAACTAATCAGAGGGTTCAATTATATTTCTAGTTTTCGCTATCTCTCGACTCGAATGGCGAAAGCTACTCGCACTCACAGGAGAGTGCCTCATCCCGTACGCTTTATGAGTCAAATACCCTTTTTGCCTACAACATTCGCAGTTATAAGCGTATCTTTACTCTGAAGCTCAAACTCATCGCCTTTCTTTAACTTTTTGAGAGTGAGCTTTTTGCCGTCTTTTACCACCATTGCAAGAGACGCATCAAACATTTTGGCTGGTTCTTTTACTTCAAGGCTTGATTTTAGCACGGAAATAACTCCACTTTTTTGCGACAATACGGCGTTTATGGCGTTTTCAAACTTTTTTGCGTAGAGCGAGATTTCACTATGCGCAAAAGCGAGTCTAGCGGACGGTGAAGAGGAGGCGAAAAGTTCTCTTATGTGCTTTAGCGCCGACTCTTTTTTGCTCACGCTTTGCGACAAAGAGCTTTTGTATCCCTCCAGCGTAGCGTCCAAAAACATATAGACTTCGTTTTTATCAGGCAACAACGTCTCCATCGCCGCGGATGGAGTAGGCGCGCGAACGTCCGCCGCAAAATCGGCTATCGTAAAGTCTATCTCATGCCCTATTCCCGTGAGTATCGGCGTAGTCGCCTCATGTATTGCGTCCGCCACAATCTCTTCGTTAAACGCCCACAAATCCTCTATACTTCCGCCGCCTCTAGCCAGTACGATAACGTCAAAACCGTTTTTATCGGCAAGCGCGATATTTTGAGCGATTTGAGCCGCCGCCGTTTCGCCCTGAACAAGCGTATTAAAAAGAACAAACTCACACAACAACCATCTTTTCTCCGCCACTCTAAGCATATCCTGAAGTGCCGCTCCTGTTGCGGATGTGATAAGAGCCGCTCTTTTTGGAAATTTTGGTAGAGTTTTTTTGATTGACGGCTCAAAGTAGCCTTTTTCGGAAAGCTTTTTTTTGAGCTGTTCCAGAGCTAGAGCCAGCGAGCCTTTGCCGCTAGGCGCGACCGTGGAGACCATCAGCTGATATTCGCCTCTTGGGGCGTATACGCTAAGACCACAACCAAGTATCACTTTTTGTCCGTTTTCAAGTCGAAATTTTAGCTTTGAAGCGTTGCCTTTAAAGAGCACGCAACGAATAGAGCTTTCTTCGTCTTTTAACGAAAAGTAGACGTGTCCCGACGTATGCGACACAAGATTTGAAATCTCTCCGGTTACAAAAAGGCTCAAAAAATGCGACTCTAAAATAGTTTTTATTTGACGGTTAAGCTCAGATACCGAGAGTTCCCTCATTTTTTGCGAGCTATTAAAGAAGAGCTTACGCCAAAGCTAAAATCTTTTGCAACCTCAACCTCAAAACCATTGCGTTCTAGCAAAGAGACAATTTCGTTTCTAGTCAAAAATCCCTCTATAGAGTTTGGCAGGTATCTATATGCCGATAGATTGCCGCTTATTAGTCCGCCAAGCCACGGCAAAACCTTTTTGACATACCACTGCGCCGCTATTCTAATCGGGTTTGTAGATTCGTTTTTTGCAAATTCCAATATAAGTAGTCTGCCGTTTTGCTTTAAAACCCTAGCAAACTCGCAAACCGCCTCCTCTTTTTCTGTGACGTTTCTAAAGCCGTAAGAGATAGACAAAAAGTCAAATTTTGACTCTTCAAAAGGGAGTTTTTGAGCATACCCCTCATAAAAAAAGGCAAAAGAGACTTTCTGCTTTGCAACCTCAAGCATACCAGCAGACGGGTCTACGCCGGCATATACGCCGCCCTCTTCGCCGATAGCTTTTTTCCAAAAGACAAGCATATCGCCGGTTCCCGTGGCTACGTCTAGTATCTGCGGATTTTTTACGTTACGCAACTCAAGGGCTTTTTTTATCCCCTCTTTTCGCCAACTCACATCGGCTCCAAAGCTCAAAATTCTGTTTGCTATATCGTAAGTCGGAGCTATTTTGTCAAACATGGTGACTATAGTTTTTTGTTTTTCGTTCATGTATATTTTTCTATCTCTCTTAAATCTTTAGTATCAATAATAATATTTGCTTTTTCTTTTAGCTTTGGCTTAGCGCAAAAGGCTATTTTTTTTGCGGCAAACTCAAACATAGAAGCGTCATTTGCCCCGTCTCCAACCGCTATCGTATCCTCATACGAAACCCCCAAAAGTGATTGAAGCTTTGAAAGCATTACCCCTTTAGAATCAGAATACATCATTTCGCCGCCGACAAGCCCTGTAAGAAGCCCGTCTTTTTCATGAAGCTTGTTTGAAAAATCCATATCAAAGCCAAGCTTTTCACGCGCCGGGGAGGTGCCAATGCTAAAACCGCCCGAAAACACTATCACCCTGTATTCTTTCGCCTTTAATGCGCTAATTATTTCTTTTGCCCCGTTTATAAAAGGCAAAGCGGCGCATCTATCTTTTGCCTTTTGTGCGTCTACCCCTTTTAAAAAAGCGACTCTTCTTGTGAGGCTCTCAAAAAAATCAAGCTCTCCAGCCATCGCCGCTTCAGTAATCTGGGACACCTCCGCTTCACACCCCGCAAGGGACGCCAAAATATCTATAGTCTCTCCATCCATTAGCGTGGAGTCAAAATCAAATACGCAAAGCTTCAAACGTTATACCTTTTAATTTTTTAAATATTTTAGCGTTTTAGCGTTTATAGGCAGGTAGGCTCGGCTAGAATATTTTGCACAAAAACAGTAAAATAGCGCATTATGCACGCAAAAGGCTCTTAATGACCGAAACATTGGTAGAAAAACTTGAAAGTTCATTTTTAACACTTGAAATTACGCCGCCAAAATCAACAGATTTTTCAAAAACATTAGATGCGGTAAAAGCGGTAAAAGCGTTGTCGCAAATAGATGGTCTAACAATAACCGATAATCCTTTGGCAAAACTAAAATATTCAAGCGTTCTAGCCTCGGTAAAAGCGCAAAATGAACTAAACAAGCCGGTAATATGCACGGTGTCGATGAGAGATAAAAACAAGCTAGCTATGCAGTCCGAGCTATTGGGGTTAAACGATTTTGGCGTTAGGGGCGTTTTGGCGCTTACGGGAGACCCTGCGCGTCTTTCAGACCAACCAAATGTAAAAGGTGTATTTGAGTGCGATAGCTCGCAACTTCTTAGAGCTATTAGGCTTTTTAACGAGGGCGTAGACTTTGCAGGCAAAGCCATAACGCCAAAACCCGCGCCAATGTACGCCTTTAGCGTCACAAATTCATATGCAAAAAACTTTTCAAACATCAAAAAAAAGCTACATAAAAAAATAGAAAACTATAGTCTTGGAGTAATCACTCAGCCCGTATTCGACGAAGCGATAGCCCAAAAGCTACTCAATATTTTTGATGAAACAAGAATGGAGTTTGACGATGAAAGAAGAGAGGCAAAACTAATATTTGGCGTATTTCCAATAACAAGCCTCAAAACAGCGCAATTTTTGTATGCACACGTTCCAGGTATATTTGTGCCGGAGAGCTTTATCGACGCTATGTTTAAAGCTTCAAAAATTTCGCCGCAAGAGGAGTATAAAGTCGGAATGGAGATTTCAAAGGATATTTACACAAAAGTAAAAGCGATAAATCCAAGAATTCACCTCATGTGTGCAAATAAGTTTTCGATACTTGACGAGCTACTTGATTGATTCTCACATTTTGGGCAAAGCCCAAAATGAGGTCTTCAGCAGACGGCTCTCGCGGCTTGCCGCTCTTAGAAATTCATGTTTAATTTGGGCAAAGCCCAAAATGAGGATTCGTGCTATGGGCGCCCTTTAAAACTCTCGCTTTAACAGTCCCTCGGCTTTTAAAATAGTAATAATTCTATCTTCTCTCTTACCAATGCCGTATATTAGCCCCTCTTGTTCGCTCTGCATATCGAGCGTATGGTCGATTTCTGACTCTTTGAGGGTAAATGCTTGAGTTAGCTTATCCATGACAAAACCAACCGTTTGCGCACCGTTTTTGACGACGATAAATCTAGTGTTTTCGGTGTATCTTGGAAAAGGCAAGCCAAATTTTAACCTTAGGCTAATAAGCGGCAATACGTTTCCTCTTAGATTGAAAACCCCAAGCACATATCCCGGAGTACACGGCACCCTTGTATAGTCTATAGGTTTAATAATCTCTTGGATATTTAAAATAGAGACGGCAAACTCTTCATCCCCAACATTAAAACCCACTACTTGAAGCGTATTTTCATCTTTTTTTAGAGGTCTTACTTTTTGTTGTTGTTGCTTTTTAACTACGTCTTGAAGTCTTTCGCTCATTTTAAGCCTCCGTCACTAGATTAATGCGTTTTTTAACAATATTCATCAGATAGTCAGGCGAGTAAGGCTTTGTAACGTATTCAGACATTCCAACCTCAGCACCCCTCATTCTATCAGTCTTACCCGTTCTACTTGTGACGGCTATTAGCGGCATAGCTCTGTATTTGTTGTACTTTCTTATCTCGCTGGCTAGCGTATAGCCGTCAATTTTTGGCATCTCTATATCTATAAGGCAAGCGTCAAACGGCGTATCGTTGCTTTTTATGATATTCAACGCCTCAGAACCATCGATAGCCTCAACCATGGTCACGCCTAGCGGACTAATCGCATTTTTCATAATCGTTCTATCTGTTTTAGAGTCGTCTACTATAAGCACTCTATAGTCAGACGGTAGTGTTTTTCTAGCTATCTTCACGGCGGCTAATTCAGCGGCTTTTTTGTTTGAGCCGACTTTTTTGTGCGATGTTTTCGCCATTTGCATTAGAGCTGTTACATCGACTATCAGAGTTACTTTTCCATCGCCCCTTATGGTGGCTCCAGCTATACCCTCTATGCCTTTGAGGTAGTAGCCAAGCGATTTGATAACTATCTCCTCTTGCCCTACAAGCCTATCTATAATAAGACCTATTTTTGAGTCTGCAAGACCGATAATAACGACGTATAGATTGACGTTTTCTTCCATTGTGGCTTCAATGTCAAAAATATCAGAGAGCCTCACAAGACTAAGCACTTCGCTTCTTAGTCTCAGTACGCTTTTGCCCTCAACCAAAAATATATCGTCTTGCGTAATTCTAACCGTCTCAAGAACGCTAGAGAGCGGTATTGCAAAAAACTCTTCTTGTACGCCGACCAAAAGAGCTTGAATAATCGCAAGCGTCAACGGAATTTTTAGCTTAATAGTCGTACCCTTGCCAACCATACTATCCATTTCAATAATTCCGTTTAACTTTTCGATATTTGTTTTTACAACGTCCATACCTACGCCTCTGCCTGAGACGTTTGTGATCTTAGATACCGTAGAAAAGCCCGGCTTAAAGATAAGATTATATGCCTCTTTGTCGCTCATCGTATCGGCTTCTTTTTCGCTAATTAGACCTTTTTCGACGGCTTTGTCTTTTATCATCAACGGATCCAAGCCTTTACCGTCGTCTACTATTTCGATAATAATGGAGTTGCCCTCATGGTAGGCCTTTAGTTCAACCGTTCCGGTTTCGAGCTTACCCGCTCCGACCCTCACATCCGGCATCTCTATTCCGTGATCCGCTGAATTTCTTATTATGTGCACCAGCGGGTCGCCTATCTCTTCGACGATAGACTTGTCAAGTTCGGTCTCTTCGCCTTTGATTACCAGTTCTATTTTTTTGTTAAGCTCTCTTGATAAATCCCTCATCATTCTAGGGAACTTATTAAACACCCTGCCGATAGGAAGCATTCTTGTTTTCATAACGGCTATTTGCAAATCAGTCGTAACGGTAGAGACGGAGGATACGACCTGGTTTAGCTCTTCCAAAAACTGCTCGCCCTCATATCTCTCTTCAACGTCGCTATATATTTTGATAAGTCTATTTTTACCGAGTACAAGTTCGCCAATTAGATTCATTAGGTGATCTAGTCTGTTAACGTCAACCCTAATAGTTTGCTCCACGGCGGTTGCGGCGGCTTGGTCTGCCGCAGCGGCGACGGGCTGCGTCGTTTTTGGAGTCGAAACCTGCGTCGGCGTCGGTGTCGGCGTCGGCTTTGGGGCTTGCGGTTCAACTAAGACTGGCTTTGGAGGCTCTTGCTCTTTTGCAAAGATAGGCTCAACAGCGGACTCTTTAGGCTCTTTGATTGGAGCTTTGGGCTCAGATTTTGATTTTGATCCCGCTTTTTTTGCTTCCCGTCTCTTTTCGTCCTCTTCTTGTCTTTGCTTTAAAAGGTGCTCTATCTCTTTTTCAACCTCTTCGGCGGACATATTAGCATAATCGGGTTCTTCTTTTTTGTCATGCGTTTCCGCCTCCGTACTTGCGGCTTGTGGGGCATGCTCGGCTGCTACGCTCTCTATCACTTTGCCTGAAGACACAGCGTCTAGCCTAGCTACCGTAGGCTTTATATTTATACCCGACGTAGCGTCTGAGCCGGTATCTCTAATACTTACTAAAAGAGCTTTCATCTGATCTATCGAGGCTAAGACAATATCCATAATCTCAGGCGTAATTTTGAGCTCGCCATGTCTAGCTTTATTAAGTACATCTTCCATGTGGTGAGTAAGCTTTGTCAACACGTCAAAATTAAGAAACGACGAAGAACCTTTGATGGTATGCGCAACCCTAAAAATTCTATTCAAAAGATCCAAATCGTCAGGTCTTTGTTCCAGCTCAACCAAGTCCTTGTCAAGCTGCTCTATCATCTCAAAAGCCTCTATCAAAAAGTCTTGAAGTATCTCTTGTAGTTCATCCATTTTAAACCCCCTCTTTACCCGTTAACCTAGATGCGCTTTTAGAACTCTAGATACTTCGTTGTGAAACTTATTTGCGTCAAACTTGACCAAATACGCCTCTCCTCCTGCCTGAGAGCCTCTTAAACCAGAAAAATCATCACTGATAGATGAGCTAAAGACTATAGGCACATATTTAAATCTTTCGTCTTGCTTCACTCTAGATGCAAAATGAAAACCATCCATTTTTGGCATTTCAACGTCTGAAATAATGATTTTTAGATTGTCTTTAAGTGTTTCGCCGTACTGTCTTGCCAGCTCTTCGAGTTTAACTAGCCCATCCTCTCCGTCTTTTGCCTCTACAACCGTAAAACCCATTTTACCCATTGTCTCTCTGACTATTTTTCTGGCTGTTTGGCTATCGTCAAGTATTAGCGCCACACCAGAATACTTCTCCATTTTTTCAGAATACTCCATACTCTCGTCAAACAATCCAAGCTCTTGGACAATAGCCTCCAGATCAAGCACCAAAAGAACATCGCCGTTTTCTATCTTTGTGACGCCTGTTATTTTTGTTTTATCAAATGCCCCACCGCTTCTTGCGCTAAAACTTGCGGTCTCAATATCTTTCCAATTGATTCTTCTAATTCTTTTTGCCTCGTGAACTATAAAACCTATAAGAATATTGTTAAACTCAGTAATAATAACTCTCGGCTTTATGGCTTTTGAATCGGGCATTTTTATACCCATCCATTTTGCCAAATTGACAACCGGAATCACTATACCCCTTAAGTCAAATATACCATCCACATAATCGGGAGAGCCGGGCAACTCTGTTAATTTTGGGATATTTATTATCTCGCGCACCTTGGCGACGTTTACGCCATAAATCCCCTCATACACCACTTCGCCATCTTGTTTGTAGATTCTAAAATCTACAAGCTCCATCTCATTGGAGCCTACCAGCAAAATATCATCAGGCTTAGCCATCTTTTAACGCTCCTAAACTCATCTTTACAAAGCGAATATCGTTATGTTCAAATTTTACTTTAAAAAAACTTTTATTGCACGCAAAAGCCCCCAAGGCTTCGTACTTTAGGCCATTTACGTTCAAAGAGACTCTTTGGTGGCTATGTCCCTCTATTATTAAGTTGGTGCCGCAGGCATCATATTTTAGAAGAGCCGTTTTTTTTCGCCCTGCAAAGTCCGCATACTCTCCGCAAATATTTTTTGCAAGAAGTTTTTTATATAAACTTTTTATAAATCTACCGTTTACATCCAGCGTCACAACTCTTAAAATTGAGATTACAAACGGACTTCTAATTAGCCTAGAGTAGAGTGTATATAAAAAACCGCCGTACTTGTCGCCGTGAAATATCGCCGCTTTGCCGTTAGGATAAGCAACAATAAGCGGTTGTTCTTGCATGGAGTAGACTTTGGCGTTTAAAAATAGCCCTTTTAGTAGATAGTCATGATTGCCCTCAAGATAGAAAAGCTCCGTTTTAAGACTTAAGGCTTCTATCTTTACTATTAACTCTTCATTGTAACTAAGAGAGTAAGGAAGTTTTGGGCAGGCAAACTCAAATATATCGCCAAGCAAAAAGCATTGCGGCGGGGGTGTATGGATAAGAAAATCAAAAAGAGCCAAAAGCTCCTTTTTGTTTCTTGGATAGTGGGCGTCCGTAATAAATATGGCGCCCTCTTTTAGATTAAGGGGCATAAGCTATTTTTGGAACTCCCGCATCTTCGCTTACACCAAACATAATATTTGCATTTACAACCGCTTGCGAACTGGCACCTCTCAATAGATTATCTATTGCGCTATTTACAAAAAGGGCGTTTTTGTTTTTTGCGGCGTATAGGTCGCAAAAGTTTGTTCCGCAGACTGATTTTAACTGCACAGCCGACTCTTTTACCCTTACAAAAGAGCTATCCTTATAAAACTCCCTCATTACCTCAAGCGGTTCTATATCTTCTTTTAGCGTTGCGTAGACGTTTGAAAGCATACCTCTTGTTATCGGTAGAAGTTGCGGCACAAATGTAATATGAAAAGGCTTGCCTGAGATAATCTCTATTTTTTCGCTTATCTCTACCGAATGCCTATGCGTTATCGGGTCGTATGCAAAGAGATTTTCGTTTGCGCTGACAAAATGCGTTCTATCTACGCATTTTTTGCCCGCCCCTGATACTCCGCTTTTTGCATCCACAAATACAGGCGATTTCTCATCTATATATTTTGCAAACGGCGCCAATGCAAGCAGTGTGGCGGTTGGATAGCACCCTGGATTTGCCAACAACTTAGCGTTTTTTATCTGCTCGCCAAACAGCTCCGGCAAACCGTAAACAGCGGACGCCAAACCCTCTTTATCTATATGTTCGCAGTAGTTTAGCTCATAGTTTGAAGCGCTCAATCTATAATCCGCAGATAAATCCACAATTTTCACGTCAGATGACGCAAGCTCTTTTGCAAACCCCATTGCGGCTTTATGCGGCAGTGCCAAAAACACAACGTCGCAATTTTTTGCCACTTCGTCTATCTCTGTTTTTTTCACTTCAATATCAAACACGCCTTCAAGACATGGGTGAAGCTGTGAGAGCAAAACGCCACCTTGCGTATTTGAGGCGTATATGAGCTCAAAATTTGGATGCGTAATAAGTATTTTTGTAAGCTCTAATCCAGTATAACCGCTGACACCGACAATGCCAGCTCTTATTTTTTTCATTTTCCAGTACTCCCAAAACCATTACTTCCTCTAACAGTCTCATCCAACTCTTCCACAACGCAAAAGTCGGCTTGCAACACCTCTTTTATTACCGCCTGAGCTATTCTATCGCCACTATTAACAAAAAAATCATCTTTTGAGGTATTAATCAGTATTACCATGAGCTCGCCTCTATAGTCGCTGTCAATAGTTCCGGGGGCGTTTAGCACTGTTATGCCGTTTTTTAGAGCAAGTCCGCTTCTTGGACGCACCTGAAGCTCATACCCTTTTGGCAAAGCGACTGCAAGCCCTGTTTTTATAACACCTCTTTCACCGGCTTTTATGACCTTATCGTCAACAGAGTGCAAATCAAACCCAGCCGCCTCGTCCGTTTGATACTTTGGAACGACGGCAAACTTATTTATGATTTTTACGCTTACATTAAGTTTTTTCATATTCTAAAACTTATCTCTTCATAAAATACTTCTATTATCTCAAACTCATCCGCGCCGCCGACAAGCTCAATGGTTAGCACATCGCCCTCTTCTTTGCCCAAAAGAGCTTTGGACAGCGGAGAGTTAAAAGATATAAGCCCTCTATTTGGATCTGACTCTATAGCTCCTACTATCGTGTAGCACACCTCTTTATCGTCTTTTGTTCCGCATAACTTTACGGTGGAGCCAAAGCACGCTCTGCTGTGCTTAAGCGTCGTAGGGTCAATCACTTGCGCGCGAGAGAGCATATCGCTTAAATAAGCTATTCTTTTTTCAAGATGCGCTTGCTTCTCTTTTGCGGCGTCGTATTCGGAATTTTCCGACAAATCGCCATGGCTTCTAGCCTCCGCTATCTCCTGAGCTATTACGGCTCTTTCAACTGTTTTTAGGTGTTCAAGCTCTTTTGCTATTTTGTCAAACCCAAACTTCGTCATAGGCTCTTTTTGCATTTTAAGAAAATCCTTTTTTATTTCATATTACGCAAGGACGGGCAAAGCCCGTCCTTGCTACGCTAAGCGCTAAGCCGCTAAAGCTAGCCGCCGTAGGCGGCAGATAATTTTTTTTATAATTTTAACAGATATTGGACACTTTATCAAAAAGTGTGTAAATCCTAACATTCTCCCGCATTTATGCGGGTAGCTTTAAGGGGGGGGGTGCAAGGGACGCTCGTGTCCTTTGCCGCTTAAATGAGCTTTGCTCGTTTAAGCGTATAACATTAGGATTATAGCAATTTTTAAACAAAAAATTGCGCTAAACTTTTTTCTTTGCCGCCAAGCTTCTCTCGAAGCCAAAATGATTTTTGCAAAAATGCAGCCTCATCCATCCTATAAAGCTCGCCCAACACATTTGAAACCGTCACCTCGTCTTGCAACAACTCCGGATGTATCTCCTCAGCGCCGTCAAAATCCGCTATGATATTCGCAAGACCAACATGTTTTAACCCTGTCACAAATCTTTTTGCTATCATATAGTCAATCGGCTTTGCTATATAAACAAGCAAGGTCGGAGCGCCTATCAAAGCGGACTCAAGCGTAGCGGTACCGGAGCATACAACCGCTTTTGAGGCGTGCAACAAGGCGTATTTAGCGTCTCTTACCATCTCAAAAGAGCTTATGTCTCCATATAGCTCTTTTATTGCGTTCTCATCAAAAAAAGCCGGAATAGCCAATATTTTAACCCCGTCTAGCTTTGCGGCAACCTCTCTAAAAATCGGCATAAGCCTAACTATCTCCGCTTTTCGACTTCCTGGTAAAAACGCTGTAATATTGGAACGAGTCGGTGCGTTTTTTTTCTCTTTTATCTCCTCCATAAGCGGATTACCGACAAATACGCCGCATTTCCAAAACTCTTTTTCAAAAGCAAATATATACGCCTGAACATCCGTATACCGCTCCACTACGGCTATGCGAGAGCTTTTCCAAGCCCAAACTTTTGGCAAAATATAATAGATTATCTCTTTATTTGGATAAAGTTTTTTGATTGCTTTTGCAAGCAAAATATTAAATGCAGGAGCGTCTATCAACAAGACTTTGTCACAACTCTCAGCCTCTCTTGCAAGAGCGTTAATAGCTCTTTTAGCCAAAAACAGCTTTTTAAGAGCATCCACAAACCCCATTACACTAAACTCTTTTGGGCTAAATAGCGGAGCTCCAAATTTCTCGTCAAATATTCCGACAAACTCTATATCGCCACACTCTCGCAATAGATTTTCAAAATGCAAATTTGAAGACGGCTCCAAAGCCGACACTAAAAGTTTCATATCTTAATTCAGCCTTTTTACTAATTGTTGCATAATAGTCTAATTTTAGTATAAGATTTAGCTCTTTAACGCAGGCTTAGTCGCTTGGGACATAAGCCAAACTTAGCTAAAATTTATGCAATGTTGCAAATAGATAGACGTATAATTACGCATTTTGATTTTTTGATACCGCTTTTGGTTGCGCCGATTGCGCTTAGCTCGCTTTTTTTGATTAGCGAAGTAAACGAGTCTCTTGCCGCAAAAGAGTTTATGTATATAGTGGTTGGCTTTTTACTGTTTGCCGCTTTTTCAATTATTCCGATACGAAAAATATCGTGGCTTATCCCAATTATATATTGGATAGACATCTCCCTTCTGGTTTCTGTAAAGTTTTTTGGCGTATCCGTACTCGGCGCCCAAAGATGGCTCCAAATACCGTTTACATCAATGACTATTCAGCCATCAGAGATAATCAAACCCGCCCTTTTGCTAATGCTCGCCTACTTAATCCAAAAAAACCCGCCTCCTAGCGACGGATATGATTTAAAATCTTTTGCAAAAATATCCTTTTATATCCTATTGCCCTTTTTTCTTATCGCCATTGAGCCGGATCTTGGAAGTGCCAGCGTCGTTTTAATGCTTGGTTTTGGAGCTCTGTTTTTGACGGGTGTAAGATGGAAGATATGGGTGGCGATAATAGCGCTTTTCCTGACAACCTCTACGCTCATTTATGAGTTTGGGCTCAGGGACTATCAAAAACAGAGAATAGAGGATTTTCTAGCCGAAAAGCCAAGCTATCATGTCCAGCAATCCATCATTGCGATAGGCTCAGGCGGGATGTTTGGCAAAGACAAAGAGGACGCCACCCAAGTACAGCTAAAATTTCTACCAATAGCCACAACGGATTTTGTCTTCGCATACCATGTAGAGAGATTTGGATTTTTTGGCGCATTTGTACTCATTTTTGCATATGCGCTACTTACGCTACACATTTTAGGGTTGCGTAGAAAATTTCGCGACGACCACTTTGGCGTGGTATTTGCCGGAGGTGTCGGAATCCTCATCTTTGTCTACTCCTCCGTCAATATCGCCATGACGATAGGACTCGCTCCCGTAGTCGGCATTCCGTTGCCGATGTACAGCTATGGAGGCACCAGCTTTGTAACTTTTATGATTCTTTTTGGAATTTTAGAAAATTTACTTGCTTTTCGTTTTAATTTCTTGTATAATTACGTTTCTTTTTTGAAGCGGAAACGCTAAAGCAAAAAAAGCTCTTCACTTAACGGGTTCTTAGCTCAGTTGGTTAGAGCAGCCGGCTCATAACCGGCTGGTCAGAGGTTCGAGTCCTCTAGAACCCACCACCCCTTAATTTAACACAATCCAAAGACTGAAATGTCAACCCATTTTCCAACAATCTGCTTACCGCCTTTTCCCATAATTAATATTCCTTTTTATTGCAAGAGCTTGGAGGTTAAGAATCAATAAGATTAAAAAACCAAAAGCTCTAAATCGTCAGTTAGAGGAATTTACACAAAGGAGTGGACGGGATCGGGGATGGGTTTACTTTGGGGGTTACGCTTTATTATGCGTTTTCTAGATATGACAAGACCGCCCTGTAAAAGCTTCGCCTTTAGTCTTCTTGCTCCTGAGTGTGTGCGAGAGTTTATAAACTCTTTTTTGATTACGTCACAAAGAGCTGTATCTTCTTGTTGTTTTTTAGACTCAGAGATAACGCCGTTTTTCTTATAGTAGTAATAGTTGTTTGCTTTAACGTCTAGTGTTTTACACATAGATAAAATAGCGTAGAGATAAAAAAACAGCACTCAAGTGGCGGATAGTAAATTGGGGAATAACGGCTACGGTTTTGGGTTGATGCTGTGTAAAGAGATAGCAAAAAAGATAGATTGGAAATTTAGCGTTGAGAGAAGTGATGAGATTGTGCGTTCAAAACTAGTTTTTGAGTAGTAGCTCATCCACCATTAAGATGAGCCATTCCCCCTGCACGAGTGGGAGCTTTAGGGGGTTACAAGAGACATTTATGTCCTTTGCCGCTAAGACGGGCTTTGCTCGTATTAGCGCATAACATTTCTACAATGCCGTAACGTTTTCCGCTTGAGGACCTTTGTCGCCTTGACCAACAGTATAAGTCACTTTTTGACCCTCATCAAGTGAAACACGACCGTAACCATTGCTGTTTATTTGACGAAAGTGTACGAATATATCTTTACCGCCATTTTCTTGTTGAATAAATCCAAAACCTTTTTCACTGTTAAACCATTTAACAGTTCCGTTTAATACATCTGCCATTGCGATACCTTTTTTGTAGAATACACTTTGTCGCCAAAGCGTTTTTTTGAAAATATAAAAATCGAGTCTTCTTTTTTCAATAGAGTAATTATAGCTAGAATATAACATTGTGACGACATAAAAAAACTACCGTTTTTTCATAATTCGCCAATAAAGCTTGCAATTATAGACATTACGCAAATTGAAAAAGTTAAAATGAGGTTTGAGACACTCATTATTTTGTTCTATTTTGAAAGAATGATAGCAAAACTATACTAAAACTGTTAAAAACCACAAAAGGGGATTTATTTTTGATTTTGGCGGAGCTATTTTGGAGGGGTTTTCTTCTATTTTGAGTAGTGTGGACGCATGACAATATTTTTTATATTGCCATGGCTATGGTCGGTTATCTTTGTTTAGTCCCCCATTCTTCAGGCATAATACACAAACACCCTATGGAAGCTAATTTATGGGAAATTTATTGCACGCTAACGCCAAAACCACGCCAAGAATCAGAAAAGAAATTCAAGACTCTTGTGAGAGTATCGCAAAGTTAGCAATCAAATATAATCTTAATCCAAAAACAGTTCATAGATGGAAAAGAGATGCAAGCACAGAAGGGCACCTCTAAAAACTATGTTTTTTCATAATGCGTTCAGTAGCAAAGCCAATGATTATAGGCTTTGTATAATTTAAAAAAGTGAAAAATAAGAGTTTTTAGAGGTGCCCGGAAGATAAAAAGAGTGGTGCTAAAAAGATTAAATCATCGCTAAGTGACATAGAACAACAAATTGTCTGTGAGTTTAGACGAGTAACAAAACTATCGCTAGATGATTGTTTTATCGCCTTAAAAGATAAAATTCCAGCTCTCTCAAGGTCTAATCTTCATAGATGCTATACATCTACTCTATTCTCTATACTAAGCCCAAAACCCGATATTCCTACAAACTCTCTATTTTTTGAGTGCGTAAGCAGATTTATTTTTTTGACCCCCAAAAGCCCCAAAATCTGCGCCCCTACGCCAAACTCTTTTACCTCTGAGCTCTCGGGATGACTTGCGTCTACAAAAACCATTACGCCGCCCTCTCTGTGCAAAAGATCCGCGCTTCTAGTTAGAGAGGAGAATTTTGCTTCGTTTGAGAGTAGTTCAATATCCGTGGAGATGTTGCTAAAACGTACATTTGCCGTCTCTTGCAACTCCCCAAAGATAAACGCCGTATGCGCTCTGCCGGTGTGATCTTCAAAATTTCTTCTAATGGCCGCCCTGCCCATAAAGCTTGTTTGTCCAGCGTCTATCTCTTTTACAAGCGTCTCGCTTTTTAGTCTGTACTCTATGATGTCTGATACAAATACTATCTTTAGATTGTGCTTGAGCGCAAACAATTCAAGGTCGCTGCGTCTTGCCATCGTGCCGTCTTCTTTCATAATCTCGCATATAACGCCGCTAGGATATACGCCCGCTAGGCGGCACAAATCCACAGAACCCTCTGTATGCCCTGTACGCACCAACACGCCACCCTCTTTTGCGATGAGGGGAAATATATGCCCAGGCCTCACCAAATCGTCAGGCTTGGTGTTTGCGCCCGCTAAAAGCTGTATTGTGTCGTGTCTTTCAAATGCAGAGATACCCGTAGCACACCCTTTTGCGTCTACCGACACGGTAAAGGCGGTTTCGTATGAAGAGCTATTTTTTGCGACCATCGGCTCTAGCTTCATGCGTGCGGCATCCTCTTTTGTAATCGCCACACATATAAGCCCTTTTGCCTCGCTCGCCATAAAGTTGACCTTCTCGGGCGTGGAAAAGATAGAGGCAAACACCAAATCCCCTTCGTTTTCTCTATCCTCGTCATCTAGCATAATGACCATATTGCCCTTTTTTATCTCCTCTATCGCATCCGTCACCCTGTTAATTGGCATATTTTCCCCATATTTTATTAATTTATCAGAAATTTACCGTTTTTTAGTTGACAAAGCGGTTAAGTTTGGCTATAATTTCGTTCTCAAAAGTGATTGGGGTATCGTCTAGCGGTAGGACAGCTGGTTTTGGTCCAGCTAACCGAGGTTCGAATCCTTGTACCCCAGCCACCTTGTTTTTTCTCTTTTGGTCATCGCGGGATGGAGCAGCCCGGTAGCTCGTCGGGCTCATAACCCGAAGGCCGTAGGTTCAAATCCTACTCCCGCAACCATTTAACCCTTATATGTTAGGGGTTTGCTAACAATTTAATATTAATTCCACTACAAAACTAACTAATCTTTCTTATTATCCCTATCGTTATCTTGTTGTGCTTTTATATCGTCACAATATTCAGGGGCATATTTACAAATCAAAAAGTGTTGAAATAGATAAATGGATCTAGCTCCCATGTGGGAACTTACACCAACTAAAACGGCGGTAAGAAGAGGATCTATTTCTGCGCTCTCGCATAAAAAGAAAGTAAGCACGCCGACAAAAGCGCTGATTAAAATATCTACGAAAAAACCAATAAAGTCAAAATCTCTTTTGTTGTGTAACCTAAAACTGTGCAGATGAGAAGCCATACCAGCCCAAACAGAAAGAGCGAGAACCCATAGATAAGTTATCATGCCATAGCTTTCAGGAGTTTTATCTAACATTTTTAAACCTTTATAATGTAGTTTAGTGCCAAGTTATGCGGAGCGGCAGAGGAGCTATAAGAACCGCGTGTTGTTGCAGAAACAGCAACAGAGACACCGGAGACATCGGCGGCAACTTTGGTAGTAACGACATCGACAACATGAGTGTGAGAGCCTAAACCAGTTTGAACGCTACCAAAGACGCGGTTAGCGTCTAAATCTGCACGTCCGGCAGAATAACCCCTGATAAATTCGCCTCTAAGGTCAGGAACCTTAAAGCTAAGATCAGAAATTCCGAAAGAGCCGCCAATAACGGCATAAAGCGCAGGTTGTTCGGTTTTCGCAAACCATTGCCCATGACAGAAAATAAAGCCATCTGGTGCAGTGGTTCCAGCAAAAGCTAAAATAATACCGACAGGCACAGAGGCGACAGAGGTGGGAGATGACGAGATAAGCTCGAGAAGTTTTAGAAAATTTTTGATGTTTTTTTCATTCCATGAGCCTTGACCTGAGGCTATAGCTTCAGTTTTTGAATAGCCATCACCAACGAACTCTAAACCGGATATTGTAAAAGGCGTATTATCAGGAATTTGATAATTAACACCTAAATATGTTACTTCCATTATGTTATCTCTATTTTTGGCTTTTTTTTTGAGAGGAAGCAAAAAAGAGAGACAAAAGCTAAAAGAAAGAACGAAGAAGCGAGGAGTTTAAAGCCCCGCCCCTGTTGTGCCAGCAGGCGAACCACCCGCACCCGTAGGCGGAGTGGCTATGAGAAATTTACCGGATACATTGAAACCGCTACAGTGTCAAACTTAACGCCGTTATAGGTTTTACCTGTGAGGGCGGTGATGATGTCCTCATCAGATTTTGATGACTTAGCGGTAAAGCTTAGAGTCGTTGACTTAAATGTTGTCGTGTCTCTTCCAAAAACAGAAACTTTTGTAGCTGAAAGAATGCCGGTATCTGTGCCAGATTCGGACTCTTTAGCGTAGACAGCATGTTCACCGTCAAGGAAAGAAGAAGCGAAAGCCGCCGCCGTTGTGTCGTTGCAAGGAAGAAAAACAAATTTTCTTTTGCCACCAAGAGTATTAATTACAAGTGATTTTGCCATTATTTACCCCTTATTTGGCTAGCAAGACATTGCAGTAATCTGCTTTTGTCGTTACGTCAAAATTTGCGTCAAATCCAGCCTTTACGGCCGCCACGACATCGTTACTATTTTGAGTAGTTTTTAGATGTGGAATTATAAAGCTACATCTATAATTATCTGATTTTTTACCACAAGAAAACTTTTTTCTGTTTAGAGTAGCAGGCATAGCCGTAGCAGTGCCGCCGCTAGCTTTTTGGTCATACTGTTCATATTTACCCTCCATGAGCCCCGTTAGAGCCGCCAAGTCACCAGCAGAAGAGTCAACAGTTAAAAGACCGCCGCTTTTACCACCGACAGTTTGCAAAAGAAGTTTGCCAGCCATAGTAATCCTTTTTTTAAAGTAATTTTCTAAAGCTCCGTAGGGAGCTTAAGAGGACGCGGTAAAGCGTCCGATAAACCCCGATAAAACCCGCTCTGTAAAAGAGACGACAAATTTTAATAAGTTTTTTGGGTTTGGGGCAAGGTAAAAAATGAAGAGAGGAGGAGAGGCGGAAAATAAAGATGTGAAAGTGGGGCGTTTTGGGCGAGATGGAAAATAGGGGGAGAGGACTTGACCGCAATTAGGCATAAACGACCAAAGGGCGGAATGGTACAAGTAGGGTTTTCTGCCGCTAACGTATCGCCCAGCCACGGGGCACAGTGTGCGAGGTTGTCGCAAGCGACGTTGCTACGCAAAGCTAATCGGCTTTGCTATATCGGGGAGTGACCCCCGATACCCCCAATCGGACACGACGAAAGTTAAAAAAAGGGAGGGCGGAAAGTTGGCGGGTTTGAGAAGAGGCGGGGGAGACAAAGGGGGCTAGAAGCCCCCTCTGGAGAGAGAAAAAGAAAGTAGTTTTGACGAGATGATAGTATAAGATTTAATTGTTTCACGTGTAACATTTTAAATTATAAAAAATATAATCTAAGAAGAAGTTTTGATAAGGGCGGTGTAGCAGTTATCAACAGCGTGCCCGTTGATGTCAAGATAGGTTTTGCAGGCTAAAATAATATCGTTTGTATTCTTTGAGGGCTTGATATTGTGGAACATAACCTGTTTACTGGTTTTTGCAGACAAGTTGCCTATTACAACTTTAGCAAATGGAAAATAGGTCATGTCGTCGATGGGCGGGGTTGTGTTGTTTTCGTATTCTATCTTTAGAATTTCTGTGACCTTGGCAGTTGATAAAAGGTTGAAAAAGTCTAAAACTGATTGTAGGTTTTTTGCTTCTATATGCTCCGTTATTGTGCGGGAACCTTGTTTTAGTTGGACTCTGTATTTTGGCATTTTATATATTTTCTCCAATCTATTTAAAGGTATTGTTGAACTGTAATACCATTACTTGTTATGCGCAATAAATCAGCAATCTTACTATCGGTAACACCAGTGTCAAATGTATATGGACGAAAATCATAAGCAGCTCCAGTAGTACGATGACTACAGAAGTCTTGACAAAGAGCGCGAGCTTCCTCAAAACCAGCGATAGAAACCGCACCTGCCACAGATTCTATAAATTCAAAATCGCTAAAAATAGGCAAAGTATATTCAAAATATAAAGGCTTAAAAGAAGAAGTAAAAGTACGATAACTATAATTTAACCCCTCAAGCTCTTGTATGGTTGGGGGTCGCGAGTTCTGTGAATGAGAAGCTGGAAGAGGAACGGGGCAGTATATCAGAGAACGTTTCCAAAAATAAAGGGGAATAAGCTCATTATAAAGATGTAGAGTACCCACATTGGAAAAATCAAAGAGATAAAGATTGGTAGGGCAACAACAAAAAGTCATTTAACTATAGCTTTGTCAACGTCAGAAGACAAAACACCAAGAACTTTTAAAAGTAAAACTAAAAGATTTATTACTGTTTGTTGTTTTTTTTCACAATCGGTAAGAACCGGCGCAGGCGTATCAGCCATTTTAATTAGCTCCTGAATTTGATTTATGTAGATAACCGAGACCATTAAGAAGATGCAGGATAGCTTCAGTCAAACCGATTAGTTTACCATCACTATCAACCGTAAACATATAATGCGATATTTTATTAAGTTGTTCAATATCTATTTTCGAGGGGTCATATGCAACACCCGGATTTGCAGACTTAAAAATAACTTTAAGAGTTTCTTTATCAGCTTCACTAAAGGTGCCAGATTGAAGCTTGAACATAGCAAGTTGAAGTTTTGCATTTACTTTAGAATCGCCAAGCTCTCTATAAAGACGCTCTTTATGGACACCGCTACTATGAACAGAAGCGGCAGGAGTATAAACAGAAGAGCTGTTATATTGACTATTTCGTGCATTAATAATAGTGTCTGTTTGAGATTGAATATGCTGTGCAAGCATTACGCGCGGTTGCATAGTATCACCGACTTTTTTAAAACGATTCGTAGCACGAACACCACGAAGACCTTTAATTTTATTCTTAAGCCTATCATAACTAACTTTACCACCAGTGAGAACAGCAAGAGAGCCAGCACGGGAAAGACTAAAAAGTTTCTCAAGAAAAGCTTCCTGATAGCGCAACAACATAAATAAAGCACCCATCAAAAGAACGTTGATTGAACTCTCAACAGCTTCTTTTAAAATATTAGGCTGAGTCTTACCATTTACAACAGTATCGGGAAAATGTGACTCAACCCAATCCCGAACCTCAGGCATGATATAAGCATAATAAGAACCATATAAAATCTCTTCTGCAAATTCTTCAGTGGCATTTCTCATTAATGGCATTATTAGACCTCCGCATCATCAGTGACTAAAGAACCGTAGCTGTGCGTAACAGAACCATAATCAGCAAAAGAACCAAACTTACCCGATACAGAATCAATATCAGAGGATATGCCAGAAAAAGGGAGAAATGGCATCAGCAAATTCTCAAAATCAAAGTCGTCATCGTCAAAAGTTTCATTGTTTATTTCAGAGTCTTTTAAACCGCTGTTTGCGTCTGCGATAAATTCAGCGTCGCGAGGAGACATTAAAACAGGCGGCTCACCATTTATTAGCGGCATTTCAATAGGGGTTCTCTTATATTCAAGAAGTTCATTTTGAAGCTCAAGATTTCGAGCCTGTAGACCTGAAACTATCTTTTGTATATCCTCAGGAGAACTATCAGGCGTAATATTTGAAGCAGAAAAATATTGACTATTTGGGTCAGACGCAGTATCTGTTGACGGTTCAGGAGTTGGACCAAAAGAAGAAAAAGGAGATTTGCCATCTACAGGATAAGGAACTGCCCCAGTGTAATAACTAGATGCACCACCAAGAACAGAATCAACAATTTCACCAAAAGAAACCATGGGCTCATTAGCAATAAGAGACTTAGAAACAGCACTGGATATAGCTGAAGAAACTGACTGATATACTTGACTAGCTTCTTGATGAGGAACACCATTAGAGAGAGCATTACTAAAAGCTTTATTATTAGCAAGAGATGCAGAAATGCTAGAGGCAGAACGATTTAACGAATTACCCAAACTATTATCAAAACCACCAACAAAAGGCTGATAAGTGCCATAACAAGCTAAATTAGAGTTTTTGTAATAATCGGGACTAGAACAATCAGTAGTATAGTCCTGCTCAGAAGAATCTTTATTTTTAGCAGCTTCTTCTGCAATCCTTTTTTCTTCCAATTTTTTAGCAATAATATCAGAATAAGCTTTTTGCTCCGTAGGCACCCCTTGAATAAGATTTAAATAATCACAAAAAAGAGAATCACGGCGGTCACTAGAAGCAGCTATAACAGAAATCAACGTAAATTCATCAAGTTTTCTTTTAAACATTTGCTCCGGCTCTATAGAATAAGCATGGGAACCATCATCTCGGGTTCGTTCAGAATAAGTAGAGCCTATATTTAGAGAAGAAGCATTAGTGGAACCTGTAGCCCCCGTAGAGCCCGTAGAGCCTGAACTATCCGACGGGATAGATGAAGCTACGGTGGGAGTTTGACCGGGCATAGAAGCTACTGGCGGCGTATCAACTACGGGAACAGGTGAACTAGGTGGAATAACTAGTTTTGGTTGAGTCGGAATAGTAGCCGCCAAATCAACAGGTTTTGAAGCTTTTGAACCGCCAGACTTATCACCACTTGAGCCGTCAATAAGAGAAATAACGGCATCAGCGGCTTTATTTGCAAGATAATCAACTACCTTAGAACCAACATAACCAATACCAAGAGTAGCGACACTGCCAACAGCAAGCTTTGCAGAAGATTGTAAAAAGCTAGAACCAGTAGTTAAGACAGAAGAAGAAGATGATGATGAAGATGATGAAGATGAAGCACTATCTACCTTAATTGGGTTACTTTTAAAATACTGTGCCAGAGTTTGACCAGAAGAAGTTATCCTGGAAACGGTTTGATCAAGAATTGCAGTATATTCGGCGAACCCCGAGGAGAGACCAACGCGTTTAGCAAACTCAGCCGGAGTTAAACCATTTGTAGGGCGCCAAGCTACACTTATTCGTGCATAACCGCCCTTACCATCAGGAACGTAATAAGGAGATTCAGCCATAATAATTTACACCTCAACAGGGATAAAAGGAAAAACATAATCTTGCGGAACCGTACAATAACGATATTTTGGGTCACCGGAAGAATCGAGACCATCATCAGCCCTCAAATCATAGAAAGGAGTAAGGGCATTATCCGATGTAAGAACCAAGAAAGCACGAGTTACAACCCACAAACCATAAGTACCATAATAAACCACTTGACCATTAACATATTTACAATAACTACCAGACAAATTATTTGCGTCAACAATATCAGAATTAGATGCAGAACCAGTACTAAAAGCCGAAGCAGACGAAATAGAGGTTAAAAGAGTTTTAAGACCAGTTAAAAAAGATGAAAAGTGAGAAACAATAATAGGGGTTGAAGCAGTCTCTTTTGAAGTTGCATCAGAAAGAGCTATGTCTAAATCGGCAAGAGTTGAGGCTAAACTCTCTTTTGTGCCAGCGGCAAGACGTAAAAAATTCTGATTTGCAGAAGTCGCGACAGATGTTAAGAGAGGCGAAAAATCAAAATTTACCTGCGAAACAGGACAACCAGACGGAAGCGAAGCAACAAGCCCTATACAATTACAAAGAAAAAGCGAATCAGGAAATTCAACAGTGACAGTATAATAAGTGGAAGAAGTCTCAAGCGTCATAGAATGAAGAGGCTCGTCAGTGTAAGAATAGGGAAAAGTGACTGTTTGACCAGTACCAAGATTTATGCAATCAGATAAAACATAAGAACCAGAAGTAAAAGTTAAATTAAACTTATAACCCCATTGCTCTTCAGTAACAGGATTCAAAAGGGTGAAAGAACAACCTGCCCCCATACCTGCTTCACCGTTCCCGAAAGGGGCGCTAAAGTCTGTTACTCGAGAAATTTTTAACTCTAAAGTTTTTGGCATTTTTTTAACCTACCATCTTAGTGATTTTTTGTAGGATAATTGAAGAAGCCTCTAAGCTATCGGCTATCTGTATTAGTTTATCTTTGTCGTAATTATCAGAGTTAACCATTTTTCTAATATCATTAGATAAAGAAGAGAGACCGCCAAAGCTAAATGCTAAAGTCTCGTCAGGCATATCCGTAAATTTTTCAAGAGCTTTAGAGGCGAGAACCATACCGCCACCAACAGCGGGGTTTATAGTAGAAGCGACAGAACCGGCAACACCTAAAAAATGCACTATTTCTTTAAAATCCATCATGAAAAAATCCTTTTTTTTATTTATCAGACCAGGCAAGGTTTTGAGGCTTTAGAGGGTCAACGTCAACGTGAATAAACGATGAATAAAGACCAATGCGAACAAAACCAGCCCGAATAAAGCCAACCAGCAGAGCAAAACGAAAAGCAGCATCTTCGGTTTTTATATCAGCCGCAAAACCACGAACGTGTGCACTGTTATCAACGCCACCAACTTTTTTATTGTGCTCAGGACATCTATAACCGGAAACGATTACAAAAGGAACGCCTGCGACTTTACGGGCAACGTCGAGACGGCGGACAAACTCAAAATCTATATTATTTTGACCGCAACCACATTTACAAGAAAACTCACTTTTTGTAAAGTATTTTATTTCAGACCAATCATGCATCACCCAAATAACTCCTTAGCTTCGATTTTATTACGACGCTCCACAGCCAGTTCAAAAGTGCGATTATTTACCGACTTCATAATCTCATCAGGAATACTAGAAATAACCTCAAAATAGGCCTTATGCGCAAGATAAAAATTAACCTCATGAACAGAGGGAACAACAACGCCATGATTGACTAATAAACGCTCATTTTGTACAAAAGAATCGACAATTTTTAACTGTCCGTACTGATGCAGAGTGAGACCTTTAAATTTCAAAGTATCCGAGTTAACAGATTCTAAAACTTTAACCATATTTTGCGGGTCATCACCTAAGCATTTATAAACGGTAGAAACAAACATTTTTGCGGCTTTTTGAGCAGTCTTTAACTTTGAGTCTTTATAATCCCTATAAGTGAGGGTTTGTGAAACTTTTTCATTATCCCAATACCGAAGAGTATCCCAAAAATGAAAGCGTTTATCGTCCTCTTTTGCACGATAAAAAATTTGGCGCACAGTATCAGAATTTGTGCTTTTCATAGAGCGGAACAGCTCGTTTTCATTAAGGTCAACATATTGAACTTTTGTCAATGCATACGCCCAAAGAGCCTGCAGATTCGCGAAGATATAAGCCACTTTATCATCAACATCCCTAGGAATATGCTTTTTTAAATGGTCGTCTCTTAACTGTATTTCATGGCGATAAACAGGAACCTTGCTAGCTTCATCATAGCCATTTATAATCCATTTGGAAAGGATAAGCGCCTTCTTTTCAGGATAATGAACAAGTTGTTTTAATTTGTCATATATACGAAACATAAAAGCATTTTTACCGAAAGAAATAGTTTCAATATTTCGCTTCATAGAGGCACGAAACATATCAACATCACCAGAAGCAATCTCATTTTTTTTAAAATTTGTTTGAAAGCGGCAAGTGTCAAAAAAATCATAAGCAACACCCCAAACATCAGACGCTAAATGTACTTCAGAAATATTATCAATAGTAGAGCCCAAAGCCTTATCAACAAATTTTTGCGCTATCTCGTAAGCTCTTTTATAACCAACAGTAAAAAGGAAGCTTTGACGATATTCAATCAAAATTTGAGGTCTATCAGAGCCAAAAGCTATGTTTCCAATTTTGATATAAAGGTCATCATTTGAGACTATATATTTATAAGCTTGATTACCTTGTGCGTGAATACGAAAACGACCGAGAGCCAAAAGCTCAGAAACAACAAAACGCTCATTATTTGCAAAACCTTTTACATTTTGAGCATCATCTTTTAATACATCAAGAAGATCACAAAAATTTTGAAACTTACCATTAAAATCGGACTCGCTTACTGATTTATGCGTAGTTTTTAAAGTATCTATATGCTGAGACAAAATCACAGGTTCAAAAAAGACTTTCATAAAAATAACCTCAACTTCAAAGATATAGAGATATAGGGGAGCGTCACGGATACACCCCTTGTTAAACAGGATGGGGCGAAAAGAAAAAGACCACTTTTAAAAACTTGCGAAGTCCTTAATAATAGGCTCTTAAGCAACGCTGGAGACTGCAATAAGCAAGCCTCCGAGCAAAAACAAGAAGAAGACATAGGGAGCACTAAAGCAGCCTAGCAAAGCTAAGAATTTTAACGCTTGGAATAGAAAAACCATACTCGTTTACCTTGGACTCTAAAGCGCCTTTAGCCGTATAGCGAACACCGCCCATCTCTAAAGAAGCGTAAGTAGGAGCGTCGACGCGAGTAGTAAATCTGCCGCCCTCAAAGCTTAGTTCAACAGTGTAACTATCCGCCCAAAACTCGCCAGTCTCATTACCTTGCGAGTCTTTTTTTGGCTTACCCGAAGAAGTTCTTTTATCGGTGATTGAACAACCAACATTTACTTCGTTTAGAGTCATTGAGCGAAGCTTGGCGGCAACGGCTTTATCTATTTGTAAATCTAAAAATGCATCATGAGTAACAACTTGTTTACCACCGATTTCAGAAGCAGGCTCGTCGTCGTTTGGAGAGAGTCCGTTATTTTTTTCTTTTGACATACTTTTATCCTTTTTTATTTAAGTTGTTTTTTTTCTTTTTTACATGGTAACCAAGAGCGTTACGGCTCAAACCGCTATATTTTGCAAGACGTGTAGGTGTGATGTTTTCGCCTAGAGATAGGCAAATTAAAACAGCGTCAAATATTTTCTCTTCGATAGTCATTTTAGACCCCCGACAGACACAGACAGTATAAGGGCAGAGACGCGGCGAGAGTGAGAAGAATCAGCACTCACATAACGCATAGTTGTGCTTATGGAGTTGTGGCCGAGAGTGTATTTCACATCTTCAAGACTCATACCTGATAAAATAGCGGTAGTTCCGACAAGATGACGAATATCATGGATACGCATATCTTTTCTATCAATATCAGCACGGGAAAGAATACGCCAAAATGATTTTCTTACATCAACAAACTCAACTCCGGTTACTTTTGATGGAAAAACCAAAGCGCTAAGACGAGGAAGAAAGCGCAGAGCTTCCAAAAAATCATCAGTCAAAGCGTAAACATGGGAGAAACTATCTTTTGAATGCAGAGCGGGGATTAAAACAGTCTTTCTATCGAAATCTATCCAATCCCAACGAAGCTTGCGAGCCTCATTGAGGCGCCTACCGTGGAGCAAAAACATAAACAGGCACCGAGTATATAAATCAGGTTCATTTTTTATAGCAGATACAAAAGCCACTATTTCAGCTTTGCTAAGACGGAGGAAGCGGCGATTATCTATTTTTTTAAGCGTCAAATAAAGAGAGGGGTCTTTCTCTATATATTCGCACCGCATAGAATGAGCGAACACAGTACGGATAATATCACGGACGTGAGCGACGCTTTTGACAGCAGAACCGTTTTTAAGCATAGTGTTTAGGATAGATTGAAGCATTGGATAGCGAAGAGAACCTATCTCAATATCTCCAATAACAGGTTTTAGATGTTTACCATATCTTGCTTTTTTATCGACTAGAGTATGAGGACTGTATTCAAACTCTTTAATTTCCATTAGCTCGTTAAAGACGGCTGTAAATTTCATATCAAATCACCAAGTCGACAGGGCGAGTAAAAACAGATTCAAAATAACCAATGCGACCCGATGGAGTTTCTAAAATCTCCATGAGCCTAGTGGACTCATGGCATTCATCAGGACTAAACGAGCATTCCCAAACAAAATGAGAGATAGAGCCGTCCTTGTTTTTTATGGAACAAGGAGGGTTAATATAAATTGGCTGAGAAGCGGCAATATCTGAATGAAGTGCTAAAAGTTCAGACTCTCTTTGTTCTAGCTTACTCATTTTTGAGGCGTTTTACTGTTTTTTAGAATAAGGCGATTTGGCGAGAGCGTCAGAAAAATCTTTAAGTCTAGCTTGTGCAGTTTCTACGAGAGCAGAAAACGCAATATGCTCACCGTAAGTAATAGAACCGTTGCCGACATTTAATAAAAACTGTTTGTCGGATTCGCCGAACATATGATTATTGATATATTCGATAAAAACAGAAATGGTCATATCAAATGGATCGGCACCATCAAAGAGGGAAAACCCCGATGGGACGTCTGATTGCTCAGAACTAGTATCTAATTTATCATCTAACATGGCGCATACTCCTTTACTGTATGTCTTAGAGAAGAGAGAAAACCAATGATTGAGTCTATTTGCTCAAAAATTTCAACCTCTTCTTTTTTCGTCAATGCCCCGTCTTGAAGTGCAGAGACTAGAGAGCTTGCAAGCTCACCGCTTTTTATAAGATGGATAACTGGAAAAGACGAGATACTATCAAGAGTGGGTGAATCGGCAGAAACACAAATAAGACCTGAACCCTCAAGCATACGATTTATAATAGGGCTAGACTCAAGACCGAGTTCACGAATGAGTACGCAGAACTCGTCAAGTCCAAATCTACGAACGGAAACATCTTGGATACTGGAAAGGAACTGGATATTGCCGTTTTTGCTTGTATAGCCTAAAACAGTGGCAAAATGTGAGTCATAGCGTCCAAAACCCTCTTTTTTGGCAAAAGCCGAAAGAGCGTCTCGTAATAGCGTATACATGACAGCGTCGCGCGGTTGAAAACGGGTTTTTTCAAAATCCATATCAACTCCTTTATCAAACGGGGGTATAATATTAGAGCTTTTTTATCTGTGGGGCGCAAATAAAAAGCTAAAGCCGGTAGTTACGAAGAATTTGGCGAAGAAGACGGCGTAACTACCGAACAAACAAGGAACAAGGAAGAAACTAAACAAAAATGATAAAAGTGTTGAAAGAGTATTTGATAAGCTGGAGAACTACTAAAGAACTTTATAGCAAGGGCGAAAATGGGTAATTCAAGTTTGCTATGGGGGAATGATAACCAATTGGTGTACAAAAGTCAAGGGTAAAAACACCAAATGGTAAATATTTCAAAAAGATTAACAGAATTAAGAAAAAAACAAGATATGTCTCAGGCGGACTTTGCCGAAAGAATGGGAACTAACAAAGTCCAAGTTTCAAGGTATGAAACAGGTGAAAGAACGCCAACGGTAGACTACATAATCAAGCTGGTAGAAGTTTTTAAAATAAATACCAATTGGTTAATAGCTGGAAACGGTGAAATGTTTTTGGATCAGGAAAAAAGAGCAAAAGAACCGAAAGATGATGGTTTTGACGAAACTATAAAAGCACTACAGAAGCTAACACCAGATAGGCAAAAATATTACTATCATAAAATCATGGCAGAGAGTCTGGAGAGGTCAGGAGAAGAGGACGAGACAAAAAGCCCACAAGCGAGAGAAGAGCACGACGCTCTTTTTGCTTGATGAAGATGGCAGATTGACAGCTATAAAAACTAAGGAGAAAGAGAAATGAAAAAGATTGTTGTAGTTATGATGATATTGCTAAGTATAGCAAATGCAGGCAGGCTAGAAATAGTCGATGAGATGATGCGGCAAGGAGCGGATGAAGTTTTTAAAAAAAGCTGGAAAACAGGCTTAAAAAATGTAGAGAAAAGAATAGATAAAAGCAAACTTACAGATAAACAAAAGATAGAAGAAAAAGACAGAATAACAAATATGGGGAATGACCCAATTTTTATAAGAGAGATGATAAAAGCGACAATTGAGAACGCCACAAAAGACATGAGCAAAGAAGAGATAGAATATTTTACAAAAATAGTTAAAAACGAAAGTATAAAAAAGATTACAAAGATGGTAACAGAAAAGAAGCTTCTTTGGAAAAAAGGGAAAAAAGAAAAAGAAGAAGAAGAGAACTTTTATGGAGCCGTGGAAAAAGAACTCAGCAAAGAAGAATTTGAAGAATACAAGGCAATAATAGAGAACAGATTATATACAGATACGCTTATAAAGTTTTATAGCAATAATCATAAGCTGGATGAGAATATGGAAGAAATAATTGGCGATGCAATAAGGGGTGAGAGAAGAATAATAATAGAGATGAGAGACGAATAAAAGATCTAAACAAGCGCATTAAAGAGAAAGATTTTAATTCAAGACTTGCGCCCGTTAGGTAAATCATAAGCGGCATAAAGAACAATACCAGCAAGAGCCAAGCCAAGAAAAGTAATAGCTAAGACAGGAAGAGACATTATAAATCCCTCAAACTAGAAGTTGATTTTTTAATTCTAAGATACACAAGAAATAAGACGATTAAAAATACAGAGGTCAAAAAGAAGCCAGCCCAAAAAAAGGCGTCAATCTTAAGAGAGTCAAAGCGAGCAACCAACCCGCCCATCATCAAAAGAACAGCACCAAATAGAAGACTAAAAACAGTCCTCAAAAAACTTAAATCTTCTTTTATTTCGTCAATCTTGCTCATGGGGATATTTTAGCATATTTTCGGGCAATGTCAAGAAAGCAGAGCAGAGGCGTAAATATAAAGATACTGGAAGAAACTAAACGCAGAACATCGCTCTCATAACCCGAAGGTCGTAGGTTCAAATCCTACTCCCGCAACCAAATACTACTTTTCATTATAATACAATATTTTTAAAATTCACAAATATAAATACTCCTAAATTTCCAAACAACCTCCCAAGTAATCATCTTTGGTAAAAATGTTGAAAATGAGATTTTAGATAACTTGTCAAAAAATCAGAATATTTCCAAAAGTTTTAATGGAGAAAAATTATGAGAGCCAAAAGAGATTCTCTCATCGACGGCTCTTGCGGCTAGCTGTTCTTAAAATTTCATATTTAATCAGAGGGTCAATTGATTATAATAATGCAGATGACGGAAAGGAGCACAGTGTTTAAAATATCAAACCTAACATATTTAAAAGACGGAAAAACAATATTAGACAATATATCGTTTGAGATTGGGGTGAGTGAAAAAGTTGTTCTTCTGGGGCTAAACGGAAGCGGCAAAACCACGCTTTTAAAGATATTAAACGCTCTTTATTTTGCAAGCGGCGGAAATTTTAGTTTTGATGGTCAAATTGTCGCTAAAAAAAGTTTTAATAAGCTCTTTGAAAAAGATTTTAGACAAAAATGCGTCTTGCTATTTCAAAACTACGAGGCGATGTTTTTTTGCAAAAGCATATATGAAGATATTGCGTTTTCACCGACAAGATTTGGGCTTAGCAATATAGACGCCAAAGTCGTGCGTGCGGCGAATATGTTTGGGCTTAAAGAGAGGCTTGACGAATTTGCGCTGGCTATTAGCGGAGGCGAGAAACAGAGGGCGGCGCTTGCGTGTCTTTTTGCGCTTGAACCATCAGCCTTTCTTCTCGATGAACCGACAAGCGCACTTGACCCTTTTTGGAGCGCTAGGCTTGTGGAGTTGTTGGATGCTTTGGGTGCGTGCGTGATTAGCGCAACTCACAACCTATCTTTGGCGTGCGAGCTTGGCGCAAGAGCGATTGTGCTAAAAGATGGTCGAGTTGTGTTTGATGGAAAAACCGAAGAGTTCTTAAATGATAAAGAGGCTATGCTAAAAGCCGGACTTTTGCACTCTCACAAGCATGCCCACGAAGACGAGACACACGAGCATTTACACGCTCACGACTGGAATTAAGATATAAAGGATTTATAATGTGCAAAGATTGCGGATGTACGATAGCGGGAGCTAGGGCGGGACACCATCACGACCACGGTCATGACCATCACCACAAACACGACCATTTACACCAAAACCCGCAACTAAATGATAAAAAAACAATAGCCGTAATAACAAAAATACTTGATGAAAATGATAAAGAAGCGGCTGGAAATAGAGAGCATTTCAACGAAGCCGGAGTGTTGGCGGTAAATCTAATGAGCTCTCCGGGAAGCGGCAAAACAAGCCTACTAGAAAAAACAATAGAAAACGGTGGTTTAAAAATAGCCGTAATAGAGGGCGACCTTGAAACAAACAAAGACGCTGAGCGCATAATAGCAAAAGGCGCCGCCGCATACCAGATAACAACCGGTACGGCGTGTCACCTCGACGCACACATGGTGCATCACGCTCTTCACGAGCTACCGATAAACGATATGGATATAGTGTTTATCGAAAACGTTGGAAATCTAGTGTGTCCGGCTAGCTATGACCTTGGAGCCCACCTAAACGTCGTGCTTTTGTCTATTCCGGAGGGCGCCGACAAGATACAAAAATATCCCGTGATGTTTCGTGCGGCGGATTTGATAGTGTTTACAAAGTGCGATTTGACGCCGTATTTTGATTTTGACATCAAAAGCGCAAAAGAGGATGCAAGAAGGCTCAATCCAAAGGCGGATATTTTGGAACTCTCGATAAAAGATGAAGAATCAATACAAAAATGGGTAAATTACCTTAAATTTAAAAAAGAGCTTAGGAGTTAAGTATGTGTCTTTCTATTCCCTCAAAAGTAGTCTCTCTTGATGCAGACAACACGGCTACGGTTGATACGTTAGGCGTTCAAAGATCTGTAAGCCTCGACTTGATGCCGGAGTCCTTGAATATCGGCGACTATGTGCTAATACACATAGGGTATGCAATAAACAAAATAGATGAAGAGAGCGCACTTCTTAGTATAGAAACATTCAAAGAGATAATAGCGCAAATGGATGAAGAGGAAAAAAGAGAAGCTATAGGTGAGTAAAACGATTGATTTTAATATCTTATTTGATGGATTTAGGGATAAGGGGACTATATTTGCACTAAAACGCAAGATAACCGAAGAGGCGAAAGCGTTAAGTGAAAAACTGTTTATTATGGAGGTGTGCGGCGGACATACTCATACTATTATGAAGTATGGTATTAATCAAATGATGCCGGAGAATATTGAGTTTGTCCACGGTCCTGGATGTCCCGTCTGCATAATGCCAAAAAACAGAATAGACTCCGCCATAGCTCTTGCGGGAATGGACGACACGATAGTTGTCACTTTGGGCGACATGATAAGAGTACCCGGTTCCAAAAAATCTCTTTCTCAAATCAGAGGAGAGGGCGCCGATGTGCGCTTTGTCTACTCCCCGAGCGAAATCCTAAAAATCGCCGCCCAAAATCCGCAAAAAAAAGTAATATACTTTGCGATAGGTTTTGAAACCACCACCCCTATGACTGCGGCTCTTATTGATAGGGCGATTAAGGCGGAGTTAAACAATTTGTTTTATGCAATCAATCATGTCACCGTACCGGAGCCAATGTGCGTCATCATGGATGACCCTGAGACAAAAGTAAACGCCTTTTTGGCTCCCGCGCATGTAAGCGTTATTACGGGTTCCAAAATATACAAACCGATAAGCGAAAAATATGGCGTGCCGATAGTGGCGGCTGGATTTGAGCCTGTTGATATTATGCAGGCGATATCTATGCTTGTTACTCAAAAGCTAGAAGGTAGGAGCGAAACAGAGATAGAGTACATAAGAAGCGTAAAAGAGGAGCCAAACCTCAAAGCCGCCGAGCTTATAGGCAAATATATGGAAGTTGATGATTTGTTTGTATGGAGAGGCATAGGCGCAATCGAGAAGAGTTCTCTTAGGTTAAAGAGTGAGTATTCACATCTTGATGCGTATAAAGTTTTTAGTGATTTTTTGCCGACCGAGCAAGCGAGCGATCATAAGCTTTGCATTTGCGGAGACGTGTTAAAAGGTAAGGCGAAGCCGTATGATTGTAAGGTGTTTGGAACAGCTTGTACGCCCTCTTCGCCTCTTGGTTCGTGTATGGTTAGTTCAGAAGGCGCTTGCGCCGCATATTTTAAATACGGGAAGTCTATATGAGCGGTGTTACTTTAGCGCATGGAAGCGGTGGAATAGAGTCAAATAAGTTGATAAATGAAGTATTTTTTTCAAGGTTAAAAAATGATATTTTACTTTCAGCGGAAGATGCTGCGGTATTTAAAATAGATGGTAAAACCGCTTTTACGACCGACAGTTTTATAGTTAGCCCGATATTTTTTGCGGGCGGCGATATAGGCAAAATAGCCGTATGCGGGAGCTGTAACGACCTTGCTATGATGGGGGCAAAGCCAAAATATCTTTCGCTCTCTCTCATCATAGAAGAGGGTTTTAGCATAGAGAGTCTAAAAACTATAGCGGATTCGATAGCCACAGAGCTTGCAAAAAACGGCGCCATGGTGGTAACCGGAGATACAAAGATAGCTCCGCGCGGTAGTTTGGACAAAATATTTATCAACACCTCCGCAGTTGGAGAAGTCGTGTGCGATGGACTGAGTTGTAAAAACTTAAAAGCTGGCGATAAGATAATAGTATCAAGGAGTATAGGAGAGCATGGAGCCGCTATATTTTCGGCGAGAGAGGGAATGGAGTTAAAAAGCTCACTTAAGAGCGATTGTGCCTCTATGTGGCCGATAGTAGAAAAATTGCTTGCCTCAAAAGCAAAAATAATAGCTATGAGAGATGCGACAAGGGGTGGTATCGCAGCTGTTTTAAACGAATGGTGTCTCTCTTCCGACGTATCTATAAACGCAAACGAAGACTCTTTTACAGTTTTGCCGGAAGTTATGGGCGTATGCGAACTTTTGGGTTTTGAGCCTTTTAGCCTTGCAAACGAAGGAACTTTTGTTTTGGCGGTCAGAGACGGAGAAGAGGAGATTTTGGATATATTGAGAAGTGAAGAGTTTACAAAAGATGCGGCATGCGTCGGCGAGATTGTGAATGATGGAAAAAATAGAGTAGTTATAAATAATAAATATGGCGCAAGACGGATTATGGAGTATCCAAGCGGTGAACTGTTGCCTAGGATTTGCTGATGCACGAATACTCGATAGTTCAAAGTCTGCTTGACCTTTGCGAACAAAACGCAGTTGCAAACAACGCCTCAAAAGTGTTTAAAATTGTGGTTGGCATAGGAGAGATGAGTTCGGTTGAGCCGACTCTTCTAAAAACAGCTTTTGACACATTTAAATTTGACACAATCGCATCCGAAGCCGTCATGGAGATACAGAGAATAGCCCTCAAGGCTGAGTGCCTTGATTGCGGGTGTAGTTTTACCCCGACAATGTCAAATTTTCTATGCCAAAAGTGCGGCTCTTTGAATACAAAATTAATTAGCGGGGATGAACTCTTACTTTTAAGTTTAGAAATTGAATAATAAGGAAATTGTAGATAAGGCTAAATAAAACAGCGATAGCGACAACTTAAGACCACCGGAGGGGTTTGGCTATGATAGAAAACGATGAAGAGTACGCAAAAGGCGAGGCTATTAAGCCACAAAAAGAAAAAAAAGCGGAGAGAGAGGAGAGCGTAGACGATCTTGACAGCTTAAAAAAACTGGAGCCCATGTATAAAGGCTCAAACGCCATTAAAGCTTTTTTAAATAAAAAAACCAAAACTGGTGGTAAAAAGTAGCGCAAAACATATATTTTAAGCTTAATAATGGCTTATATAGCTTTGTTATTTGGTGATTTTTATTTTTTTTGTGGGCGCGAACCATTGATTTCATTGGTTTTTATGCTAGAATATAGGTGCATTACATTAACTTAAAGGGGAGAAGCCAATGAATAAGGCGGAGTTTATCTCTATGGTCGCTGCAAAAGCGGGCACATCAAAAAAGGATTCCGAGGCAAATCTTAACGCTATGCTTGCTGTGATTACTGAAAGTTTAGCGAAAGGACAGGATGTTCCTTTTATAGGATTTGGCACTTTTAAAGCCGTAAAGAGACCTGCGAGAACAGGCAGAAACCCTGGAACAGGTCAAACTATCGAGATACCTGAGAGTGCAGCTGTTTCCTTTAAGGTAGGCGCAAAACTTAAAGAAGCCGTAACAGGCAAAAAAGCTCCCGAAGAGGGCGCTAAAGCTTAAAGTTATGATGTTATGCGCTAAAACGAATACATTCGTTTTAGCGGCAGGGACAAATGTCCCTACAACCCTCTAAAGCTACCGACTTCGCCGGAGAAGTGGCGACAATTGTTTTGGGGTCAAATAACCCTGAAGCAAATCAAAGTACAAAACTCTACTTTTTCTCATTTACCTTTTTAAGATACTGACTTAAAACTTCTATCTCACCATTCGTCAAAAAATACTTAGGCATAACGCTTTTTTTTCTATTTTGCATTAGAGCGTTTTTGAGATCCATAAAAGAGTGTGTAGAGATTTGAGGGGCGGTTATTTTTATTCTCTTGTCATTTTTTTTATAACTGCCAAGCTCCATGCCCTCCCCTTTTTTTCCGTGACACTTATCGCAACCTATTCCTCTTGGGTTTTTGTATAACATCTCGCCGTACTCGTAAGAACTGATAAAAGACTCCGCATAACCAAAACTAGAAGCCAAAACAATGGCAAAAAACGACTTTTTCATCTGCGCCTTCAAAGCAAAATTGTCTTATAATACCCCAATTTCGCTTGATTTAAAGGAGTTTCGTGGAGCTTTTGGATGGTAAAAAACTCTCCTCAAAAATAAAAGAAAATCTCAAAAAAGAGACGGCAGAGTTTGTAGAAAAAAACGGCGTTACGCCCGGTCTTGCGGTAATACTCGTGGGAGACGACCCCGCAAGTCATGCATATGTCTCCATGAAAGCAAGGGCTTGTAAAGAGGTCGGCATATATAGCGTTTTACATGAAATGCCTAGCACGGTCAAAGAAGAGGACGTTTTATCTACAATACGCATGATAAACGAAAATCCTAAAATACACGGACTTTTGGTGCAACTTCCATTGCCGGGGCATATAGACTCAACCAAGATATTAGAAGCCGTCTTTCCAAAAAAAGACGTGGATGGCTTTCACCCTTTTAATCTAGGCAAGCTAGTCGCCGGACTTGATACTTTTGCCCCTTGTACGCCGCTTGGCGTTATGGAGCTTTTAGCCGAGTACGGCGTTGATGTCAAAGGTAAAGATTGCGTTGTCGTAGGGGCTAGCAATATAGTCGGCAAACCGATGGCAAGTCTGCTTTTAAACGCCGGGGCTACCGTGGATATATGCCATATCTTCACAAAAGATCTAAAAGAGCATACAAAAAAAGCGGATATGATATTTGTAGGCGTAGGAAAACCGAACCTAATAACAGCCGACATGGTAAAAGAGGGGGTCGTCGTAGTGGATATAGGGATTAACAGAGTGGGCGACAAGCTTGTAGGAGACGCTGATTTTGACTCCATTGCGCCAAAATGCTCGTATATCACGCCGGTACCGGGCGGAGTAGGTCCCATGACGATTGCAATACTGCTAAGCAACACGCTAAAGGCGGCTAAATCAATATGAAAGAGAATTTACTAAAACTATATAGATTTTCAAATAGCTGGACGGGAACTATTATTATCGTTTTACTGGTGATATTTTTTGTTGCTCAAGCGTTTGTAATACCATCGGGCTCCATGATAAGGACGCTTTTGATAGGCGACCACCTCTTTGTCAAAAAGTTTGCTTACGGCGTGCCTACGCCGCATATTCCGTTTTTGGAAATTCCTCTTGTGCCAAATCATGACGGGCATTTGGTAGAGGGGAATAGACCGCAAAGAGGCGACGTGGTGATTTTTCGCTACCCACTTAACGAAAAAATACACTTTGTCAAAAGATGCGTAGCCGCAAGCGGCGACGAGCTATTTTTTCACAACCAAGATTTGTATCTACACCCAAAAGAGGGTGACGAGTACGCAAAAACCGCTTTTACAGGGTATGAAACAGTATCAATTGGCGGCAAACTGTGGATAAAAAATCCATACCAAAAAGAGCACAAAGGAATTCACTACGACAATCCAAGACTCTCATTTCAAGTGGGAGGCTCCAAAGAAGAAGAGGCGTTTTATGACCCGTCTTTGTATTACGCCGCAAGAGCTGGGTCGGAGGCTGTATATGAGACTCCGTTTTCTACGCTAGGGGGCGATGATGTGCGATTTAGAAAATACTTCTTTGGCCCCATCACCCTTGGAGATGATAAGTTTTTTATGATGGGCGACAATAGGGACAACTCGGCGGATAGTAGATATTGGGGTCCGGTCAGTTACTCACAAGTTGTCGGCAAACCGTGGTTTATATACTTTAGCTGGGATGACGACTATCTAATTAGATGGAATAGAATCGGACAAACAGTAGACTCCCTAGAAAAAGAGCTTAAATAAGTGTTTGATTTTGGCGGATTTGATATTGTAAAAGCGCTTAGTATTATTGCCGCGCTTGTAGTGGCTATCGTCGGGCATGAGATAATGCACGGATATGTAGCATATAGATATGGCGATACAACGGCAAAACATGAGGGCAGACTTAGTATTAATCCGCTCATACACGTAGACCCAATAGGCACAATAGTCGTTCCGCTAATGCTTTTTATCTCCGGATCGCCTTTTTTGTTTGGATGGGCAAAGCCTGTTCCGGTCAATATGTGGACGGTTATTAGAAACGGCGGCTACAACGGCGCTATCGCTGTTTCGATGGCCGGTATCGCCTACAATCTTTTTGTGGCGGTAATCTCTTCTGTCCTTATTGGATTTGTAGACGCAGACACTATTCTTGCGCAAATACTCTATTATTTGGTTATTTACAACATTATTTTGGCGGTTTTCAATCTTTGGCCCATTCCGCCGCTTGACGGTTCAAACGCTCTTGGCTATCTTGGCAGAAAGTTTGGCGTAAACGCTATAGACAATTTTAACGCCAAAGTCGGTGGTTACGGAATGATAATCTTGGTTGTTATCTTAGCCACCCCTTTGTCAAAAATTTTTATGCTTCCGGCATATCTTTTACTTTCAATTTTGTTATAATAGGATTCATCTTAAACCAAAGGAAAAGCCGAATGAAACAGAATATAGGCGGAATTGATAGGTATATCAGAATCGGGGTTGGCACGGCGCTTGTTATTATCGGTACTGTAGGCATTCATAACCTTATAGTTAACATTATTGGTCTTATTGTGATGGGCACAGGCGTCTTTAGGTTTTGCGGGCTTTACACGTTGCTAGGCATTGATACAAGCTGCAAGATAAAACCGAAAGAAGAATAGAAAATTAAAGAGTAGCGGGAGGGGTAGCCCATGAACCAAATAGGGGTTGGTAGCGGATCTGGTAGATACAAAGATTGGCGACCTGCGCGTGCGCAAGAGCCGCAAAACAATGATTTTCAGAGTCAGACAACGCACAAAGGCGTATCGGCTGATTCGACGTATTATGAGTTTTCAGACGCCTATAGAGTAACATTTTCAAAAGAGGCTCTCTCACTATATGGCAAACTATTAGAAGAGGACCCAAGACCCGTTGTAAGGCTAACAGATAGGGACTACAAGCTTATGGATAGCGTACAAAAAGCCCTCATGGAAAACCTACTTACAGAAGGTTAATGTTGCGCTTATAAAACTTGGAATGGCGTTTGCTCTTTTTGCTTTAAAAAGCAGGGAGAGCGATTATGCAAGCCAATCCAATTCACGCCTCAGCCTACAAATCATATGCGGCGCTGGCAAAAAAACCAATATCATCTATAGCGTCTTCTTACACACCGCCAAGCGGCGACATAATTATAAACACCGTCTTTGAAAAAATAGCGATAGAAAGAAAAATCGACGAAAAACAAAAAAGCGTAGAGCTTATGTTAGCGGGATACGGCGATGAAAGCAAAGATAACGCAAAACACGCCTCACAAACAAGTGCCGAAATGTACAGAGCCGCATTAGAGGGCGAACTAAAAAATAAAATCGCACAAATGGCAAGACAAGAACAAGCCGCAAAAGCAGATGAGTATCAAATGAGCGTTAGACTTAGCGGATATGGTAGTTATTTGAATTTGTATCTATAATCGGGCTAAATTTCAAATAAAATTTAGCCGTTTTCTCTGTTTTCTATTTTATCTATTAGACGAGAGACTTTTTCTTTTATTCCAGGTTCATCCTTTGCCTATCTCTACTGCGTAGAGCCTTTCTAAATCACCAACTGCAATTTTTTTGTTGTTGAAGCATTGCAAAAACGTCAAATAAATCTCTAATTTTACGTCTTCTAAAAAAAGCCAGTATCTTTGGTTTGGCTATGGCTTTTAGCGGCAACGTTCTAATTAGACCGCCAAGCCTTTAATGTGTTAGGCTTCAATTTTGCGATGGAAATAAAATCTAAATCATACGAAACTCTATGATTTAAATAGTGCACCAAAGCCGTCCCGCCGACAAAATAGTGTCGATAATTCAACATTTGTTAAATCAGACTTTTGTATAATTTACCCAATACTGAATTAGCGACCAAATATAGTGTAAATATCAAAACAGTCTCAAAGTGGAAAAGCAGAGAGTATCAAGAGGATAAAAGCTCAAGACCAACATAAGTTTGATATTGAATGCAAAAAAGATGATACAGAGCATAGACTAACAGCACCCGCAACACCAAAGACTAATGGTATAATAAAACGATTAAAAATAGTACCATCAACACAAACAGAAGGCATGATGGACTAACAAAAGAGTCAAAAGTCAGAACACCGTGTGAAGCGGTTAAAAGTTGGTTTGAAATAGAGCCGCAAAATTTTAAGATTTCACCTGATGCGTTTTATGCTACTCTTTTAAATGGGATGGTGTAATGTGGTGAAACTTGACAAGCTAAATATCCCCGTTGAGGAGATATTAAAGAGGCTTGGGCGGATGAGACCATTAAGATTTTTACAAAAAATCTCTTAATTCGTCAATATTGTTTCTTCCGATTTTTCATGATCGACATCGCAATCGCCACTCCAATCGATATGCCCAATACAAGAAGTATCCAAGGCAAACTGATAATTATGCCATAGATAGCAAACAAGATAACTAAGGCTATAGTTATTGTTGTTATGATTTTAAACAATGGATATTTCTGGACTTGTTTTAAAACATCATAGTCTTGCGCTTTTGCTCCGCAGTTTTGACAGTACGACTCCCCATCTAAAAGCTTTTTCCCACACTTAAAACAAAACATTCTAAATACCTTATTTCAAAATAATATAATAAGTGTTTTCACGAAGCCGATTTAATATCAAGCTCTTTAATCTTTTGATTATAGGAATCTATCTTGGCTTTTTGCGATTTAGACATAGGTTTTAACTCTTTAGTTATACGTTCTAGTAAAGCCGTATTAAACTGCTTTTGGTCAATAAATGCCTCTTCTAAAGCATCTTTTACTACAGATTCTATTTCGGCGCCAATAAATCCTTCTGAAAGTTCAGCCAATCTTTTTTTATCAATACCGCTATCGGCGTCACGCTTTTTAAGATGGACGGCAAAAATTCCCTCTCGTTCGTCTTTGTTTGGCAAAGCAACAGAAAATAGCTCATCAAATCTACCTTTTCTAAGTAGTTCCGGCGGCAAGCTTGTTATGTCGTTTGCTGTAGCTACGACAAATACGGGAGATGTTTTTTCTTGCATCCAAGTCAAAAAGCTCCCAAACATTCTTTTGCTAACATCAGAACCGCCGCTATCTCCGCTTACGCCCACAAACGCTTTTTCTATTTCATCTATCCAAAGCACGCAAGGGCTAACGGCTTCGGCTAAATGTATGGCTCGCCTCATATTCTCTTCGCTCTCCCCGACATATTTGCCAAGCAATTTGCCCATATCTAGGCGCAGTAGTGGAGTTTTCATAATAGCGGCTATAACCTCGGCGCTAAGAGATTTGCCGCACCCTGGCAAACCAACAAGCATAACGCCTTTTGGCGGGTCTATTTTTTTTGTTTTCGCTTCCGCCAATCTTTCAAAAATTTTGCTTTTTTTCCCTATCCAATATTTTAGATTTTGAAGACCCGCCAAAGAATCAGGTTTTGCCTTGACTTCTATCATCTCCAACACGCCATTTTTCATAACCATTTGGCTTTTTTGTTTTGATATTAAGTCAAAATCTTCTTGATTAATGCGTCCGTCTCTATAAAGAGCAAGCGCCAATATCTTATTTATCTCGTATCCGCTAAGACCTTTTAGTCTGTTAATAATTTCTTGCTTGACGCTTTGTTGTATTTGTATTTCTTGGGTTTTGCAAAAGGCGTCAATAACGCTAGCAATCACTTGTTCATCCGGCGACTTTGGCTTAAAAACAGTAATAAATTTTGCAATTTCTGGCGGTATGGCTAGTATTGGCGATATTATAAAAATAGTATTTTCACTTTTGCCGTCATCTTCAACAATCTTATACACTAGATTTTTTAAGCTCAAAATCAAATTAGCGCTTTCCGCCGACGTATCGCCGATTAAATATTTGTGTATATCTTTTAAAACAATAAATTGCTTTTTTGTGTCGCTTGTAAGCCTATTGTCTAAAAACTTAGACACATCAACTTCTTTTTGTAATCTTATTTTGATCCCATTCTTGTATTCAAACATATATTTATGCGAATACTCAAACACGGTTCTTTTATTGCACTTTTCGGCAAGCTCTTTAACAACGCTATCGGCTTCTATCTCGTCTAAGCTTTCAATATATATCACCGGATGATATGTATCTATATATTCTTTTATCTCTTCAACTAAGCTTCCCATTTTTTCCCATCCTAGTAAATTTTTTGACTACGCTAATCCGCAAGCGGCGCACGCCAATCAAATCTCTTTTTGTTTGTCACAAAAATGCGATTGCGGCGATAGCGACAATAACGCCAACAACTACCACCGTAGCTACAATACGAGAAGAGTTGGCTTGTTGCGACTCTTGCTTTGCTTCTTGACTTTTTTGTTTTGCGGCGTTTGCGTTTGGAGCGTTTGGCTTTGGCTTATCAATCGCAGGCGCTTGCTTTTGCCTCATTACATATTGACCGACTTCTATTGTATGAGCAAAGCGCTCTTCGGAAAAATTATCTTGTAACTCCATTTGTAAAGCAACGAAATACTCCTTATTCCAACCGCTTTTATTTTTAAATGTTTTGCCATTGTGCGCTTGCCACAAGTCTTGCGATATTTGATTGCGATAAAATTCAAGGCATTTTTTTGCCCAATCGCTACTAACCATAAAACAGTTAACAAACCCTAATCTAACCTCTCCAATATCGCCCGTCCCTATTGCTTTTTCTAATCCAGTATTGTTCATTTTAATTCTCCATAACATTTTTCAAGTTCAATACGCAAACGCGCAAACGCTTTTTCTTTTTGGGCATATTCGTCAACAACTTTTTGTGCGATTTCAGAGTTTCGAGCCTCTTGTTCAGCTCTGTTTTTGGCGTTTTCAATCTCTTGGGTCTTTTGGTTTACGGCGTTGTCAAACTCTTTTATCTTGTCCTGTTTTTCGTCCAAGCTTTTTTCTAGCTTATCAGACTCGGCAAGCTTTTTATTTAGCTCTTCTTCTTCCGTGGAAGATTCATCCTTGGTTTTTTTCTCTTTAAAGTCAAGCCCCCTTGCTTGATCTTCCATAGCGACCATTGCCATATATATTCGGTCTCGCTCGTTTTCTGCATCTTCCATTGTTTTTTGAATGGTCTCTAACTCATCAAGAATACCTTCTTGTACTTTATCTAGTTGCATTGCAAGCTCATTTTTTGTTTTTTCAATAGTGTCTATCAAAGTTTTCGTTAGTTCGGAAAGTTTAGGCTCAACGGAACGCATATTTATAAACGATTGTCTTTGAACATCGTCAACCACTTCTTCGTCATTGCCAAACATCATACCAGGCCAGTGAAATGGATTCCACATCGATCTTTCTATTTTTACAGTTTTTTTACCCACTACCACGTCTTGTTGAAATACATGTTTAGACGCTATGTCTTTTAAATTGGCGCAGGCTATATCTCGCATTCCGCCGTCTAGGGAGCTTTTAATTTCAATCTCAATCATCGCTACTATAGATTTTATTCTACTATCAATCTTGTCGGCATACACTTTTCGCAAATCGGTCTTAATATCTACAATAAAATTGGAAATATCCTTTTGCAATACGCCGAGCAGCGTCATAACTTCGTGTTTTGGTAGTTTGGCATCTATAAATTTTTCCGTCTTGTTGATTGCCCAAGAGCGCACTTTTGCATCCATTTCTTTAAATTCGCTCAAATCTTTAAGACTAATATATTTTAGGGCTTCTTTTAATTTGCGAAACTTTTCTTGAAGAGCTTTTATCTTTTGCTCTTTTTCATTTATGACGCTTTCGTTTTTGCGAAGCTCATCCTGTTTTTGCAAACGCTCTTTTTCCATTGCGGCTAATTCTTTTTTTCTACGCTCGATTAGCTCTCGCTTCTCTTGAACTTCTTTGCTTGTGCTGTCTTTGTTGTCTTCTAGTGCTTGTTTTTCAGCTTCATTCTTAGCTATCTCCTCTTCTATTTCTTTAACTTTTTTTTTAGCCTCCTCTATCGCGGCTTCAGCCTCATCGCCTTTTAGTTTGGCTTCGGCGGCGGCGGCTTTGGCTTCTTCAATCATTTTCGCAAAACCTTCTTGTTTTGTGGATATGTTTTGAATAGCCGACAAAGCCTCGCCAATTTTAACAGCGGAGGCGTATTTGGAAACATAATCGTTAATAGCTATTTCCAAGGTAACTATTCCGGTATGAATTAGCGCTTTTTCTTCATCATCACTTACGTTTTCAAGGGTATTTTGAACTTTCTTTTTGCTTGCTTTATCCAGTGGGGCATACTTTTCTAAATGCAATGTGGCGTCTTCGTTAAATCTATCGCAATCAAATAGCGCTTTTCTTTCATTCGATGTAAGCTTATCGCCTTTTTTTTGTTTTCTAATAACCCTAGCCAACTCTGCGCTTATTGGAAAAATAAGAGGCTCTTTTATGCCTTTCTCTTCCAAATACGCCTTGCATTTATCCATGGCGTCTTGTATCTTTTCGCCTTTTTCGGTATCAAAAGCGTCCGCTTTATTCAAAACAAACAAAAAACGCTCTTTGTTTTGCTTGTCGCCGTCTTGCATTTGCGCGGCTATACTGTTAATCAAAAAAGAGTCGTCGTTAATACCAATTTGTTGCGCGTTTAGCACATAAAGTATAACTGGGCGTTTTTGATTGTCCTTAATAATACTATAGGTTTTTTCTTTGTGTTGTTCATTTCGCGAATTATTTGGTCCGGGCGTGTCAAGCAATACTAGGCTCATAATATCGGATTTAATAGCCGGAATATCTCCCTCTATCTCGATAAAGCCGTCGGAGTCGCCGCCGTTTAAGCCCTCTAGCGTCTCTTGCGTGCAATCAATCCATTGTCCGTTAGACTTTACGCGAAACCTATCTCTTCCGTCAACATCTTTTATTCTAAATATTTTTGCCGTAGTCGCTTCGTTGCGCGCAGGCAAAAGTTCAACTTGCAGCATGGCGTTTATAAGCGTAGATTTGCCAGAACTCATAGTGGCTACTACAGCTATTTCAAACTCGCTATGAAGTGCCTTTTGTAGTGCTTCTTGCGCATATGTTTTTTCTTCGTCGGGAATTGGCAAATCTTTAAGAGTCGATTCAAGACGCTTAATATTACTCAAAACGCCGGACGCTTCAAAAGAGGGCTTGTGCTCTAGCGTAATTTTATAACCCTCGTCTTTATTTGCGTGTTCGCACGCTAATTCTAGGTCGTCAAAATCTATCTCTCTTCCGGTAAATTCTATTGTGTATTCTTTTTGCTTACAAGCACTCTCTAAGTCTTTTATCACTTGGTCTAGGTTGTGTTGCAACCTCCCTATGCTAATATCGCATTGCTCGCCGTTTAAAAATATCGTAGTTTTATCCAGCACATACGGATTGTACGATATTTTAAAGATTTTTTTTGCGCCGTCGTACGTTTTAGCCTCGCCAATAAACTCTTTAATATAGTCGTATATTTTATTGTCGTCGCCGTGGAGTTTTTTAATACGCGCAGACAACTCATCATGATCTCGCACTTCAAGCCACTTTTGTAGTCTCTCGTCTTTAAATATTGCCATTATGCTAGATTTGTTTGCTGTGTTTTTACAACACTCGCGAAGCTCGTCTAGCGTATCTATAGCTTTACCGCCTATTGTCAACTTAAATTTAATTACCGCCATTTATTATTCCTTTTTTCCTTCTATCTAATAAAATTCTCAAAAAGTAAAGCTTTTTGTAGCTTGAGATGGGCGGGATTTTCCCCCGCCATTAATATGTAAAGTAAAGCAAAAAGTTGGTTGCTTACGCTAAAGCTTTAGAGACTTTGTTTTTTGCCCAGCTAAATACGCCGCCAATAAAACTCTTAGTGGTCTTAATGGCTTCTTTGGCAAAGGTTGTAACCCTTTCTACGGTTTCTTCGCCAACTATTTTTTTAATCCTATCCATGCCGCCTTCTAGTAAATCCGCCGTTTTTTTGCCGATATAAGCACCAATAGCGCCCCCTACCACAACGCCAATCGGACCCAAAATAGTTCCAGCCATAGCTCCAAAGGCTCCGCCACCCAAAGAGGCTAAGTTTTGAGTGGTAGAGCTAGCTCTTATTGCACTAATCGCTTGCTCTATATCCATTTTACCTGTCGCCAAATCATACGCGGCTCTAGCGGTATCTATAGCCAACGCTCCGGCGTGCGTTACCGCGCTTGCGGCGGCGGTTAGGTGTTTCACGCCCCAAATGTCGCTTGTGTGCTCTGCTAGTCTATCCATAAATTTTACAAATCCGCTTTTTGCCGCCGTCATAAAGCCGGCGCCAATCGCCACGTTTAGTCCGACATTATCGCTTGCGGTTGCACTTGCATTTATAATTATTTTTTCTAGCGACTCTTGAAAAGTTGGGTTTTTTTTGCCGCTAAACATATTTTTTACTCTATTGACTACATCGTCTTTTGCTTGTCTTATCATTCCAATCATCGCCATCGCATGGGCTTTGCCGCTGATTAATTCCGCATTTTCTATTCTCGTAAAATCATTCCATCCATCTTCGTTTTTCGTTTCTAGTCTTTTATCAAAACTAACCGCCAAATCGTCTATTTGTTTTGCGGCTTCTTCGTTTGATATGTTAAGCTCTTTTGCCTTTTGTTCTACATAGCTTGCTATAAAAGTTTCTTCATTCTTGCCTTCTTTTATATGCTTGTCGTAAGCCTCTCTTATGTCGGCTCTTTTTTGCGCTTGGTCTATAAGTAGATTTGCGACTTTCTCAACTTCGTCGCCCCAAACGCCGCTTTGTGTTAGCTTTTGCGTTAACCACACTTTTAGCGGCATTTTTTCTTTATTTTCAATATAGCTTTGAACAAAGTCCTCGATAATTTCAAAAGTTTTTTTGGCGTTTTCTTCGGATGAAAATAGCTCCATATCCTGTGCTTGACTCATAATATTTCCTTTTGTATAATTTAATGTTCAACTATAATGCCTCCATCCGTCAAGGCAACTGATGGCATTATAATCTTTAGCTCCGCCGATAAAATCCCCAAAACGCTCAAGAGAGGCGGCAAATCCGGCTTGTTGCTCCTTCAAAACGCCCTTTCCTTAAATTTTAATAATCTTAAAAAACTTCTCTTGCCGTATAATTACAATACCACATCAAAAGTAAAATATTAATTAAAAAATACTACAAAAACTAATCAAACACATAATGCGCCCCTCAATACTCCTGCACCCTCAAGCCCCCGCCTGTACCGAGTCCGCCTCGTACGTTTTGGGTTTTATAATTTTTTACAGATATTATCAAATTGTTTAACGAATCGGTAAAAGCGGCTACTATTACCTTGCCCTCCGGCGTATTTGAGTATCCGCCCGCTCCCGCTCCTAGTCCGGCTAGCCCTACTCCGCCGAAAAGGGCTAAGTCGTAGTTTCTAGCACTTCCCTCGGCGGCGGCTAGTTGAACGCCTGATCTGTTGTCTACAAGGGTTAGTAGTACGCTAGCGTCGCTGCTTGATATGCCGCCCGCTATGGCTCCGGCTACGGGACCTAGCAGGGCTCCCACTACTCCGCCGCTTTTGCTTGTACCTTTTTGGCTAAAGGTTATACTTGGAACTATCGTGTAGTCGGCGGCTACCATTTGCCCTTTTCTGATATTTGACGATCTTCTTAGCTCCCCGCTATTTGCAAGCTCTCTTTCCATATTTATACTTCTTAGCCCCTTGCCTCTCTCTACGACGACAAAGCAGTTTGATTGTTGCACTAGTAGTTTTAAGAGCGGAACCGTAGAGGTGAGCTTGTACTCTCTAATCAAAGCGCCGTACCAATCGCTATTTGTATTTTCTTGTATTGCGATAGTTCCCATGGACTGCTCGCATTTTTGTAGTTTTGAGTTGGCGTTTTGAGAGTTAGAGCCTCCGGCGGAGCCGGTCGCTTCGGTCTTTGCCCTTGTAGAGCCCGTTTACATAGATGAGGCGCAACCAGAAAACACAAGAGCCGCACACAAAGCCGCCGCCAACGCTAGCGTTGATTTTTTTAAGAGTCATATTATCTCCTTTTGGTTTTAGACGTATTATAGAGGTGGGTTGCGACAGGTTGTGTCGTCCTGTATTTTGTTTTTTATTTTTTTGCGACAGGTTGTGTCGTATTTGCCCAAGCTCTGGTTTTTATACGCAAAAAGGAACAGCGGTTGCTAAATTTGTACAGTACAAACTTTTTAAAACGATAAGGCTGACTTATGAGCTTCAAACTAAACACAAACATAACGGCAAAAAAACGCCTATACAAACAACCTAAGAACAAATCAAGAGCTAGATAAATCGGTAAATAGACTCTAATCAACTCCTCGGCAGACGACTCATCAGGGCTAACGATAGCGGATAGCCTCAAAACCCGTCTAACGCACTAAATCAATCGATAAAAAACGCAAACGATGCTATAAGGGATACTGCAAACGGCGGATATGGCTATAGAGGAGCAGGTAACAATCATAAATACGATGAAGACCAAAGCGATACAAGCGATACAAGCGATACAAGCGGCGCAAGACGGGCAATCTAACGGCTCAAAACTAGGAACGACAAGCTACAAACAGAGCAGACTCCTTCCGATAGACCAAGCAAACCCGTTTGGAGATGCGGGACTTATCCTAAAAAACTATGACGGAACGCATGAATTATGGAGTTTCACGCCGTACCAATGGGGTATCACAACGGAGAGGGGATAGGGGTGTTGGCAAACCTTATCAACTCTTATAGCGATATAACGGGAGTAAGGGCGGCGTGGGTAGTCGAGCACAAATATAGCGAACCAAACGAAGCGCTGAAAGGCGGTACGACCCCGATAGATTTTTCGATAAACGATATAGTTATAGGGGCTATAGAGCTTGAAGACTATGATAGAAAAGGGAGCCTGGTAAGGGCGATAAACGACGCAAAACTACAGATGGGGGTTGAGGCGTATACGGACGTTATGGGTGGACTGGTTATGCGTAGTTTGGACGGTAGGGCTATTAAGATAGATTCTAACGATCTGAATACGCTCGACGCTCTTAAGATAACACATACCGCCGCCGCCGCAAATAGCCTAGCACCGCAAGCCATCACGTCTCCGGCGGCGCAGAATGCGGGTGTGGGTATAATCCGAATATTGAGAGTTAACGGCTAGAATTTTTTAAAACAGGAAAAAAATGACTGAAAAAGACAAACTTGCCAGAAGGCTATCGCAAATACTTCTGAAGCTAAACTCTGGGGAAAAACTACGCATAGACGAGTTAGCCAAAGAGTTCAATGTAAACAAAAGAACAATCCAAAGAGACCTAAACGTTAGATTTGACTATCTACCGCTCAAAAAAGACGACGGCAGCTACTCGCTAGACCCCTATCATCTAGGCAAACTAACAATGTCAGATATACAAAACTTTGCGGCAATATCAGGCGTTAAGGGGCTGTTTCCATCGCTTGAAAATGGGTTTTTAAAGAGAATACTAGAAGATGTGGTAAATAACGCCGTAATCTCCGTAAGAGGTCACCACTACGAAAACGTAGACGACAAAAAAGAGCTATTTTCAAAACTGCAAAAAGCGATAGCCGACAAAAATATAGTAGAGTTCGTATATTCGGACAAAAAACGGAGCGTTTGTGGTTATAAGCTCGTAAACAATAAGGGCGTTTGGTATCTATCCGCCACAGACGAATCAAAATTAAAAAGCTTTTCTCTCGCAAAAATGAAAAACGTAGCCGTAACGGACAAAAATTTTGAACACGACACAAGCGTATTACGCCAAATAGAGTCGGATGATGGTATATGGTACGGCGAGACTATCTGTATTACGATGGAGGTTTCTCCGACTATCGCCCAATATTTTCGTAGGCGCGCCCTTGTTCCAAATCAGCAAATAGTCGAAGAGCTCCCAAGCGGAGCCTTGATAGTCTCGTCTACGACCTCTATGCCGGACCATGTCTGTGCCGTGGCGAGATACTGGATACCAAATCTAAAAATAATCTCTCCGGTAAGCCTACAGCAAGAGCTAGAAAATGGGCTAAGAGAGTATTTGCAAATTTAGAGTCGTTTTAAATCACTGATGTTACGCACATGCGCGAGCAAAGCCCCTGTATCTTCCTTATGCTACCCGCATTCGCGGGAGAATAGAGGCTATAGCGTAAGACTGGCAACAATAGAGCTCATCCTCGTCGTCGCCGTATAACACTTAGGCGCCCAGTACTTTTTTGCCCTTTTTTGTAATAAAAAAATAAAATACGTTATAATTTTAGTATACAAAAAAGCGCATAATTTCCAAAAAATACAAACTACCAATGTCTCTCACGCAAGTAGGGTAGCTAGAGCCGCCTATCGCCTGTTGGCGATGGGACCCGACCGAGGGATGCAGGGGGCGCTTGTGTTCCTGCCGCCAATACGGGCTTTGCCGATATTGGCGTGCAACATCAATAATGGCGGATAAAATAATGAGAATAAAACAAGCTTCTATTGTTGCGTCCGGTATGATAATATTTACATTACTACTCAACTCCTACTCTCTTTTCAAACTCTACAATGCTCATCAGGTAAGCATAAAAGCGCAAGAAAATCGTCAAAAAGCGATGCATTTGGTTCACAACTTGCGCTTGCAAACATTTCAACTGAGCAAGCTTGTAAAAGCGTATATTAGCACCGCCGAGCCGCGATATTTGATGTATTACTACGACCTTTTATCAATCAGACAGGGCGCAAAAGCTCCTCCAAAAAACTATAATGCGTCGACTTATTGGGATATGGTCGTAGCCGGTGAAATAGCGCATGTTATGCCTACGGATGGCAAGACGCTATCTACGCGCGAAAAAATGACAAATGAGGGTTTCGTAAAAGATGAGCTAGAGACGTTGCAGTCTATTTTTAGCGTATCGGAGCGAATAAAAAATATAGAGCAACTAGCTTTTGCGGCTACGCAAGGGTTGTATGACGCAAAAACGCAAGCGTTTAGCGACGATGCAAAGCCGGATTTGACGTTTGCCGCAAAATTGGTCTATGGTGAAAAATATGGAAAACTAAACGCAAGACTATCGGAGTCCATGGAGCGTCTTATGATGCAAACAGATGAACGTACAATGTCTGTCATTCATACAGCCGAATCAACTCTAAAACAGTGGGTTATGCTCTCGATTTTATCCACCATATTTATGATTATTATAGTCGGCGGCGCTTTGCCCGCCATTAGACGCATGGCGTTGTCGCCTATAGAAAAATTGACTCTTGCGACAAAAAAAGTAGCCGGCGGCGACTATAGATTTCGCATAGAGGGAATAAAGGGGGCGGAAGAGCTAATTTTCCTCGCAAATACATTTAACGATATGGCGCAAGATATTGCGGATGATATTGCGCATAGAGAACAGATAAACGCCGAACTAGAATCGGCAAAAAAAACGGCGGAAGAGGCTACAAGAGCTAAGTCGATATTTTTGGCGAATATGAGTCATGAAATCAGAACGCCGATGAACGCTGTGATTGGTATGTCGTACCTAGCGCTTCAAACAGAGCTTACGCCTCAGCAAAGAGAGTATATAGAACACGTCAACTTTGCCGCAAATTCACTACTTGGCATCATAAACGATATACTTGATTTTTCAAAAGTGGAAGCCGGAAAAATAACGCTTGAAAAGATACCGTTTAATCTCAAAGAGACGCTAGACGGTATCGTCAAAATGCAACTTTACCGTGTAGAAGAGAAAGGGATAGGGTTTGTTTTTGAAGAAAACGATACTATTCTTTTATCAAGTGCGCCGCTACTTATGGGCGATAGGTTACGCCTTGGGCAGATAGTCACAAATCTGCTCTCAAATGCGATTAAATTTACCGAGCAAGGTTTTGTAAAACTCATAGTCGCATCAAATATAAAAGATGAAAATGCGGCAAACGTGCGTATTGCCGTACAAGATAGCGGTATAGGCATGAACGAGGAGCAGCTTTCAGGTTTGTTTCAAGAGTTTACGCAAGCCGAAAGCTCTACTAGTAGAAAATACGGCGGAACAGGGCTTGGACTGGCTATCAGCAAAAATCTAGCAAAACTCATGGGCGGCTCCATAGACGTTAGCAGCGAACCTGGTAAAGGTAGCATATTCTGGATAGACATACCCTTTGAGTTCGCAAGCGCCGAGGAAACGGATAGACATGGCGCTCTCTTTGCGTTGACGACAAAAGGCATGGAAGCCTTACAAGGGGCGCATGTACTGCTGGTTGAAGACAACAAGATAAACAGAAAACTAGCCACAATACTACTTGAAAAAAAAGGGGTAATCATAGAGTCGGCGGAAAATGGGCAAGACGCTTTAGATAAGCTCTCAAGCGTCGCCGCCGATTATTTTGACGCCGTTTTGATGGATTTGCAAATGCCAGTTTTGGATGGCTACGAAGCTACAAAGCGAGTGCGGAGCGACTCAAGGTACAACGCCCTACCGATTATCGCTATGACGGCGCACGCCATGAATGAGGAGATGCAAAAGTGTACATCTTTGGGTATGCAAGACTATGTGTGCAAACCGATAGAGCCGAACTTGCTTTATGATGCTATTTTGCGTCAAATAAAAAGCGGCGCTAAATCGGCGGATGCGGCTATAATTGCGGCGGATACCATCCGGTTGGCCGCAAAAAGCGATAACGTCAAAAAGTGCAACGTTGTCGAAGATATAAGAAAAACCATTGGATGCGACGAGGTTTATATCGAGGTTTTGGCTGATTTTATCACTCTTTATAGCGATACTCCAGAGAAGCTTGACGCTTTTGCGCTAGACAAAGACACAAGTGCGGCGGCGGCGCTCTCGCACTCCTTGCGCGGGCTTTTGGGGACGATAGGGGCAAAAGAGCTATATGGTCTCGCCTCAGAGCTTGAAAAAGCTTTTTTGAAAAATGAGAATACACAGGAACTTTTGGGTAAATTTAAGCTATCTTTTATAGAATTGATATATGAAATGAGAAATGCGCTTGAGACGCAAGATGGCGATATAGAAAAATGTGTATAAGATGGAGCTAATATGGGTACATTATTAAAGGTACTGTTTTTTGCAGCATTTGCCGCATCGGCGGCTTTGGCGGTAGATGTTTCAGTGTCCGGCTTTACGACGATTGGCGGCGCTATTTCCGATAAACCATACAACTATCAACGCTTTATCAACAACGATGGAACCCTAAAAAGAGACAGCGTGTTTGGCTTGCAAGCAGATATGGCGCTTGATGAGAAGTGGAGCGCCACCATTCAGGGTAAAGCGGCTCCGTCGATAAAAAATGACAAAGGGGTAGACGCTACTCTAGCGTGGGCTTTTTTGTCATACCGCCCCACTAATGATTGGCTCATAAGAGTCGGCAAACTCAGAGCCCCTGTTTATCTCAATAATGAAAATATGGACGTTGGCGTAACATACGATATGGCTCGCTTGCCTTTAGATATGTACTCTCTTACTCCCATGGCCGACGGCATAGGTATCGGCGTCACAAAGAGTTTCTTTTTTGACTCCGGCGAGCTACTTTTGGACGCATATTGGGGCAAGGCCGATACTCCTTGGCGCATATATGCGCGCGATGATTTAAGCGCTTTTGGCGGCAAACAAAAAGGCGTTGATTTTGAAAATATAAAGCTTGAGTCAAAAGGCGTCGTAGCGACATTTGAGACAAATATGGGCGGTAAACTTAGAGCCGGGCTACATAAAGCGACTACTTATAATTTTCCAATACCTAGCGAATTTGCATTACAACCGCTATATATGAGAGGAGCGCCGACTGGTATGTATAGCTACCAGCCAAAAAGCGGTAGCATCAAAGACAAAAATGAGCTTACAGCTTTCACTCTTGGCGCAAATATAAGTTTTGACGACGGATACCACCTTATGGCGGAGTACGGAACGCGCTCAATGAAGGATGTGGGCAGCGGTTTTAGCGTACAGGGCGGCTATTTGGCGGCGCTAAAAACAATTGGAAAATGGACGCCATATATTGGGGTCTCTGCAATTTTGTCGAAACAAAACGGCAGAGAGCTATATTTAGCCATTGATTCAGCGCAGAGCAACCCGGTTACGGCTCCAATACATCGTCAAATCGTCGATACCATGCAAACATTTGACCAAAAAACTTATATGCTGGGCGCATCGTACAGCGTAACACCGACCCAAAAAATAAAAGCGGAGTTGGCGCATACCGCTATTGGCTCTATGTCTAGCTTTATCGACAATCAAACAAGTGCCAGAGTAAGCAATGAACGTTTTAATGTTTATACTATCTCCTACAGCATATCGTTTTAAAGGAGGCGGATTATGAAAAAGTCACTACTTATCTTCTTGATTAGCGCCTCTCTTGCGCCGTATTTGCTTGCCGACGTGGTAGTAATAGCTCACCAAAGCGTGCCAAAGATGGACATAAAAACAGTCGGAAAAGTGTTTACCGGTAAAATAATAACAGTAAGCGGAGCCGCAATAAGCGCCGTAAACCAAAAAAACCAAAATGTAAAAAATAAGTTTTTGCAAAATTTTGTAGGACTGGATGAAGAGAAGTATATAGCCTATTGGACTGTAAGAAAATACATAGGCAAGGGCGTTCCGCCAAAAGAGCTCTCCTCTTCTGAAGAAGTGATACGATATGTGCAAGCAACGCCGGGAGCCATAGGATATATCGACGATAGCGACCTGAAAAATGGATTAAACATAGTGGCAAGGTAGGAAAACCCTCCTTGCCTATCGCCGCGATTAAAAAGGCTTTACGATTACAAAAATCACGATACCTATCATAAGTAGCGTTGGAACTTCATTGTAATACCTAAAAAACTTACCGCTTTTTGTGGATTTGTCCTCTGCAAGAAGCTTTAAGTGTCTTCTACAGTCGTAGTGATAAGCTATCATTAAAATCGCCAACGTAAGCTTCGCATGAAACCAACCGCCGCTGTGAAACAAGGATGGATTTAGATACATCATCAAAAGTCCAGATAGAGCCGAAGCCACCATAGCCGGATGCCCGATATAGTAAAAAAGCTTATGCTCCTGTATTTTCACAACTTTTACAAAACCAATATTATCTTTATGCTCGGCATGATAGACAAAAAGACGCGGTAGATAAAAAAGCATTGCCATCCAAGACAATACAGACATTATATGAAAAGCTTTTAGCCAAAGATAGTACTCCATTTTTTGCTCCGTATTTTTATTAATGCGCTTGAATTATACTGACGTTTTAGGGACTAATAGCCGTGAAAGATATTAATATTTATTGAGTAGTGGCGGACAGGGAGGGATTCGAACCCTCGGTACCCGGATAGGGTACGCACCCTTAGCAGGGGTGTAGTTTCAGCCACTCACCCACCTGTCCGGGTTAAGAGGCGAAATTGTAGCAGAGTAAACTTTAAATTCGCTTTAATAGATTTTTTAATGTCTCTTTTGGATTTTGTGATTTATAGATTGGGCGACCGATAACCGCAAAATCTACTTTTCTCTCCAGTGCACCCACCACATCCACAACCCGCTGTTGATCGCCGGTTGAGTCCGCCGCATCCCTGATTCCGGGGCAAAGCGTCGCAAAACTATCGCCGCATAGCTCTTTTATCATCAAACTCTCATGCGCCGAGCAAACAACGCCGTCAAGCCCCGCCAAATGCGCCTCTTTTGCAAACTCTGCCGCTTTTGTCTCGATAGAAGAGCCATACACAGCCGCAAATCCCTCTTCGTCAAAACTCGTAAGAGCCGTAACCGCAAACACAAGAGGGCGTGAGGGCAAAGAGGATAATCTATCCATCACCTCCCTCATCGCCTTGGCGCCCGCAGAGGCGTGGACGTTGAACATATCTACGCCAAGAGAGGCTATCTCCTCCGCTGCGTCCGCCATTGTGTTTGGAATATCGTACAGCTTAAGGTCAAGAAAGATTTTGAAATTTGGATTGATAGATTTTATATCTTCTAAAAACTCTTTGCCACCCCTGATATATGAGCGAAACCCTACTTTTATCCATACGTCAAACTCTTTTATCTCAGAGAGAAGAGCTAGATTTTCGTTGCGACTAGGCAGATCAAGAGCTACGCATATTTTCACGATTTTGTCTTTGCCACAGCGTCAAGTACGCCGTTGATAAACTTTGCGCTGTTTTCCGCACCAAATAGCTTGCCAAGCTCCACCGCTTCATTGATGACGACCGCTTTGTCAAGCTCTTCAAACAGTATCTCATATGCGCCAAGCCTTAAAGCCGCTTTTTCGATACTCCCAACCCTATCTAGCCCCCACTCTGTCATCACAGATTGAAGTCTCTCGTCTATCATCGGCAGATTCGCCACGATGGAGCTAAAAAGATGTTTGCCAAACTCAAGCTGTTTGTTTCTTATTTTTCTCTCTTCAAACACTGCGTCAGCGTGTTTTGCCGCATTTTCATTGCCAAGATCCACAGAGTATAACAGTGACACTACAGTCTCCCTAACTTGTCTGCGAGTCGCCATTAAGCTATATTCCCAAAAAGCGAAATCATCTCAATAAGCCCCGTCATAGACTCAAACCCTTTGTTTCCCGCTTTGCTTCCGGCTCTTTCTATCGCTTGTTCTATATTGTCGGTCGTAAGCACGCCAAACGTCACTGGAACATTGTATTTGAGGCTCATCGACGCAATCCCCTTAGTAACCTCCGCCGACACATAATCAAAATGCGGCGTAGAACCCCGAATAACAGCCCCAACACAACAAATACCGTCATACTTTTGCGTCAAAAGCAGTCTTTGAAGCACGCTAGGTATCTCAAAAGCCCCTGGAGCCAATACAAGGTCTAAGTTTTCTTCAGAACCGCCGTGCCTTAAAAAACTATCTTTTGCCCCCTCTATAAGTCTGTCGGTAATAATGTGATTAAATCTAGCCGATATAATCGCTATTTTCTCGCCCCCCGTAAGCGATAGCTTTCCCTCTATTAACATCTCTTTTCCTTTTACGCCTATTTCAAAGCTTTTTTCAAAATTTTACACAAAGCTTTCTTTTGGAAGAGTCAATATCTCAACTTTCGCACACACCCCCCCCAACTCTTTTTTTGCGTATAAGCCCTTAAGAGTGCTATGATCTTCAACAAATCTTTATTCTCCTTGACAACTATAATACCCCAAATTGTCAAGACCCATAAAAAAGTAGCTCCTTGTATAACTGTTTGTGATGAAGTAATTATACCTTAAAGTGCTTATTTATAGGGCTTTCGTAGATTTTTTAATTAGATTGTTTGAATGAATTTGGGAGCTGGGGTTATGTGCGAAAGTTGAGTTATCTCGCTTATTGGCTTTGGTTTGTAGTATAGCGACGAGCGGCTAACTTTTAAGAGTTTGCATTACTTTGATAGTGATAAATCTTGAGCTTGGGAGTCTATCAAAGACTTTTTAGGCGTTCTCTAAAAACCGCTTCTTCCATGTTAAGAGGCTTTGAGGCGCTAGGTAGCAACTCTAATACTGCTTTTGTTTTAAAATCTGCGCTATATGTTTTTTCTAAGCGCCCTTTTATCTACAAAACAGTCAATATCAAAAGCGAATACTTAGAGGGTATCTCTATCTTTTTCTCTTCCAAAAAGTTTTTTGCCGCTATATTTAGCCACTCTCTATCCGTCACTATGCCCCTTGTTACAAAAAAGTATTTTCCGTCCTCTTTGGCTATTTCGTATTTGTTTACTATGACGGACAAAAACTTCTCTTCGCCTTTTAGCTTTGTCTTAAAAAAAAACTTTTTTGTTTTGTTGTTGATGGAAAACTCTTTTAGCTCTCCGTACCCTTTTTCTTGCAGGTAGATGTCTATTGCGGCTCTGGCTACTATAGAGAGCAACTCGTTTTTGTCGTCAAAGTTTTTTGGCTCCGGTGCCGCTTGTGCGTTTGAACAGTAAAATAGCGTAGTCAGCAAAATAATAATAAAATTTCTATATATCATAACGCTAATTTTAGCGCTATAAACCTTGAGGAGATTTATATGAAAGTCAAAATTTTACACACAGAGGGCATGCAGTTTATGATCGAGGCGGCAAACAGCTCTTTTGTTATCAACCCAAAAGAGATTACGCCTTTGGAGTATTTTGCGCTTGGGCTTATATCGTGTTCGGGTGTAGACATAGTGAGTATGGCGGACAAAAACGGCGTGGCGCTAAAGAGTTTTTCGATGGACGCTGAGTATTGCAGAAACGAGGATTTTCCAAAAAAATTTAACTCCGCGCATTTTGTATACGATGTAGCTTGCGAAGCAGATGAGACTATAGTAAAAAGATGGGTGATGGCGAGCGTGGAGACCTATTGTTCTACGATGAATAGCGTAAGAAACTGTATAGATATGAGCTACTCCATACTTCTAAACGGCAAGATTATAGCGGACAAGGTCGAAATAGCAAAAGTGGGAAGCGAGTATTTGACTGAAGATGTAGGCGGTTGTTGTAATGGGTAGCAATACGTACTTTTATAAAAAAAAGAGCAAAAAAACCATATAATTCTCGAAAACAAAAGTTTTCGTAACTTCAGGGGGTGCAGGGACATTTATGTCCCTGCCACCAAAACGGACAAGTTCGTTTTGGTGCGTAACATCAGTTACATAGCCTTATGGCTCTCCATCTCATCTACTAGATGAGTCCATTTGAGCTTTTTGCCGCCCAAAATATGAAAGTGTATATAAGGCACCTCTTGACCGCCGTCGCTTCCTATGTTGCTTATTAGCCTATAGCCGCTTTCATTCAGCCCCGTTATTTTTGCGACCTCTCTGACCGCTTTTGCCATGTGCGTCAAACTCTCATTATCCACGTCCCCAAAATCTTTTGAAAAAACTTTTGGAATTACAAGTATGTGAATCGGAGCTTTTGGATTTATATCGTGAAAAGCCAAAGTATACTCGTCTTCGTACACTTTTGAGCAAGGTATATCGCCTCTTAGAATTTTATGAAATACCGTCATTGTCGAAGCTCCTTAAAAGAATATTACTACTATTATAATAAAGAGTGTTGTAAAATAAGCTAAATGAAGAGAAATGATAACGAGGTACACAAAGTTGCAAAAAATGCTTAAAAAAGTTGAAGACGCCAAAAGCCTAGAAGAGTTAGAAGAGATAAGAATAGAGATTTTTGGCAAAAAAGGTTTTTTGGCGGCTGAGTTTGCGAGAATGAAAAGCCTTGACGGCGATGAGAAAAAAGCGCTTGCAAAAGAGCTAAATGATACCAAAGAGTCTATTGGCACCGCCTTGGAGGCAAAAAAAGAGGCGCTAACCGCAGAGGCTTTGGTAAAACAACTTGAAAAAGAGAAGATAGACGTGACGCTCCTTGACGCTAGGTCGTCCGCTGGAGCTCTTCACCCCGTGCTCGCCACGATGGATAAGATGATAGAGTATTTTGTGTCGATGAATTTTTCTATTGAGACGGGACCTATCGTCGAAAACGACTTTAACAACTTTGAGGCTCTCAATCTACCAAAACACCACCCCGCAAGAGATATGCAAGACACTTTTTATATGCAAGACTCGATGCTTCTTCGCACGCACACGTCAAGCGTGCAGATAAGGACGATGCTCGGCTCAAAGCCGCCGATTCGCATGATAGCTCCGGGAGCCGTATGTAGAAGAGATTATGACCTTACGCATGTGCCGATGTTTCACCAAATAGAGGGGCTTGTGGTGGAAGAGGGCGATAAAGTCTCTTTTGCAAACCTAAAATCGCTTCTTGAGGATTTTTTGAAGTATATGTTTGGCGACGTAAAAGTGCGATTTCGCCCAAGCTTCTTTCCGTTTACGGAGCCCTCAGCCGAGGTTGATATATCGTGCGTCTTTTGCGGCGGAGACGGTTGCAGGGTGTGCAAACATACTGGTTGGCTGGAAGTATTGGGGTGCGGGATAGTAGATCCAAACGTATTTGAGGCGGTTGGATACAAAGATGTGAGCGGATACGCTTTTGGACTTGGCGTAGAGAGATTTTCTATGTTAATTAATAACACCTCTGATATGAGGTCGTTATTTGAGGGCGATCTTAGACTGATGGAGCAATTTGTATGATTTTTACTAGAAGCTGGCTTGGCGAATTTATAAACATTTCACATATAACCGACAAAGAGATTATCGACACACTAAATAAAACAGGCATCGAAGTAGCCGCTTTTACCAAAATGGAGATTCCAAAAGGCGTAGTTGTAGGCAAAATAATAGATTTTGAAAAACACCCCGACGCCGATAAACTATCCGTTTGCAAAGTGGATAGTGGAAATGGCGAGCTAACAATAGTTTGCGGCGCCAAAAACGTCAAAAAAGGTGCATATGTAGCTTTGGCGACAATAGGTGCAAAGCTTCCAAACGGCGTGGAGATAAAAGAAGCGGAACTGAGAGGCGTGCCGAGCTTTGGTATGCTGTGCTCTAGCGTAGAGATTGGGGCGCCAAAAACAAATGACGGCATTATGATTTTGGACAATAGCGTCAAAAATCTAAAAATCGGCGAAGAGTTGTCAAATTATGCGCAAATAGCCGATTCGGTATTTGAAGTGGAGATTACCCCAAATCGCGGCGACTGCCTAAGCGTTCGCGGTATTGCAAGAGAGATAGCCGCATACTATGGGCTTGAATTGCGAGAGTTTGACACAAAAAAAACAAATCAAAGCGAAAAGGGAATAGGTAGAATCCTATCTCTGCACGCTCATCTAAAAACAACGGCAAACGCCGCTTTTATGGTGTTTGAGCATACTGATTTTGAAGAGCAAAGTTTTCTTTTGAACTATAGGCTCGCACTCATAGGAGAAAAAAACAATACGGATAAACTAAAAAACCTTACGGCGTACATCTCTCATGGCGTAGGCGTTAATCTGTCCTTTTTCGGTGAAAACGCCTTTAATAAGTCTGATGAAAAAATAGATTTGCATTTAGATGTATTGGACGGCGGCGCAGAGGTTATACACGGCAAAAAAAACGCACTTTATATCGGGCTAAAACAGTGTAAAGAGTCAGAGCCGACTATTGATGATAAAAATATCATACTTGCAGCTTCATATATAGCTCCATCAGTCGTATTGGAGCTCAAACACAAGCTAGAGGATATAGACGATACTATATTTCATCGTAGCTCAAGAGGTAGCGAGCCGGATTTGATGCTGGGGCTTAGCTATGCCTCCAACGTTATGTCCGCTTTTTATGGATTTTTGTTTTATGTTGGATACGAAGATGATTTTAAGCCGGTAGATAGAGAACTTATCAAAGTAGATATAAGCAAAATAAATAAAATAATAGGCGCAGAGCTAGACAAAAATCATATTGTCGGTCTTTTGAGAAAACTATATTTTAGCGTTAACGTCAATATCGGATTTGATAGTTGCGTCGTGGGCGCACCTAGCTTTAGGCATGATATTGCGAATGTGTATGATTTGGCTGAAGAGATAGTGCGCATAAAAGGCATTGACTCTATAGCCTCAGCCCCACTTATGATGCAAGAGGCTCCTAGACTTAACGACTCTTTAAAAAACTATAGATTTTTGAAGAATATTAGACAAAATGCGGCGGCTAAAGGGTTTTTTGAGGCTGTTCATTTTATATTTGCGGATAGAGCTATTCAAGAAAAATTTGGATTTGAAAGCCTAAAAGAGGGGGAGGATTTGCTAAATCCTATCACTTCTGAACTAAATACGCTTAGAAGTACGCTTTTGTTGAATCTTCTAAATTCAGCCTCAAAAAATGCCAACAACTCTCAAAATAGAATAGCTCTTTTTGAGTCAGGCGTTGTTTTTGACGCAGATAGAGGCGAAAAAACGCTTATCTCTTTTGTGTGGGCAAACGACGCATATAAAGACTCAGTTATCAACGCTGGAAAGCCAAAGGCTATTGATTTTCAGACGTTTATATCCAAGTTGGCTGATATATTTGGCGGCTTTGAGCTTGTGGCGCGCGAGGCGGACGGCGAATTTTTGCATCCATACCAGAGCGCTGACGTTATAAAAAGCGGCGTAAATATTGGTTTTGCGGCAAAACTACACAAAAACACCGAAGAGTTTTTTGGACTAAAAAACTGTTTTGTATGCGAGATAGAGTTCTCAAAGCTCTCGCAAGAGCCAAAAAAAGCGGCTGAGTTTTCAAAGTTTCAAAAAAGCGTTAGAGATTTGAGTATTGCGGTATCTGCCGACATCCAATATGCGTCAATAAGAAAATGCCTTGATAGCGTCAAAAATCCGCTCTTAAAAAACTTTTACCCGATAGACATATACAAGCCAAACGACAACGAAAGCTCAATCACAATAAGGCTAGAGCTTCAGGCAAACGACAGAACGCTTGAGGAAAAAGATATTAGCGCCGTTACAAGCGAGGCGCTGGAGGCATTGCAAAACGAACTTCAAATAGGACTAAAACAGTGAGCGGCGAATTTACAAAAGGGCTAAAAGTATCGGCAAGCGCAAAATTTGAGCTTACTATAGACTCAATTGCTACAGACAAATCTATTTCGCACAGATGCGCTATTTTTTCACTTCTATCAAATGAGCCATCAATTATAAAAAACTTCCTAAGAGCCGAGGATACGCTAAACTCTCTAGGAATAGCTTGCGCGCTTGGCGCAAAAGCGGAGTTTGAGGGCGACACACTTACTATTACGCCGCCCGCAAGACTTTGCGAGCCGGACGATGTGCTAGATTGCGGCAACTCCGGCACGACTATTCGTCTGATGTCTGGTTTTTTGTCGTCAACCGATGGTTTTTTTGTGCTTAGCGGCGATAAATATCTTAGACGAAGACCGATGAAAAGAGTGGCTGACCCGTTAAGAAGCGTCGGCGCTCTTATAGACGGTAGAGATGGCGGAAATCTAGCCCCTTTGGCAATCAGAGGCTCTAAGCTTGATGGTATAAACTTTGAGAGCAAAATCTCCTCGGCGCAAGTCAAAAGCGCTCTTTTGTTAGCGGCTCTAAACGCTAAAGCTCCGTCCGTAATAAGCGAACCGCTACTTAGTCGCGACCACACAGAGAGAATGCTAGCCGGAATGGGCGCTGATATAAGAGTGGAGGACAAAATCTATCTCTCCCCGATGAGCGCTCCTCTAAAACCGCTTATTATGAGCGTTCCATCAGACCCGTCAAGCGCATTTTTCTTCGCCGTAGCCGCCGCAATTACGGAAGGCGCCAAAATAACGCTTAAAAATCTAACGCTAAACCCTACAAGAATAGAGGCGTTTGTGATTTTGCAAAAAATGGGCGCTAAAGTAGAGTTTGTAGAAAAAGAGAATGTTTACGAGCCAATCGGTGATATATCGATAGAGGGCGCAAAACTAAAAGCCGTTGAAGTAAGCGAAAATATCTCGTGGCTAATAGATGAGTTGCCCGCTCTCTCAATCGCTATGGCTGTGGCGGAGGGTAAAAGCGTCGTAAGAGGCGCAAGGGAGCTAAGGGTCAAGGAGTCTGATAGAATCACAACCGTAATGACAAACCTAAAAGCGTTTGGCGTAGAGTGCGAAGAGTTTGAAGACGGGTATGAAATTGTTGGCGGAGAGTTAAAAGAGGCTCATGTAAGCAGTTTTGGCGACCATAGAATAGCTATGAGCTTTGCGATAGCCGCTCTAAAATGTGGCGGCAAAATAGACGGTTTTGAGGCTGTATCAACATCTTTTCCAAACTTTGTAGAGCTTTTATCAAAAATTAGCTCCGTTGAGACGTATGAGATATAAGCTAGCATCTAGTTACGGTTTTTGTTTTGGCGTAAAAAGAGCGATAAAGATAGCTGAAAATACGCCGCACAGCGTCACATACGGTCCGTTAATTCACAATAAAATGGAGATTGACAGGCTAAAAACAAACTTTAGCGTCGGCGTCACAGAAAATTTTGAAGAGCTTGGTCTTGATAATACGGTCGTAATTAGAACACACGGCATTCAAAAAAACGAACTGGATAAGCTAAATAAAAATGGCTTTTCAGTGGTGGACGCAACCTGCCCGTATGTCACAAAGCCGCAAGAGATATGCCAAAAAATGAGTCTTGAGGGGTATGACATAGTTATTTTTGGCGACAAAGATCACCCCGAGGTCAAGGGCGTTATGAGCTATGGGGATGACGCTAGCAAGGTTTTTGTTGTGATATGCAAAGAAGAGTTGCATGGATTAAGGCTAAAAGATAAAATCGCTGTAGTATCGCAAACAACTAGAAAATTCGCTGAATTTATGGATGTTGTCCAGACGCTAATATCAACCTCGAAAGAGGTGCGCGTATTCAATACGATATGCAACGCAACGGGCGAAAACCAAGAAGCGGCGGATAGACTCTCAAAAGAGGTGGATATAATGCTTGTGGTAGGCGGTAAAAACTCTTCAAATACAAAGCAGCTTTTTGAAATCTGTAAAAGAAATTGTGAAAGTAGTTTTTTGGTGGAATCAGCAAGCGATATAGAAGATGCATGGTTTGAAAACAAAAATTTTTGCGGAATTAGCGCAGGAGCTTCTACGCCAGATTGGGTAATATCGGAAGCAATAGAGAGAGTAGATAGGATATAAATATTTAGGCGGTAAAAAATTTGATTATTTTAATATACTTTTTAAAACGTATTTGATATGATTTTCAAAATTCACAAATATTATATCTGCGACTTTGTTTGTAAGGTTTTGTTGTGTTAATATAGTGTTTAATAAAGGCTCAGAATGTTCAAGACAATTTACGCAAAAATAATAGGCGCAATGATCGCAGGACTAATAGTCGGCGGCATGGTTATCGTATTTTTTATGACTGCAACCTCTAGGGATCTTGCAAATAAAACCTCTCAAAAATCGCTTCAGATGCTTAGCGAATCTATCTTTCAAACGCTGAGAATAAGTATGAGCTTGGGCGACCCTAAAATAGTGGAAGAGACACTAATAAGAGCCAAAAAGATTCAAGGAATAGAAAGCCTTGGCGTATCGAAATCAAAGCAGGTTATAGACGCTTTTGGTCTAAAATCTGAAATAACTAAAGACCCCGCAATATTGAAATCTTTTGAGACAAAAGAGACACAGATAATAGAGAGCGCAGAAAACAGACGAACAGTTAGGCTTATTAAACCGTTGCTTGCAGATAAAGAGTGCTTGACCTGCCATATCAATGCGCAAGAGGGTGCTGCTTTGGGGGTAATGGACTTGATTTTGTCGATGGAAGAGGCTGATAATGATATTTTGGCGGCTCAACATGTTATTGTATGGTCTATGGTTGCGGCTTCTATTTTTGCGCTTATCGGAGTTATGCTATTTTTCAAAGGAACTCTATTTATTCCGCTTCATTCGCTTGCCGATACGACAAAAGACTTAGCAGACGGCGAAGGCGATTTGACGAAAAGATTAAAAACCAAAAATAATGATGAAATTGGCAAGGTTACGGTCTATATCAATAAATTTATAGAAAAAATTCATAATACTGTAGCGGAAGTCGGGCAAGCGGCGGGTAAAACAAAAACGACAAGTCAAAAAATACTGTCAAGTTCTACTGAAATAACAAAAATAGCGCATTTACAAACCAAAATGGTGCAAGAATCAAAGGATCTTGTCACTCAGGTAGAGCAAGAGATAGATGTTTCGGAACAGTTGGCAATCCAAACTACCGAAGATACAAGAGTAAATCTTGACGTGCTTACTCAAATGAGTCGTTCTTTAAATAAGGTTGTGGATGCCATCTATACAGCCAGAGAAGAAGAGATAGAGATGAGCGGACGAATTAACTCCCTAGCACATGAGACGCTAAAAATAAAAGACGTACTTCAAATGATAAAAGATATTGCGGAGCAAACTAACCTTCTAGCTCTTAATGCGGCGATAGAGGCGGCTAGAGCGGGGGAGCATGGCAGAGGGTTCGCTGTAGTGGCGGACGAAGTTCGAAAACTAGCGGAAAGAACACAAAGAAGCTTAACGGAGATAGACGCTACTATTGGCGTTGTTGTGCAAAGCGTAGGTGATGTAAGCGAGAGTATGACCAAAAATGCCGAAAATATTAAACAAATTTCCAATAATGCAATAGAGGTGAAAAATATTGCCGACGAAACGCAACAAAAAACTGCAATAACTATAGAAACCAGCAAAAGATCCTCTTTGACTACTGTAGAGATAAGCTATATAACAAAAGCTCTTATTAAAAAAATGAATGATACGATGAAAGTAACGCTTCAAAATGAAATTATTTCAGATGAGTTGATACATATCGCCAACGAGCTTGCAAGTGCTTCCGAGGCGCTTGACGAACAAATGAGAGGGTTTAAAATTTAATATTACCAAGAAACTGTGAAGAGACAAAAATAGCGATTGAGGGATAAAGAATACTTGAAAAGATGGGCTTTATTACCCCCTATGAGCAATCACTACAATCACCGAAGTTTTGTTGAACGGGTTAACTCCTATCTCAAGGACTCATTTGGATGCAGACACATCTATGTCAAAGGTGCCGCCAAGGTTGCTAGTCATTTATCATTTGGTGTTTTAGCTAGGTTTTTAGAGCATTGTTGGTTAGAATAATCAAAACAAGACGCCTAAAATGCAATCGTCAACTCAAGCCTGGAAGTCTAAGCTGATTTTTTGGATGATTTGAGGGGGAGATTTGCAAGGGACTCTTGAATATAAAAGCAAGACACAGATTTTGTAACCATTCACCACCCCTCTAAAAAATCAAAACTATGGTTACCAGATTTTTAAGGCGCTTAGCGATGTAATCTTTATTAGTTTGGAGAATAAAATGGAATATCTATACGCTCCTTGGAGAAATGAGTACACAGCAGACTTGCAAAAAAATGGTTGCGTGTTTTGTAGTATATCAGTAAATAGCGATCAAGACGAAGAAAATACGGTTTTGTATAGAGACGAGATATGTTTTGCGGTGATGAATAAATATCCCTATACGCCGGGACATTTTATGATAATACCCCATCTGCATACCGATGCGCTAGAAGAACTTCCGACGAATGAGTGGGCTCATATTTCGTTGCTTGCCCAAAAAGGGGTTGCGGCTTTGAAAAAAGAGTTTGGGGTGGGCGGCGTAAACATAGGGATGAACTTAGGACACGCCGCTGGAGCGGGTATTGCGGAGCATATACACCTGCATCTTGTGCCTAGATGGCAAAAAGACTCAAATTTTATAACGACTATCGGCGATGCTAGGGTTTATTCTATTGATTTTGAAGCTATGTATCAAAAGGTAAAAAAGGCGTTTTTGGAGGAGCTGTGAAAATATATAACGCCCCACAAAAACAAGGAGACAGTTTCGAATGGTGCCTACCTTAGGCAAAAATATGTAAATGCCATTTAAAATCTGAACTAAATTTGCGATAACAGCCCAAAGACTTAATTTGTGTTTGCGGTTAGCTTGTCAATTGATGATGTGTATGATTATGCAAGGATTTGCCTACAACACAAACTCAGCCATCAAAACCGCCGTCCAGATAAGAAACGTAAACACCACACTTACAAGCACGATGGCGGCTCCCGCGTCTTTTGCTTTTTTTGCCATTTCGTTGTACTCTAGCGTCACAAGGTCTACCGTGCGCTCTATTGCGCTATTGGCAAGTTCGGCGATAATCATCGGAAATAGAGAAAAAAAGAGTATCGCCTTTGAAATAGAGGAGATCTCCAAAAGCGCAATAAATACAGTCGCCCCGACAAACAAGGCAAGCTCTATCTGAAGCGGTGTTTCGTTTTTAAGAACTTCAAAAAAACCGTCTATTCCGTGGCTTGTGTTTTTGATGAGATTGTACTTTTTTCTTGCCATTTGCCGCCTTACTTGTTTACGATTTTGTTTAAGTATATTATAATTTATGAATGTTTGAAGGTGTTTTTTTAATTTTTTACTTTTTAATCATCGGTTACTCTATCAAAATAGCCCATAAAGACTATTCGGACGCTCTTATACACTTTTGTATTTTTGTAGCTTTTCCGGCTCTTATCTTAGAAAAATTACACCCTTTAAAAATAAATATTTCAGATTTGTCTATTGTGCCTATCGCTATATTTTCGATAATTCTTGGATTTTTTGTCGGTTTTTTGCTTTCCCGCGCACTCAAGCTACAAAGAGCCTCATCCGCCGTTTATCGCTATTTTGCTCTCTTTGGCTCTCAAGCCGTTTGAGATTCCCGAGTTTGCGATGGTCGGCGCTGGCAAGCTCTCAGCTACGCTGTTGCCGCTTGTGAGTATAGCGGTTAGGATGAAGGATAGGGCTAAAGCATATAAAAGAGAATATCACCGCGACAACCGCCGTATTAGTCGTCAAAATAGGCATTGTACCGCTAGCCGTTTTGGCTATCTTGCCGCTTTTTGGACTTGCCTCAAAAGTGGCTCTCATAGAAGCCGCTATGCCGCCGATGGTAATGGTAGCGGTATTTGCCGCACGGTATAAGTTGGATGAAAAACTGGCGGTTTCTTGCGTGGCGCTTGGAATCTTTGCTTCGTTTGCGGTTGTTCCGTTATTTTATTATTTGGGGTAGACATGGGGATTTTTGACGCTATCATACTTGGAATTTTGGAGGGACTCACAGAGTTTTTGCCTATATCCTCGACGGGGCATCTTATTTTGGCTTCGCATTTGATGGGCATAGAACAGACCGCCGTACACAAAAGTTTTGAGGTCTCCATACAGCTAGGCTCTATATGCGCCGTTATCTTTTTGTATTTCAAAAAACTTTTTTCCGACTTTTCGCTTACCAAAAAGCTATTTGTCGCTTTTTTACCTACCGGAGTTCTTGGCTTTTTGTTTTACAAACATATAAAGGCTCTTTTTGCGCCCGAGACTGTCGCCTTTATGCTGATTGCGGGTGGAATCGTGTTTATTGCGTTGGAGTACTTCTATAGAGAAAAAGAGCATCATATTCGGCATATAGAAGAGATTAGCTACAAACAGGCGTTTTTGATAGGTCTTGCCCAATCCATATCGATGGTTCCGGGGACAAGCCGCTCTGGCGCCACGATAATAGGCGGTTTGCTCACAGGACTCAATAGACAAACAGCGGTAGAGTTCTCGTTTTTGCTTGCGATTCCTACGATGGTGATTGCCACAGGATACGACACATTAAAAAACTTTTCAGATTTTGGAGGCGGAGACCTCTCAAATTTAGCCGCCGGATTTATCACCGCCTTTTTTGTGGCGATGCTAGCCATCAAGTGGTTTTTGAAGTTTGTCGCAAAGTTTAGCTTTGTGTCGTTTGGCGTATACAGAATCGTTTTGGGCGCCGCATTTTTGTATATCCTACACTGATGTTACGCACCAATACGAGCAAAGCCCGTTTTGGCGGCAAAGGACATGAATGTCCCTTGCGACCCCCTAAAGCTACCCACATTCGCGGGAGAGAGGAGCTGGTATAGTGAAATTAAAAGGTCTTTACGCCATCACAGACGATACGTTAACCCCTTATGAGTATGTCGATAGATACGTCGCCAAAGCGATTCTTGGCGGAGCGAGGATAGTGCAGCTGCGAGATAAGCGTCTAAGCGATGAAGAGCTATATCCTGTGGCGCAAAAAATAAAAAAAGTGTGCAAACAAAACGGCGCGCTGTTTTTGATAGACGATAGGGTCACACTCGCAAAAGCGGTAGGCGCGGACGGGGCGCATATCGGCGGAGACGATACGCCCTTAGCTCTTGCAAGAGAGATACTCGGACGCAAAAAAATCATCGGCGTATCGTGCTACGGCGACCTCGCAAGGGCAAAAGAGGCAGTTTTGGGCGGCGCCGACTATGTAGCGTTTGGCTCTTTTTTTATTTCAAAAACAAAACCACACGCCAAAGTAGTAGATAAAAGCGTACTAAGAGAAGCAAAAAAACTAGGCGTTCCCGTATGTGCGATAGGCGGCATAGACGCCTCAAACGCAAAAGAGCTGATAGAATGGGGCGCCGATATGATCTCCGTCATTAGTGCGCTATGGAGTGGGGATGTGCTGAGAAATGCTGTGGAGTTTGGCGAGGCGTTTTGAGGGTCTGATTTATGGTAAGTATAATACCCCAAAAGAGAGGAAAACATCAATACGCCTCCCTCCTATGCGCCACACGGATTATCGTGATAAGCACAAGCTCATTTTCGCGCAAATATATAATGCGATAATCGCCCACTCGTTTGCGGTATTTGCCTTTGTGTTTGCCGCCCCTAAGGTCTAATAGTTTTTTAGAGATTAACTCTTGCGCAGATTTTTCAAGCCGCAAAAACTCTTTTTCGGCGTCTTTGTCAAATGCGACTTTATACACTGATTCCGGCTTTTTTGAATACCTCTTCTAGGCTTACGGCTTGCGTCTTTTTGCTTTTTAGATTGTCTATTCGCTTGTCGGACACCATCTCGTCTAGCGTGTCAAAGTATAGCTCTATCGCCTTTTCGATAAGGCTTGTACGACTCTTGTCAAGCTCTGCCGCATACTCGTCAAGAGACTCTAACATCTCTTTATCTAGGCGTATATTTACCGCTTGTTTCATATCTTTGCCTTTGGTTTTTGATATACGATAATTTATTATATCAAAGCCCAAAAGAAAGAGCTATAAAATCAAAAAATAAACTTCACCCCGCCCCCATTAAGCCCAAACCCCATAAAATACCGCAAAAACCAATAACAAAAGGCAATCAAAACGTGACCCCAATAATAAAACTTATCAGCCAAAAATGCGGTATATCTGAAAAGTATGTAGCCAATATTCTAGCCCTTATCGACGAGGGTTCGACTATTCCGTTTATCGCTCGTTATCGCAAGGAGATGACGGGCGGGGCGACGGACGAGCAGCTAAGAAGCCTTGAAGAGGCTTATATTTATGGCAAAAAGCTTTTGATGCGTAAAGGCGAGGTGGAGCGGCTTATTGACGAGAAGGGGCGGCTTGATGACTCGCTTAGGGCGTTGATAAGTGCTGCTACGACGCTTAATGAACTAGAGGATATATACAGACCGTTTAAAGAGAAAAAAAATAGTCGCGCCGCTTTGGCGATAGCGACGGGGTTGGAGCCGCTGGCGGATATACTTTTGAGCGCGAGACTGGCGAGAAGCGAACTGGAGAAAGAAGCGACAAAATATCTAAGCGAAACTATCAAAACCGTACAGGAGGCGATAAATGGAGCCAAAGATATAGTGGCGGAGAGATACAGCGACGACCCAAAAGAGCGCGAATACCAAAGAAGAGAGCTTTTGAGAGGCTCCTTTGAAATCAAAGCGGCAAAGGGGTTAAACGCCGATGGTCTATACGCAAAGCTTGCGGATAAAGGTGAGCGAATATCTACGATTCCGTCGCATAGATATTTGGCGGTAATGCGCGGCGTAGAGGAAAAAGAGCTAAATATCAAAATAGCTTGCGATATAGAACGGGTGGAACGAGGACTAAGGGAGCGACTAATCCCAAAAAACGCCAAAAGTTCAAAAGAGACGCTTATGGAGGCGTATATCGACGGCTTTAAGAGGCTGCTTTTGCCCTCCCTTGAAAGAGAGATTCACGCAAGCGTCAAGGAGCGTTGCGATGCGCAGGCGATAGCGACCTTTGGCAAAAACCTCTCGCAACTGCTAGGGGTGCCGCCCGTGACTAAGCGCGCTATTTTGGGCGTAGACCCGGCTTATCGTACGGGGTGCAAGCTGGCGGTTGTGGACGAGCACGGAACCTACAAAGAGAGCGCCGTCATCTACCCTACCCCGCCGCAAAGCGACTTTGAGAGTTCGGCAAAAAAAGTAAAAGAGCTTGCGGCGCATCACGGTATCAAAGCGGCGGCGATAGGCAACGGCACGGGTTCAAGAGAGACGCAAGAGTTTTTTGCGAGGCTAAACCGCGAGGGGTTGGAGCTTGAATACACGGTGGTTTCAGAAGCAGGAGCCTCTGTGTATTCGGCTTCCAAAGTAGCGGCTCAGGAGTATCCACAGCTAGACGTGACCATCAGGGGTGCGATTTCGATAGCCCAAAGACTCAGAGACCCGATGGCGGCTCTTGTCAAGATAGACCCAAAATCGCTTGGTATAGGTCAATATCAGCACGATGTAGACCAAAAACTACTAGAAAAAAAGCTTCACGAAGTAACGGAAGAGCTAGTAAACCGCATAGGAGTAGACCCAAACAGCGCCTCGGCGTCGCTTCTCTCTTACGTGGCGGGAGTAGGAGCAAAACTTGCTAAAACAATCGTGGAACACAGAGAGACAAACGGAGCGTATACGGCAAAAAGCGATTTGCTAAAAGTCAAAGGGCTTGGAGCTAAGGCGTATCAGCAGTGTGCTGGGTTTTTTCGTATTAGAGAGGGTAAAAGCGTATTTGACAATACGGGCATACATCCAGAGAGCTACGAGGCGGCAAAAGAGCTTACAAGGTGCTACGACGTGTACACGCTTGACAAAGAGCAGATTGCGGCTCTTGCGGCGGAGCTTCAAATCGGCTACGCCACCTTAGCCGACGTGGCGGACGAGCTAAAAAAACCAGGGTTTGACCCACGCGAAGCCTTGGCTCCCATAGTCTTTCGCTCCGACGTTACGGATATTAAGACGCTCAAAGAGGGTTCAATCATATCGGGAGTCGTAAGAAATATCGTAGATTTTGGGGCGTTTGTTGATATTGGGCTTAAAAACGACGCTCTTATCCATATCTCTCAGATGAGCGACAAGCGGATAGCGCATCCGCTGGAAGTAGTAAGCGTAAACCAACAACTGCTAAACTTAAGAGTAATAGAAGTAGACGCACAAAAAGGCAAAGTGGCGCTTAGTCTAAAAGAGGAGTAGTTTTTTATCATGACGGATAATCGGCATAAAGATGAGACGCCAATATCACCGCATCAGTTTGAAGAGCTTCTTGGTATGCAACAAGCCATTTTGGAGCTGGTGGCGGCGATTAGTTTTTGCAAACAAGAGGCGCTAGACAAACTATGCATAATGACCGAGGCGGCTCTTCCAAACTCAGTAGCGTCCGTCATGCTAAAAGACGATAAGGCAGGGTTCATGAGCGTCGTCTCAGCCCCCAGCGTACCGCAAGAGGGCATAGACGCTTTGCAAAACCTAAAGCCCGGTCCCGGCGGCGGCTCTTGCGCAAACGCCGTATTTAGAAATGAGCCGATATACGTCAAGGATACTTTCACAGACGATAGATGGTGTGACCTTAGAACTTTAGCGTATGATTTTAACCTTTGCGCTTGTTGGTCTATGCCTATTAAAAACGAGGGCGGTGCGGCTTGCGGCTCTTTTGCTTTATCGTCGTTTGTGCATATGCCACCCTCCTCTTTTCATAAGCTTCTTTTGAAAACAGGTGCTTCTCTTGTCGGCGTAATCCTAAAGCACGACGAACAAGATAGACTAATCAAAGAAAAACAAGCAAGCCTAGAACTAGCCTACGCCGCCATCAAAAGCACAACCGAAGCCGTCTTTATGACCGACCTTGACAACAAAATCATTATGATAAACAAAGCCGGAGAGCGTGTCTTTGGGTATAGCGAAAAAGATGTTTTGTGTAAAAAGCCAAATATTTTCTCATCCGGAATGCACAACAAAGATTTCTATATCGCTATGTGGAACACTCTTGTGCTTGCCGGAGAGTGGCACGGGGAGATATATAAATAAAAACCTAACGGGGTTGGTCAAAAAAGAGACGCAAAAAAATAGAGAAAAAGAGGCTATTCTAATCAAGCAATCAAGACAAGCCGCCATGGGCGAGATGATAGCAAACATAGCGCATCAGTGGAGACAACCCTTGAATATGCTCGCCATAGCCGTGCAAGACGTAAAAATGGCGTGGAATTATGGAGAGGTAAACAAAGAGTATATAGACAATATGGTCTTTGCGTCCATGAAGCAAATCAACTATATGAGCCACACGATAGACGATTTTAGGAAGTTTTTTAAGCCTGACACAAAAAAAAGTGTGTTTAATCTAAAAAACGCAGTATCCAGAGTTTGCGAGCTTGTATTGGCGGTGCTAAAGGCGCACAACACGGAGCTTTGCGTAGAGATAGACGATAAAGTGTCGGTATACGGCTATGAAAACGAGCTTTTGCAAGTGTTTTTAAATATTATCAACTGTCCAGTTTCACCACCAAAGAACCCGGCAAAGGAACGGGAATAGATCTGTATATGGCGAAAACCATCATAGAAAACAACATGGAAGGCAGAATAAGTGTAGAAAATATAGACGACGGTGCTAGGTTTGTCATAGAGTTGCGGCGAGAAGCCAACTAGTCGCAAGAGCCCTCACCGCACGAAGAGCTAATTTTGGGCTTTGCCCAAAATGTGAGAATTAAATCCCCTGATTAAACATGAATTTTTAAGAGCGACTAGTCGCGAGAGCCGTCTGCTGAAGACCTCATTTTGGGCTTTGCTCAAAATGTGAGAATTAAATCCCCTGATTAAACATGAATTTTTAAGAGCGACTAGTCGCGAGAGCCGTCTGCTGAAGACCTCATTTTGGGCTTTGCTCAAAATGTGAGAATCAAATCCCCTGATTAAACATGAATTTTTAAGAGCGACTAGTCGCGAGAGCCGTCTGCTGAAGACCTCATTTTGGGCTTTGCTCAAAATGTGAGAATCAAATCCCCTGATTAAACATGAATTTTTAAGAGCGACTAGTCGCGAGAGCCGTCTGCTGAAGACCTCATTTTGGGCTTTGCTCAAAATGTGAGAATCAATTAGATGGTTCATCTATTTTCCAAAAAATTTTCTATGCTCTATCATTATACATCTATGCGTCACGATATTTAGCCCCATATCTTTTGCGGCTTGCTCTGCCGCATCGTCGTAGCATCCTATCTGACCCCATATTAGCTTTGGTGATATTTTTTTCGCCTCATCCACTACGCTAGCTAGAAATTCGCCTTTTCTAAAAACATTGATTATGTCGATAGGTTTGTCTATTTCGCCAGCGCTTCTATACACTTTTTGCCCAAGTATCGTCTCTTCTTTTGGATACACTGGAATCACCTCGTATCCGGCGGCTATCAAGTATTTTGCTACCCTATTGCTGTCTTTTGTCTCATCCGGCGATAGACCGATAATCGCTATACTTTTAGCCTTCGCCAATATCTCTTTGATTTTTGCCTCTTCGCTCTCGCTCATCATAACCGGCATTTTACACTCCATTTTTTTCTCCTTTACACGTTAATCTTACCCCGCACTCCAAGTGGTTTGTATAAGCAAACTGGTCAAAAGCCGCAAACGCTTTAATATCATGTGTTTTTGTGAGATACTCCAAATCTATTTTTAGCGTCTCGGGACTGCACGATATGTAGATAATCTCATCATATGCGACGGCAAACTCCGCTCCTTTTACACCAAGTCCGGCTCGCGGCGGGTCCACAAATATCGTATGAAAATCAAACTCTTTTAAATCAATTCCAGAGAGCCTAGTAAACTCCCTAACGCCGCCTAACGCCTCTGACGCTTCTTCGGCCGATATACGACCAAAGTAGAGATTTGAAAGATTGTTTAGTTCTCTATTTTTTTTCGCCGCATCTATCGCCTCTTTGACGACTTCTGTGGCAAACACACGCCTATATTTTTTGGCAAACGCTATGGTAAAGTTGCCGCTTCCGCAATAAAGCTCAATCAAATCGCCCTCACCGCTTGCGTTTTTAACCGCCCAGTTGAGCATCTGCTCATTTACCGCTCCGTTTGGTTGGCTAAAACAGTTTTGTTTGATGATATGTGTCAGTTTCTCGCCCGCAACTTCAAAAACTCTTGTGACAAAATCGTCTCCTACGAGGTGTATCGCGCCTTTTGAACGACCCGTGATAGATACGCCATACTTTGCCGCCAAAGCCTCTGCGCTTTTTGCCCATACTTCATCTAGCCGTCTATGGTAGATTAGATTTAAGACGCTCTCATCAGAGCCGTTTCCGAGAAGTTCCGCCGAAAAAAGCCCGTTTCGCAAAATCTTATCACTATTTATAGCCTTCGGCAATATCCGCACTAGAGTATTTAGCGGAGAGGAGAGTATCTCGCACTCTTTTACCTCAAAAAACTTTTTTTCGCGATTTGTGAGCGCAAAAAAAAGCCCATCAGCCCCCTCTTTGTAGACCCGAAACTCCGCCCTATCTCGAAAATTTGCCTCAGGACTTCTAAAAACCTCTACCTCTTTATCCCAAAATCTCGCAAAATCCTCTTTTAACGTCAAAAGTTTTCGCGCTAACTGCGCCTCATAACCACCCTCAAAATTTACGCAAGCGTTACAAACGCCAAAATGGACGCAATAAAAATCAGCCATCAAACTCCGCTTTAAAAAACTTTTTTGAGAATTATGACATAATAACGGTAGGATGTTTATGAAGTCAAATTTTAAAGCTCAAAAGGAGTATGCGTGAAACTGAAATCTATAAAAGAGTTGGACATTACAGGCAAAGTAGTTTTTATTAGGTGCGATTTTAACGTCCCTGCGGACGAATATGGAAATATAGCCGACGATAGAAGAATTTACTCTACGTTGCCTACAATCAGCTATTGCGTAGACCATGACTGCAAAGTAATATTAGCAAGCCACTTTGGACGACCAAAAGCCGGCGTGTTTGATGAAAAAAACTCTCTAAAACCGGTTGCAAAAAGACTTCATACTCTTCTAAGACGAGAGATAACACTAGCGCACGACGTATGCGGCGCCGACGCGACTGAGAAAATCTCAAATATGAAAGCTGGCGACATAGTGTTGCTTGAAAACTTAAGGTTTGAAGATGGAGAGACAAAAAACGACGTAGAATTTGCAAAAAAACTTGCGGCGTATGCTGATATATACATCAACGACGCTTTTGGTGCAAGCCACAGAGCGCACGCCTCAGTCGACGCATTGCCCTCACTGTTTGACGAAGACAAAAAAAGTGCGGGCTTTTTGCTTTTAAAAGAAGTTGCATACCTAAGAGACGCTTTGGCGGCTCCGTCTCGTCCTTTTGTCGCCGTAGTAGGCGGGAGCAAAGTTTCCGGCAAACTAGAAGCCCTTACAAGCCTTGTCACAAAAGTCGACAAACTTATAATCGGTGGCGGTATGGCGTTTACATTTTTGAAAGCAAAAGGGTACGGCGTTGGAAAATCGCTAGTTGAAACAGAGCTTATAGACGAAGCAAAAAAAATCATGCAAAAAGCTCACGATTTGGGCGTCAAAATCTACCTACCAATAGATATAACAATAGCGGACAAATTCGCCGACGACGCAAAAGTAGACCAGTGCACAGCGCAAGAGATACCTGATGGCTGGATGGGGCTTGATATTGGCGACTCATCTATCGGTCTATTTAAATTAGCTCTTAAGGATGCTAGAACCGTGCTTTGGAATGGTCCAATGGGCGTATATGAGATGGATAAATTCTCAAAAGGTAGCTTCAAACTATCACACTTTCTAGCACAAGGAAGCGCCACAACCATCATAGGCGGCGGCGACACAGCAGACTTGGTGCAAAGAGCGGGTGACACCGAGGGCATGACCTTTATCTCCACAGGCGGCGGTGCGAGTCTTGAGCTTTTGGAGGGCAAAGAGCTTCCGGGCGTAAAATCGGTAGAGGCTAAAAGATGATTTTAGCTGGAAACTTCAAAGCCAATCACACAAGAGCAAGTACGGCGGAATACCTATCAAAGCTTGACGCTCTGTGTGAAATAAAGGGCGAAAATGACTCCGTAGTGATATTTCCACCGTTTACGGCTTTTGATAATTTTGCGTTAAAACATATCAAAGTAGGCACCCAAAATGGCTATCCTGCGGAAAAAGGCTCATACACCGGCGAAATATGCCTTGACGCTTTGAGAGAGTTTGATATAGATTCCATACTTATAGGTCACTCCGAGAGAAGACATATTATAAAAGAGCCGCAAGAGTTTATGGCTAGAAAGTATGAGTTTTTCAAACGAAGCAGCTTTAAAATCTTTTATTGCGTCGGAGAGCCTATAGAGGTGAGACAAAAAGGGATTGAAAGCGTCATGAGCTATATTGACAAGCAGTTTGAAAATATAGATGTAGACTATAAAAATCTAATTTTGGCATACGAGCCGGTATGGGCTATAGGCACAGGGCTTACGGCAAGTGTTGAGGATATAGAAGAGGTGCATAAAGCCCTAAGAGAGAGAGTAGACTCAAAAATACTATACGGCGGAAGCGTAAACGCTGCAAACGCACATGAGATACTAAGCAGCCCTTTTGTAGACGGCGTGCTTGTAGGCGGCGCAAGTCTTGTCGCGGAAGATTTTTACAAAATTATCAAAGTATCGGCGGATATTTCTTAAGGAGAGAACAATATATGGTGATGAACGGCAAAAAAGGTCTAATAATAGGAGTCGCCAACAATAAATCAATAGCGTATGGAATAGCAAAGGCGTGTAAAGAGCAAGGGGCGGAACTTGCTTTTACATACCTAAACGAACAGCTTGAAAAAAGAGTGCGCCCAATCGCAGAGGAGTTTGGCTCAAACTTCATATATGAACTAGACGTTCAAAATCCCGCCCATATAGAGGAGCTTGCAAAATCGCTTGAAAAAGATTTTGGCAAAATAGACTTTTTTGTTCACGCTGTGGCGTTTGCGCCAAAGGAAGCGTTAAGCGGAGCTTTTGTAGACACCACAAAAGAGGCTTTTGAAATCGCCATGAACGTATCCGTATTTAGTCTTATCGAGCTTACTAAGGCTTTGGCGCCTATCATGAGCGAAAATAGCTCTATTTTGACGCTTAGCTATCTTGGCGGCGTAAAATATATTCCGCATTACAACGTAATGGGCGTCGCAAAAGCAGCTCTTGAGACGTCTGTCAAATACTTAGCGGTAGACCTTGGAGCAAAAGGAATAAGAGTAAACGCAATTAGCGCAGGACCTATTAAAACGCTTGCCGCAAGCGGTATAGGCGATTTTAGGTTTATTCTAAAGTGGAATGAAGCAAATGCGCCTCTTAGAAAAAATGTAACAATCGACGAGGTAGGCAATAGCGCTATGTATCTTCTTAGCGACCTATCAAGCGGCGTAACCGGCGAGATTCACTATGTGGACGGAGGATACAATATCATGGGCATGTGCGCAGTAGAAGAGGAAGACGGTAAAGCGTCTATGGTGTGGGACAAATATAGTTATTGATTGTTTGCCACCAATACGAGCAAAGCCCGTATTGGTGGCAAAGATATAAAATGTTCCGACTCCTCTTATAAAGCTACTCGAATATATTTATACCATTTTAAGGTGATGACGCGCTAGTATCTCTCTTACACTTTCATCTTTTTTTGCCATATCCTCTATGATAGAAACTACTTTTTCTAGCGTACTTCTGTCTGCTTTTTGACTTAGCTCTTTTTCTATTATTATAATAGTCTCTTCTTTCGTTCTGCTTATCATTGTGCGCCTATCCCATAATGAAAAACCAATCAATCCAAATATACCCGCTATTATCGCCATAGAGAGATTGTGCGCCTCTTCAAATCTAGAATTGACATCATCAAAACGCTTGTTTGAATCGTCAAAACGTTTATCCGTAGACTCCTGATTTGCCTTAATAAGCTCGACAAGCATTTTAATATCGTCTTTTGTCGCAGGCTCAGAGGCTCCGAAAACCGTTGTCGTCAATAATAAAAAAACTATAAAAATAACTTTTTTCATAATAGCGTTCCTTTTTTGAATATTAACACAAATTTGCTAGTTTTTCAAAAAAGACATAAAAAAAGCCGAGAGGGAAATCCCGCTCGGCTTCACAAAAAACGTGTTAAAAAGCTAAAATTAGAAGTTAATGCTAGCTATAACCCTGAAAGCTTGTCTGTCTCTAGACTCTACAGTAGTGCCTACTGTTTTAGCTGCATAGTCATTTTGCATAATATAGTATGCTGTTAGATTGATATCATCAACTTTTGTACCGATTGAAAGATCTATCTCTGATGGATTTTTACTCTTATTTAGACCATAAACATCAAACGCCCTAAGACCGTCTTTGTTCTCTTTTACATCATAGCTTCCGTAGCTTGCTCCCAGATCAAAACCTGCAAGTTTTGTTGAAGCTTCAATTTTCCAAGAATCAACATCCGGCTGTGCAGCTATTCTACCATCAGATAGTATTGTTGCGGTGTAAAGTTGTGTTTTTGTAAAGCCAGTAGCTGTATTTCCAACAGGAATAACGCCTGATGAAACTGTTGAATAAGAAGCGGCAAGATTAACGCCAACAACAGAACCTGATAGTTTTACTGCAAACGCATCTGTATCTTTATCTTTTACTCCGGCAAGTGTAATATTTTGAACATCTCCAGTAGCATTCGCGCCGGCATATTGAAGACCAAGACCAAGACCGTATGGTAGTTTTACATCAGCTTGTAACCAAAATGCGTTAGCTACATCTATTACATCATAATACCAAGCTTGTGCAGTCGTCATAGGAATTAAAGTAGTTACAACACCCGCAGCGTATGCGCCAGCTCCCGTTTCACCAGGTGTGTAAGCACCACCAACATTGCCGTAAGCTGAAAAGCTTTTTGCCACTGTAGTATTTTGTGCGCCATTGCCTCTTGATACATATGCACCAACAAGAGTAGTGCTTGGAAGATCTTGGTTTACAACTACAGCAGCTTCGAAAGTATTTGGAGCCGCATTCCATGTCTCTGTAAACGCTAGAGGCGTATCAAGCTCTTGTCTACCGATTTTTACTATTGTTTTACCAGCTTTGTAAGTCATATAAGCTTCACCAAGCCACATTGGAAGATTTGAATCACCGTTTGTGATTCCGTTAGTTTCGTTTGTAGCACCAACAGTAATAGCTTCGCTACTTACCAGGTTATTTTCAAGCCCAAGAGTAGTTGCAGTATATATAGTGGTACCGAATCCGGCTTTTTTAGTAAGGTCACCGGTAGCTCTTAGTTTTGCAACTAAATCACCGATGGCGCCTACTTGTTTAAATATACCGTCATTTTTCGAAGTAGCGGAAGCGGCTTCAGTACTCAAAGATGTCATATCAGTAGTTTGATACCAAAGTTTAACCTGACCGTCAACTTTTACATTTTCCAATGCTGATGCATTTGAGGCGATACCCATAGCAATAAGGGCCGCAAGAGATAATTTCGTAAACTTCATAAACACTCCTTGTTTGTTTTGGTGATTGAGGTACACGCTTTTGTACTCTACAGCTTAAATTTTAGTCAACTAAAAATTAAATGAGACTTAAATTTACTAAAAATGCACCTTTTTTACTGCAATTTATGAAAAATTCTTAACGAAAAATTAACATTTATCTTTTCCTCTCGCCAAAACTCATCTAAATACGCTTTAAGCCTTAGCGCTTGATAATTCGCAAAAAAGAGATTAAAGATGGCTGAAAAATATTTTAAAGATGAAAAAACAGGGCTTCACTGGGAGTTAAAAAGTTTTGGCGCTAGACGTATGGAGTATGATTTTGCCGAAGCACTGGAGTATGCGGACGAGCTAAACGCCGCAAAATACGGCGGCTTTGACGATTGGCGACTACCTTCCTTAGATGAATTGTCAACTCTTTGCAACATAACGCCATATCAATACAATGGCGATTATAAAGCTTGGCGTTCTTGGTATGAGAGCGTCAAAGAGGCGGCGGTCGGCGGGTTTTTTATTTTGGAGGCTTTGGCTGACAATGTCGGCAAAGACGGCTGGTACTGGAGCTCCACCAAAAAAAGCGATACGGAGTATTATCTTTTGAATTTCAAAGAAGCAAACACCAATTTTCACTCGCCAACACAATCTTTTTATGTGCGATGTGTGCGATTTTGAGATATTATGAATTTATGAGCGAACACGATTGCGGCTATTTTGAGGGCAAAAGTGCGATTAGCACAAATAATGTTTTTATCGAAGGGTGCCCTGCTTTTTTTGCGGATATGCTAATAACAAGAGGCTGGAGACGCTTTGGCAATGGGTATTTTCGTCCAATGTGTCCGGATTGCGACAAGTGTGAGAGTATCAGGATAGACGCAGACGAGTTTAAACTTTCAAAAACTTTTCGCAATATCCAAAACCGCAACAAAGAGACGCTCTATTCTCTGCATCGCCCTTCATATTCCGATGAAAAACTGGTGATACACAAAAAATATCATTCTGAGAGAATCGAGAAAAGAGGGTGGAAACTAAATGAAATGGACGAGGAAAAATACAACAAAATGTTTGTTGAGGGAGCCGGAGATTTTGGCTACGAGATACAATATTTTTCAGACTCAAAACTAGTCGCCATCGACTACATAGACGTACTGTACGACGGCATATCCTCTATCTACTTCTTTTCGGATCCAGACTACGCGCGTCTTTCGCTTGGCACATTCTCGCTACTGGCACAAATCAAAATAGCAAAACAGCTAAAGCTAAAATACATTTATTTGGGCTATATCGTAAGAGAAAACCAAAGCTTGCAATATAAACTAAAATATAAGCCTCACGAAATCTTAAACGGCAGACCAAACAACGAAGAGGATGCAATTTGGGGTTAAGGTTTTTGAATAGTACGCTTGTGGACGCGTATCGGCTCTTTGTTCCATAAAGTTTGGTCTAATGGCATCCGTTCGGTTACCGTCACATCTAGGACAAGCATACCGTCCAAATCGTCGTCAGATACGTTATCTGCATAAACAAAGTTGCAATTGGACGGCTTGTTTTTAAATAGATAGTTTATCGTTACGCTTATATCAAACGGCGAGGCGTCAATATTTAAGTTTTCTAGGCAATCTCCGGCGCTCCTATCAAACCCCTGCACCCTCATCACCGCAAACTCCGTAGCGCTACGACTAAGCGCCTCGGCTTGAATATACAAATAATCATCCGTCGCTTTTTTGGAGCTTGTAGATGCGATGGAGAGTATCATAACGCCAACGGTGGCAATAATAACCATGAGCATTATCGCAGTAATAAGAGCGAGACCTTTGCGTTTCAAAATATCGCCTTTTCTTTGCAAACGGTGATATTGTAGTCGTTGGAGAGTCTTTTTGAGGCGCATACATTGATACGAAATAGTCCTCTGTCATATTTGAAGCCAAAACCTGTTATGTCTTCGCCTAGCAAAGCGGGAGTTGTGTCGCTGCTTGGATGTTCTGCGTTCCATGGGCGAAACGAGCGGAGCCAAAGCGTGTTGTCTGTAGCGTTTCTCTCTATGGCGTACGCTGAGTGACTAAGTGCGTATTGTTCCGATATTTTGGAGGAGCTTGACTCTAAGTTTAGTATATCTACCCCGCTTCTATTTACTCTAAAAAGCTTTTTTGGCGAAGCGGCGCCGTCTAGTCCAAAAGCATTGCACCCTTTATCATTCTGCAAAGACAATGTATCCTCTTTAAAATAAATCGCTACTTTTGAGTTTGTCGCTTGCGAGAGAGAGTTTGTAGCTCCGGTTAGCCCATCTATAACCATTTCGACGTTGTCTAGCCTAGAGCCTTTTGTGTATATCTTTGCCTTATCAGAGATATCGAAGTCCACAAAGCCGTTCCAGCCTCTATAATCACCGATAGCGTTGTCCCAAATTCCAAGGTTTGATTCATCGCTTACGCCGACCCAAGCCAAAATGTAGTTTGTCTGGGCGTCTAGCGTTGCGCCGTGCAAAGGTTTACATCCGGCGCCGCTTGTATCGCTCATCGCAACTAGCGACTCTTTAATGGCGCTTGAGATTCTCGCAGTTATCTGCTGTGCCACTGCGTTCGTCTTTGTCTCCAGCTCTCCGCTAACTTGTTTTTGCATCATATTTTCATAAACAGTCGAAACCTGCAAAAAACTACCGCCCGCCACAATAGCCAGTATCAAAATAACAAAAATAAATTCAAATAATGTAAAAGCCGATTTTTTCATTACTTTGTCTTTAATCCTTGCGAGCCTATATTGGAGCTAAAGTATACAAATTCAATGCTCATAACCTCGCTTCCTATATTTCTTGAGGTTTTGACGCTTATGCGCTTTAGATTTGTAGAGTCGGCGGCGGCTGTGTATGTGGTTCCGCCGTTCAAGCTCCACGTCGCGTTTTGCGTTTTGCTATTATTGTTGTCCACCTTATCGGTTACATACGCCACACTTATATCGCTATTTATATTTGCGTTTGCGGCGGATTCTGAGATATGGTTGTTGTTGTACTCGTTTATATAGTTTTTATATGAGCCGTTTGTTAGCGAATCGGAGGCGCTTGGAATTGCGGTTGCATTTACCTCTTTGATTGTATAAAAATATCTATAATTGTTTTCTCTTAGCGAGCCGACTCTGTATCTTGTACCTGTATTATTAAGCTCGACGCTTCTAATGGCGGGGTTTGCGTTCTTTGTCACCCATATAAGATTTCTGTTTTTCTCCTTCTCATTGGCGTCGCTGTCGTTATCCCACGCTTTTGAAAATATATCCGCCATGATGGTCGCTGACTTAAAAAAAATATCCTGATTGATATAGCCCTCCTCTAGCTTATTGGCTGTGGAGAGCATAAGGGGCAGAGTTGCGGAGGCTATTGCTATGACAATGATAGAGACGATAAGCTCAACCATCGTAAACGCTTTTTTCATATTTTTATCCATCTACCAATTTATTTTCATATTCCGCTTGCCCTTAGGCGTGCTTTTGATTGTTTTGTCGCTATTTCCAATCCATGCATTTTCATTTGAACCAAATATATCTATAGATGCGGACGGGTGTTCGGAGTAGTCGGAGCCACTTGCAAATGAGTGCACTTTTGAACCATGCCACAAATATTTGGGAACTTCTAAGTGTAGCTTGATTTTTTGATCTATATTTTGGGCGGCGGACATATCTATGCCAACAGGAGCTATTCCGCTGACAAGCGTATACGGCGGCGTTGGACTAATCGAAAAGTTAGCGGAATTTGTCATACCATCAAGCTTATCGCCTGTTTTTACAAGAATATTTGAGATATTACCCTCGTTGCTATGCAGTCTATTTATCCACCACTTATCACTTCCAAGAGCCTTGCTCATATTCTTCTCATTTGCAAAGCCGATGGAGCTATCGTCGTAAAATTGCGCAAAAGCTCTCACAATTTGCGTTGCGCCGTTGTAGTCGATAATATAATCGGGCATATATATTTTACCGTACAAAAAATGGGTTGAGGCGTTGGAGTCAAACTTATATCCCAGTTGTGTCGGCGCCGAATTTGTCGTGTTAAAATCAAGCGCTGTAAGCTTTGTTGGATTTGAAATAACGCTAAAATCTCTATGCGCCCCAAAATCTATATTAAAGCTAGCACTTCCCGCCTCAAACCCGCTTTTTGGTATTACAAAGCTCACGGGGGAGGAAGAGCTATTTTTATCATCGATTAGCGCTCCCGCTGCGTACGCTTTATGAAAAATATCTGCGGAGCCGTTTGTGGAGTAGCTAAACGCCATATTCGTATTCTCTCCAAAACAGCTTTTTGAGAAGTTTTTTAAAACGGAGCCGCCTTTAGCCTCTGCTTTTACAACTCCGGCATAACTAGCGTTTTGCTCATCCAAATATGAGGTTTTATATCTCCACTCTTGGATGCTACCGATTGGTTCAACGCTCATTTGATACACCCCCACAGACGCTTTGACGTTTCCCTCTATATCACATCCGTATTTGCCGCCAACTTGTATATTTGAAGAGTTGCCCGCTATGCACTCGTCGCCAAGCGTCCATGTCGAGTCTGTCAGATTTAAATCAAATACGCCAATATCTTTAAACTTTGCGTCGATAGAAGAGCTTACGCCATCCGCAAAAGAGACGGCGATATTGTCTATTAATTTCTCCACCGTATCGGATTCACATACCAATCCCTCCGGATAAAATGTCGTGCCCAAAATAGAGCTTTTGTCCAAAACAGCGTTATAGCCTGAGACGTTTGTAGTATTATCGCTTGATTTTGCAAAGATAGTATTTGATGGAGTCGCACTTTTCTGCTCGCCCGCCAAAAAGCCGTTTACAGTTCCGCTAAACATAGCGGGACGAACGGCAAATGTATCGCTTGAGCAACCAACCACCGGACTAGCGGGATTAGTCAGGTCTGTCACTCTACATCTTAATTTTTTGTGCGCCGAGTTGATAACTGTATTTGCGATAGCTTTTTTGCCGCCATCAGAGGCGCCAAAAGAGAGGGCTTGAGAGGCTATAACCGCTCCGCCGCAAGCGCCGCCAGTGTCTTCCACTATATCGACGGTTGCAAAACCCGCGTATGAACTATCCACAGAACCGTCCGCTTTTAAAGCGACTACGTCAAAACCAAAAGGAATGCCGGATATTTTTGTATACAAAAGCCCGACAACCGCACTCTCTTCACAGTTAAATGTGCTAAGAGCGCTTATATCGTCATCAATAATTGTCGCCGTAAATTCGTTGCCGGCAAGCACGCCGCATACAGGATTTGACAAAACAAGCTTAAATGTTTCGTCATTTTCTTTTATAGTATCGCCCATTATCGGCACAATAATCTGCTTTGGAGTTTGATTTGAGGGCGTAAACGTAAGAGTTCCGCTAACCGGCGTATAATCCGTTCCCGCCGTAGCGGTTATATCAGCCGTCATAAAATCAACGCTTACGTTTGAGGTAATAGCGGAGTCCAACGCCACCGTAAATATAGCGTTTGTAACGCCGGAGTTACCCTCCGCAATTGATATATTGCTAGAACTTATCAGTGCGCCGCATACTCTATCGCTTCCGTCGTAATTTTTCTTTGCGCCCGCCTCAGAGTGTATTGCCTGAATATCCGCAACGCTCAAGGCTTTATCATATATCCTTACCTCGTCGATAAAGCCTTTAAAGTAGTAGTTTCCGGTATTTCCTCTTCTTGCTATATAAAGAGGCGAGGAACCGTTTGCGGTAGTGTCTGCGGCTCCTACCAGAGAAGTTTCAGCCGTCAAAACTCCGTCTATGTACACACGGGCATATTCGCCTTTTTTTAGCGTTCCTACCACATTATGCCAAACATTTGTATCGATAAACCCGCCTCTTGGTCCAACATAGCTATTGCCGTCCAGTTGCCAAGCCGTAAAGTCTACGCTTCCATCACTATAAAGATAAAGCGCATATTCATAGCTGCCAAACCCCGAGCCTTTGGCGACTATCGGAGTTCTCCCTTGTTTGTCTATGGACGGATACGACGCTATTTTTATCCAAGCAGATATACTCATCTCACCGTTAGCCCCTACATGCGGGCTAAAAATATCGTCATCGGATACAGTAACATAGCCGCTTCCATTAAAATATCCGGCGCGACAAACATTGCCTCCGTCCGTCGTATTCGCCGTGCCGCCCGCTACGCCGTTTTTTGCCCCAGCACTATCCTTGACCACTCTAGCACCGCCCCAAGAGCATTCGTCAAAACGGTACTCGGCAATAGGAGCGCCGCCCCAAACTTGCGCCAAATATATGAAATAAAAAATAAAACCAAGAACGCTTTTTCTCATTTTTTAACCTTTTAAAACTCAACAAAAAACCCATTTTCCAAGCAAATCTTCTTTAATTTTACAATATCATCTTTTAGTATCAACACCCTAAGCCCTTGCACTCTTACCGTTGTTTAGTCCCCAATCTTGGGGTATTATATCAAGCAGTAAATAGTTTTTCTAGACCTATTTTATCAATAATATAAAAATTTTTACCGTCGTCTTTTATAAACCCCGTCTGTTTTAGCTTCTTAAAAACTCTTGACAATGTTTCGGGTGTGACATTTAGCAGGGAGGCAATTTTGTAACGTTTGACATTTTGATACTCTTCTCCATTTTCGTAAATAAATTTTGCGACGCGCGACGTCGAATCTAACGTCAACTGTGAAGTAATGATATTTTCTAGATTTTTTAGTTTATACGAAAGACTTTTTATAATCTCAAAAGAGACTGCGGGATTTTTGAGAAACTCTTTTTCAAAAACAGGATAGTCTATTTTTATTACGGCTCCATCCGTCTCAAACTCTGAAGTGGCGGGGAATGGAATATGATGGAAATTTGCCATCTCTGCTATTAGCGAAATTGGTTGAAAGTAGTGCAGAACTATTTCGTTGTCTTTCATATCGGTTTTATATGTTTTTACAATTCCGTCTATTAAAATGTGCATTTTATCAGACGGGTCACCCTCATAAAAGAGTGCGTTTGATTTGCCATATTTTTCAAAACGACTAATAGCCTCTAGCTTGTTTAGTTCTTTCTCATTTAGCTGCGAAAAGAGAAAAACGTTTTTTAGATGCTTTGTTAGCTCGCTCATATTAAGCCTTTATTTGTCTCAAACAGTATGACTTTATAGCTACTTTTCTTAATAATCACTTGTCTATTTTTTGGCACAATACTTTCGGTCTCTAGCGCATTTTTGTCTCGTCTTAAAAGATCTATCTCTTTTTGCAACTCTCGCACCTGATTTTTTAGTTGCAACACCACATCTACTCCCGCTAGGTTTACGCCAAGCTCTCTTGTAAGTCTCAAAATTAGCTTCAAATCGTCAATATCTTTTTGGGAATAAACCCGTATTTTGCCGTTGGTACGAGAGGGAACGACTAACCCCTCCCTCTCATAGTGTCTTAGCGTCTGCGGGTGTATACCGAGAAGCTCGGCTACTATGCTTATCTGGTATACCGGATCTTCAAAACTGTGCATTTTGCTATTTCCTTATGGTAGTTTTTCTTCCATTACTTTGGCAAGCTCCGCATCCAATGTGTCGCCTGAGGGTATTAGCACGTTGGCTTTGAGGTATAAATCGCCTTTTACCTTTGTTTTTCTATTTGTGACGCCTTTTTCCTTTACGCGAAACTTTTGACCGCATTTTGTACCCGCCGGAACTTTGAGATTTATATCTCCATCAAATGTCTGTACGGCTACTTTTCCGCCAAAAATCGCCGTCTTAAGAGTTATGTCAAACACCTTTGTGAGGTCGTCGTGATGTCTTTCGTATTCATGGCTTTTTGCTATACCAACTTTAAGAAGCAAATCGCCTCTTTGTCCGCCTGAGGATTTGCCTTTGCCTTTTATCCTTAGTGTTTCGCCCTCATGAATTCCGGCTGGCACCTTAATATCAAAAGTCTCTGAACCTAGCGTAATGTGTTGGCTCCCGCCTTGTACGGCTATTTCAAACGGTATAGTAACGGTTGCGTTGACATCCAATTCCACGCCGCCAAAACCCCCAAAACCTCCGCCAAAGCCGCCTGTGCCTCTAGCGCCAAAACCTCCGCCGCCGCCAAAAATATTCCTGAGTATATCTTCAAAATCGACATTTTGCCCCTGAGAGCTTCTAAAATCATGAAAGCTCTGCCCGCCAAACATATCGTCACCATACATATCGTATTTTTTTCGTTTCTCTTCGTCTGAGAGTATTTCGTATGCGCCGTTTATCTCTTTAAATTTCTCTTCGGCTTCCGGTGATTTGTTGACATCCGGATGGTATTTGCGAGCCAGTTTTCTATACGCTTTTTTGATTTCGTCCGCAGAGACGTTTTGAGTAACCTCAAGTGTTTCGTATAAACTTTTTTTTGCCACTTCAAAATTCCTTATATAATTTTTAGCGTAATTATATCAAAAAAGTTTAGTCTTTGTGTGTCAACCTATTATGCTACTCTTTTAAATGGGATGGTGTAACGTAGTGAAACTTGACAGTATTTTTTTCATAACGGGAGACCGCCGTTTTTTTATTATACTCGCCTTGCTAGCACTTGTGCGCAACATCAGCTAGTACAAACCGCTTCTTATCTCAACAATAATCATTTCCGCCGCCTCATAATCCGGTGCGTCCGGCAAAGAGCTTTTATCAAACGCCTCCTCGGCCTGGGCTACAAGCTCTTCCGCCATATTCAAAAGCTCCTCGTAGCTATATTTGCCGGCCCTAATACTAAGCAAAAAATCCCTATCCTCGCGCCTTACTCTAAGTTCGCCATACTCTGCTATCTCTTTTGCTATTTTGAGGAGTCTTATCGTGTGCATCATGTTTTTGGTGTCGTACTCTTTGCCGACCTCTATATTTGTCTTATACCTCTCGTCGTTTCTGTTTTTTACCCACTCCCAATACTCTTTGTGCTCTTTGCAGTGGAGCGTGTATGCGTCTTGGTTGAAGGTCATGATTGTTTGGGGTGTTTTGCCTTTTGGGATAGAGGACAAAAGCGGCTCGTTGGCGGACTCTTTTTTGCAGACGCCTTTGTATCCATCGCCCACATAGAGCGCGTAGCAGTATTGAAAGTGATTTAGCGCGCTTAGTCCGCATTGTTCTTGGTTTACGCCGTATCTATCCAGCCACTCTGAAAGAAGTATGGATTTGCCCTCATCCACGCAGTAGCAAAAATCAAAAAAGCTTTTTCTGATTTCCGGTTGCGGCTTATTGATTTTTTTGTTTAGCCCTTTTGCTTTTCTGATTTGAGCGGTCGCATATCCAGCGAAGCTGTTTTTGCATAGTTTTGAGAGAAAATTCTCTATTTTGAGCTTTTCCATCAGCGGGCTTTTGTAGATGACGCAATCCTTTGGCGTGGCTAGCAGCTCCAGAGCCGTCGGGTTGTTTTTGAGCAGAAGCGACACAAACCGCTCTAGCTCAAAATAGACTATATCGCTTTTCTCATCGCTAATTTGTTCAGCCCTCGTAAACCCGAAAAACTCCTCTTTTGGAGAGTAAAACACGCCCCTTATGTCTTTATCGGAGCTTGGCAGATTGAGCCCATATGCGTAACTCCCGCTAAGCGCTTCAAAAAGTATATTTTGAGAGTTTTTGAGTTCATACAGCGTCATCGTGCGCACTCAAAAAATAGCTTATCAAGCAATTTTATATCCGCTTTTTCTTTGCGAGGTAAGCCATCAGCATATGCTTTGAGATTTGCGCAACTACTCTTTATAAACTCTTTTAGCTCTTTTGATATTTTGTGCGTCGCTTTTTCTACTACGCTTCTTTTGATTTGCAAAAGAGCGTCTATCTCGCCGTCTATACCATCAAGGCGTATTGCGCTTCTAAGCTCTCCCAGGTTTATGGGCGGGGCGACGTCAAACTCTGCTATAAAATGCGCCGTATAGACGGCTCTGAGCATATAAAAAAGCTTTTTTAGCTCTATCTCATCGCCCTCTAGCTCCACCTCATACCCCTTGACGCTTCCCAAATAGTGGTGTATCGCTACTTTGGGCAAAAAACACTCATTTACCAGCAAAGATAGCTTGCGCCTAAAGCCATCATCCATGTAGACGATAGGCGAAGCCGCCCATTCACATACGGTTGTATTTGATTTTTGCAAAAGCAGAAGCGTCTTTCTTAAATCCCACCCCACAATATCCAGCTCGTCCGCCACGCCAAGGTTTATCTCCGGCTTTTGCTCTTCAAGCGATAGATATTCCTCGCTTGTTCTGACATAGACAAACCGAACGTCATAATCGCTATCCACCCCCTCAAATCCCCACGCCCTGCTCCCGCTTTCGCACGCATAGAGGATTTTTACGCCGTACTCTTGTTTGACGCTTTGAAGTTTTGTTATTATCTGTTGAAGCATATATTGAACCTCACTGTTTTATTGCGTGATTTTAGCCAAAAAACTACGAGTAGCTTCCGGCACACAAAATTAATCGCCAAAGCGTTGCGGTAAGAATTGAAAATCTGATAGGTATGCTAAAATACACAAACACAACGGAGAAAAGTTCAATGCTAGAAAAACTAATCTATTTTGCCATTACAACTCTAATCTTTTACTACTTTAGCTCAGCCTTACAGTGGTACTCATACAAGCTCAAAAGAGTGATGTTTCACTTTTCAAAGCCGCTTTGGCATGTTTGGTATTTTTTGGCGCCGCTTGGCGTTATAGGCGTGAGCGGTATGATGGGGGCTTATATATGGGCGGGGCTGTTTTTGGCGGTTTTTGCGCCAGCGCTACTGAAATGGCACATGGGGCTTGATAAAAAGCTTGTTTTTACCGCTAGGGTCAAGAGATTGTGGGCTATTTTTGCGGTTATTTTGAGCTCTTCTATATATATTTTTCATGGCGATTTTCAGATATTGTCGGCGTTTTTTGCGATATTTGGGGCTCACTACATATCTGCGATTTTGGAGAGAGAGATAATCGCAAAAGGGTTTGAGAAAAAAGCAAAAGAGAAGCTCGCCCATGTAAACCCAATCGTCATAGGAATCACGGCGAGCTTTGGAAAGACTAGCATCAAAAACTTTGCGGCGCATATACTCTCAAAAAATTTTAGCGTCTACGCCACACCCGCAAGCGTAAATACAAAAATCGGCGTCATAAAAGATATAAACGACCATTTGCCAAAGCAAACACAGATTTATATCGTAGAGGCGGGAGCTAGAGCAAAAGGCGATATAGCCGAAATAGCGGAGCTTGTAAGCCCCGAGTACGCCGTAATAGGCAAGATAGGCGAGGCACATATAGAGTATTTCAAGACACTAGACAACATCAGAGCGACAAAAGCGGAGATACTCAAATCATCAAAACTCAAAAAAGCGTTTGTATACGAAAATAGCGGACAGCAGGGTGACAACATCACCGTTTTTGGCTTTACCGATGGGGTTTTGATAAAAAACGTTGTTTCATCACTTGATGGTTTGAGTTTTGAGCTTGAGATAAACGGCGAAACTCTCAGTTTTGAGGCGCCAAATTTATTAGGCTCTTTCAACGCCGCAAACATCGCCGCCGCCGTACTTTTGGCGCTAGAGCTTGGCATGGACGCGCCAAGTGTCCAAAGAGCTGTTAGCACAATCCCAAGCGTGCCGCACCGCCTACAAAAGATAGTCGCCGGACAAAAAATCATTCTTGACGACAGCTTCAACGGCAATTTTGAGGGAATCAAAGAGGGGATAGAGCTATGCCGCACCCACCTGCGCCAAAAAGTCATCGTCACTTGCGGACTCGTAGAGAGCAGAGAAGAGCTAAATATAGAGCTAGCAAAACTCATCGACGATGTATTTGACGTCGCCATCATCACGGGAGAGCTAAACAAAGAGCTATTTGGCGCAAATCTACAAAAATGCGAAAAACTGTTTTTGACCGATAAAAACGAGCTTGAAGCTTTGCTAAAAGAGAAAACAGAGCCGGATTCGATAGTTTACTTTGCAAACGATGCGCCGGGGTATATTTGAAAAAGTGGTGCATAAAAGTTTTGAAACGGCTACCACACCCCCTTAATAAACGGATTACATCCTATCCAAAAACACAGATACTATATAATCCAAGAAATATACGGGAGTTTCCATTATGAGCCCAATAAACAATAAACCGCAATACTCAAAAGAGTTCAAAAGAGAAGCCGTAGATTTAGGCTTGATAACAAACCATCTCTCATGCTCAAAAAATGGGAAAAAGTAGGTTTTTAGAGCATTGTTGGCTAGAATAATCAAGACAAGACACCTAAAATGCAATCGTCAACTCAAGCTTGGAAGCCTAAGCTGTTTTTTGGATGATTTGATGGGGAGATCCAGGGGAGATACTGGGCGATGAAAAAATCTAGTGCAAAATTTGTAGAGCTTATAGATATGCTCTCTTCCTTGCCGACAATAGGCAAAAAGAGCGCTTTTAAGATAGCGTATCACCTGCTTTTTGAAGACGGCTTTTGTGCGATAAAACTAGCGCACCTCATAGAAGAGGCGTTGTCTGAAGTACAAAAGTGCGTCGTATGCGGCAACATCACAGAAGATGAAATATGTCACATCTGCGCCGACGACGTGCGCGACGCAAAAAGGCTGTGTGTGGTAGCTAGCGCAAAAGATATTTTTGCCATAGAGCTTAGCGGCGGTTTTGACGGTAGATACTTTGTATTTGACGAAATGAAAGCCTCCACTGTGGAGACGCTGAATGAGAGAGTAAAAGACGGCGTAGAAGAGGTGATATTTGCATTTACTCCGTCCGTGGAGAGCGACGGGCTTATCATATACCTAGAAGACAAGCTAGCCTCCTACAATATTGTCTTTACGAAAATAGCTCACGGGGTGCCGACTGGGGTTTCGTTTGAGAATATAGACACTATATCTCTTGCGAGGGCACTTGAATCAAGGGTAAAAGCATAAAGGTGCGTTTATGCTTGAAGATGACGATGCTTCATATCATTTTGTAGAGACTATTTGAGATTTATTGAGCAAAGGTTGAAAAGATTTATTTGAATGAGTTTAAAAGATGATGTAAAAGAGTATATTGAATTTTATAACAACAAAAGATTTCATGAAACTTTAGATTACAAAAAACCTATGAATGTTTATTATGATAGTTTAAAAATAAATGATGAAAATTTCAATAAACAAATTGAAAATATAGCGTAAAGTAACATATGTTAAAGGGAATAAGATTTTTTAGAATGTTGTCTTGATAATTTGGGGTATTATAGTCCAGCCATACTTTTCAAGATATGGAAAAAGTTGATTCTCTTTTCTTGCGTATCTTTTTTCAACTTTTGCAAGTTTTAAAAAAAGTTCCTCAAATTTATCTAATTCATTTTCCAAATCAAGCTTATTTATTTGTTTAATAAGTCGTCTTGTAAAAAAATTCTCCTTCAAATATACTTTTACCGGATGCCCGTCTGGATAACGGCTTAGAGCATTCTCTTCAAATTCTTCCGCATGCTTGTCTGTAAAAAATTCACTCACTCAAATACCTTCATTTATTTTTGGTGAACAGTATCGAAAAATATAAAATTTAATATTGATTATTGTCAAGGAGAATCAAGTTTTACGGTGCTAATTTTCGCCAAAAATAAATAGGGCAAAAAAAGTCCTAATTAAAAGGATATAGTTGAGGATGTCGTAAGCTTCGTTGATTCAATTCAGCCAATCAAAGGGAAGCTAAACGACTAGTCTAAGAGAACAACTCTCTTAGACCTTCTTTGTCAACAATACAAAAGTTTTTCCCATCATCACTTATGAGCTCTAATTGCTTTAGTTTTTTAAAAATTCTAGAGAGAGTCTCAGGGGTGATGTTTAGTAAAGTAGCAATTTTATATCGTTTGACCGCTTGATAACTATCCCCGTTTTCATAAAGAAATTTTGCAACCCTAGAAGTTGACCCTAAAGTTAGCTGTTGAGTTATTACATTTTCTAAATATTTTACTTTCTGAGATAAGCTTTTTATTAGCCCAAACGAAATCGTAGGGTTTTTAAGAAATTCCCTCTCAAACACTTCATAATTTATCTTTAGAGCCGAACCGCCAATCTCAAACTCGGCTGTCGCTGGGAATGCGATATGGTGGAAATTCGCCATTTCCGCTATAAGGGAATTTGGGTAAAAATAGTGAAGAACTATCTCGTTTCCCTTCATATCTGTTTTATAAGCTTTTACGACACCATCGAGAAGAATATGGATTTTATCCGAAGGGTCGCCCTCGTAAAATAATACGCCACCTTTTTCATATTTTTCAAAAGAACTAATTAATGCTAAACTATTCAACTCATCTTTATTTAACCCTGAAAACAAAAAAACACTTTTTAAATGTTTTGCTATAGCAAGCATTTCACTACTCCTTTTTCATGAAAAAAATCACCAAGATACTATAGCAAAATTATAAAGTTTTTTGTTGACCGAAATCAATTCTTATTTTTAAAAGGTCAGCCGCCCAAAGCCTGCTTTACGTTATCTGCCGCCATAGATATATTCCACGCCGGCTCCCACACTACTTCCACATCGCACGAAGAGACACCCTCAAGTCTTAAGACCGCCTCTCTTACCCACTCCATCATCGCTTGATGCAAAGGACATCCTCTAGTTGAGAGCGTCATTGTCACTTTAACATCATTTTTATCATCTATCGCCACATCATATATAAGTCCGAGCTCAACCAAATTAAAGCCGACTTCGGGGTCTATAACGGTCGCTATCGCCGCATATGCGAGCTCTTGGGTTATTTTTTCCATATTAATTCCTTTATCTAAATCTTATCATCCAAAGCGTGCCGCCGAGCAAAAATAGAGAGCTGACACAGAGAAACGACGCCCCGCTAAACCATATTATCTGATTTTCAAACCATAGCCCAAGGGAGCATAAAATAAGCCCAAATAAGCCAAACCAAAGCTGATATTCAGCAGCTTTTTTTGGAACCATTTGATGAAGCATCGGAATTTTTTGCTTACCAACAAGCGGACTAAATCTTTCAAACCAAACCAAAAATGGAATAATCTTATAAAGGTGTCCCGAGATCAAAAAAGAGAGAAAACCCAAACCAAAAATAAAGCCTGAAAGTTTTATAAGTTTTTCATCTCCGCTTACGGCGGCCAATGCCATAAAAACAAGAGACAAAGCTAAAGAGCTAAACGACACGATAAGCGAGCGATACCATATATCTCTTTCTTTACGAACCCGTTTTGAATGTATTAGCGCCACCTGATAGCCAAAAAATGACATAGACGCCAAAACCAGTAAAAAACCAGCAGTTACGCCAAAATAAAAATCAAAAAAACTAAAAATACAAATCAGCAAAATACCGACGGCTAAAGACCAAAAAGAGCGCCAAGCAGCTTTTTCGTCGAAGCCGTGAGCTAGTCCAAACATTGGCAATAAAATAACGGCGACACCCACAATCACCAAAAACACATATCCACCGACGCTAAAAGCTATATGTGTCAAAAGGGCGGCTTTGATATTTATATGAATACCATAGCTAAAAAAGAGAGTCATCAAAAATCCGACGATAAGGGCGGCAATTAAAAAAAGATGACTAACGCCCATAGTCCTAACAGACAAAGATGACCGCTCGGCTTTTAGCAAAGTCGCAAAAGCGTCCGTCAAATATATCGTAATAGCCATCATGACAATAAGTCCGCCATACGGCAAAAAAGCGGGATTTAGCCAAAAACCACTCATTAATAAAAAAATTCCAAGCAACAATAAATAAGGTATTATTGTAAAAAATTGCACAAAAGAGTGACCTTTCTCAAGAACCACCGGAATAAGCTGCCCCATCGCCCCCAATATAGTAGTCATCACAAAGCCGACTAAAAACAGATGCACCCATCCGACAACGGCAAAATCTGCGTATGAAGCTTTTATGTCTATCCCAAAAAGAGCTACGCAAGCAAAAACATAAAAGACCGCCCCTATTAAAAAAAACGGCGCAATAGTGGAAAGGGGCGGCGCAAAATCACTAGTTATTTTCATAAAAAATTAACCGTGACAACTTGAGCAGTATTTTGGATCATTCAAATCTACATCGCCTTTAAAGCTGAAAACTATCTCAACAAGACCATCTTCTCTCTCCGTAACGATTGATTCAAAATCGTCTCCAATTTTACTAAACAATCCGCCCGGACTTTTATGGTTTATCATTAAAAGTTTTTTATTTGCCGCATCTAGCAGTCTTAATCCTGCCATGGCGTTTACCATTGGATCCGGTGGTCCGCATCTGGATGTATCAAACGCAAAGTATACATCTTCTCCTAGATTGAATTCAAAAAAGTCTACGGTTGAACCCTCAACTTCTATTTTTTTAGCATCGTCTGGTATCTTTATCATTTTGTAATCTCCTGTTAATAAATATATGTTCGTAGCAACATTGCGTACCAAATAACGGCAAAATTTAGAATAAAAATCGCCAAAGATCCAGCTCTTGATATAATCGTCTGCTTTATTGTTCTAGTTTTGTTATGCGTCTTAAAGGCGACTATTAGATGTATAATTGTTGCGGCGGTCAGCATAGACACAAGGATAAGTTTTACCGTAATCGCCATAGCAAGTTCGGTATCAAAGCGTCCAACAAGTTCCGAGAACCCATAGCCATACAATAAAGCGCCTCCCGATAACAAAAGTAGAATAAGCCATACAGTCTCAAAATATCCATAAAACGGACCTATAACCGCATACACACTCTTTTGCCTCTCTTCACCTTTCAAAAAAACACCTAGACCAAACAGCAAAATACTTCCACCGACCCAAGCGCACGCAGCTACAATATGAATAAAAAGAATAATAGTCATAAGTAAACCCCGTAAGTTCTATTAGAGACAAAGCGATAATAATTATAGAGCAAAATCAAATTATTGTTGTTGATATGAATCAATGAAATAAAGAAATATTTAGAATAAGGATACAGATCAAAACCCTAAAAATTGTAGTTTTATCTTTGATTTTACCAGCAGGGGTATAAATTTTTTTTGGCTTTCTTGAATGGCTCCTATGGTTGGAATATCCGTCCGGGCCTTTTGTATTGTATAAACGCCGTTATAGCCGACATTATATAGACTATCCGCCATTATTGAGAGCGTGTTTTCATCCATGCAACCCGCATATACAGTCGTGCGTACTGAAAAATCAAAATCTAACTCAATAAGCCCTTTTAGCGTCTTCTCAAAAAGATGAAACGCATCAGTGCCTGTGACGGATTCAAATATTTCTTTTGGGGCTTTGAAATCCAAGGCTATTTTATCTACAAAACCTTTTGAGGCGAGTTCCAGGATAGTTTTAGGACGAATGCCGCTTGTATCTATCTTAATAGCAAATCCCATACTTTTTATTTTTTCACAAAAAGAGAGAAGGTTGCCATACAAACAACACTCCCCTCCAGACAGCACCACGCCGTCGCACCAATCTTTTCGTCCCGTCAAAAATTTTAATGCTTCGTCCTCGGATATTCTACCCTCTCCTCCGACAATATGAGGATTGTGGCAGTAGATACACCGCATAGGACATCCTGCGAACCAAAGAATGGAAGCTATTTTTCCATCATAGTCTAGCAATGTATGCGGCGTAATATCATATATTGGTCTAACGCTCACAACCTCTCTCTACAAATTGTCTACGCTCTTTATGCTCGCCTTTTTTACCTAAGTTGAAGCTCTCAACTGGTCTATGATACCCCATTACCCGAGTATACACGATACATTTAGTACGTTTGGCGCTGTTTTGCTCTAAAATCTCTTCTCTTTTCATGTCGTCTCCTTTTGATGGTTTTGGATTATCTCTTCGTCGCAATGCGGACAATACTCATGCTCACCCATTAGATAGCCGTGCTTTTGACATACTGAAAATAGCGGCGTCACTGTTATATATGGTAGCTTGAAATTTTCCATTACCTTTTTAACAAATATACGGCAGGCGTTTGGCGAACTTATTCTCTCGTTCATATACAAGTGCAAAACAGTTCCGCCCGTATATTTGCACTGAAGATCATCTTGCATACTCAAGGCCTCATATGGGTCTTCGGTATACCCCGCAGGCAACTGAGTGCTATTGGTATAATATATCTTTTCACCTCCTCCGGCTTGGATAATGTCCAAAAAGCGCTTTTTATCCTCTTTGGCAAATCTATATGTGGTTCCCTCGGCAGGCGTAGCCTCCAAATTGTATAGATTGCCGCTTTTTTCTTGAAATACTGTTAATCTCTCTCGTATAAACTCAAGTATCCAAGTTGCAAACAGACTCCCTTTTGGGTTTGAAATATCATACTCGTCGTCTGTAAAATTTCGTATCATTTCGTTCACGCCATTGACACCGATAGTCGAAAAGTGGTTTTTAAAATGCGGTAGATACCTTTTTGTATACGGATAAAGCCCTCTATCAAACATCTTTTCAATAAATCGCCTTTTCTTCTCAAGCGTCGAATACGCAAGATGCAAAAGCCTGTCAAGCTCCGTCTGCAAAGCGGCTCTATCCCCTTTGTGTAAATAACCAAGCCTCGCCATATTGATAGTTACAACGCCGATAGAGCCTGTCATTTCGGCGCTTCCAAACAATCCGTTCCCTCGCTTTAGAAGCTCTCTTAAATCTAGTTGCAACCTGCAACACATACTTCTCACATGTCCTGGTTTATAAGCGGCGTCGTTGAGTTTTCTTTCTCCCGTCTCAGGGTCTTTGATATACTGACTTCCGATAAAGTTCTGAAAGTAGCTAGAGCCTATCTTCGCCGTATTCTCAAATAGTACATCGGTATTCACGCCATACCAATCAAAATCTTCAGTAATATTTACAGTAGGAATTGGAAAGGTAAAAGGTTGCCCCGTCTTATCGCCCTCAGTCATTATCTCATAGTACGCCCTATTTATCATTTGCATTTCCGGTAAAAAATGCGCGTACCTAAGATCTGCGGCGTTTGCAGCTCCTCGCTCCACAGCTAAGTCATCAAGACGAGAGAGTCCTTCAAAAAGCGGACGATTGGCGCTTGTTGGAGATTGGAGCGCCAAATCCTCCGGAACCGTCCAGTCTATGGTTACATTCGTAAAAGGCGACTGTCCCCAACGAGCGGGAACATTTAGGTTGTATATAAAACTCCTAATCGCCTTTTTAACCTCGTCATAGCTAAGAGCATCTTTAAATACATATGGGGCAAGATATGTATCAAACGAGCTAAACGCTTGAGCCCCCGCCCATTCGCTTTGCAAAATACCCAAAAAATTTGCCATCTGCCCCAAAGCTTCCCTAAAATGTTTAGGAGGACTGCTGTCCACTCTACCGCGCACACCATTGAAGCCCTCGTTTAGAAGTGCTCGCAAACTCCACCCAGCACAGTATCCCGTAAGACAATCAAGGTCATGTATGTGATAATCGCCGTTTCTATGGGCATATCCCTCTTCTTTACTATACACTTTATCAAGCCAATAGTTCGCTATTACTTTGCCGGCAAGATTGTTTATAAGTCCGGCGTTTGAGTAACCTGTGTTTGCATTTGCGCTTATACGCCAATCGTATCCGTTTATGTACTCTTCTACGCTTTGAGTCGAGTCTATATATGTCGTATCGTCGTTTAGTCCGAGAATATGCTCTCTTTGCATCTTATGCGTGTGCCGATAAAGCATAAAAGAGCGCATGACAGAGAAGTAGCCAAGCTCAAAAAGAGCTTTTTCGATAGCGTCTTGAATATCCTCTACAGCTATGTTATCATTATCGCCAATTTTTGCAAGCACATACTCAAATACGGATTTGTCATATGGTTCCCTCTCGCTCTCAAAGGCTTTTATTATTGCGTCTTCTATTTTATAAGGCTCAAAAGCGGCTCTAGCGCCATTTCTTTTTAGGATAGTAATTTGTCTATGTTTCTCTTTTTTCATAGAGCGTAGTAAACCAAAAAAACACAAATTTAGCTTTGACTAAGGTCAACGCAAATAGCAGCCTCTTAAGAGCGACTGGTCGTGAGAGTCGTATAATCGCTATTTTTTCCTAAAATAAGATAATCTCAATTTCATACTGGCAAACTCAACATCAATCGGTTCGGATATCGACGTAAAGTCGGCAAATAGGGTCTCGTCTGGTAAATTTACGCCAACCAAAGGAGCCGCCAATACAAATACGCCCTCATCGTTTAACCTATCATGCACACTCTGCATAAATTTTATAGAGTCATAAAGTTTTTCCGGCTGATTTGACGCTACTATTAGGTCATACCCCCTAAAGCGCGGCTTTAGATTGCAAGCGTCGCCCTGCCAAAACTGCGTCCTAGCGCGAGCGTCCTCATCAATACCAAGCTCGTTTGCACAAACCTCTCTATTTTCATATACGCCGCTATCCGTTTTTATCTTGTAGCGCAATACTCCGCTCTCTTTCATCAAAATAGCGTTTTTGATAAATCTAGCAGAAAAATCTATTCCCGTAGTCTCCTCAAAGCTCTTAGCAAGCTCAAAAGAGAGTCTGCCCACCGCGCATCCAAGCTCTAAGGCGTATCTACGTTTTGATGGTTCGCAAAATTGCAGTATCGTATCGGCGACTTTGGCGTAAAAACTTGCGACTCCAGGATACTCCGCACCATAGTGAAACTCCAGATACTCGGCAATAGTCGCATCGCTCTCAAAATCTCTGTTTTGGTTTTCAAGCGAATTTTGACTCTCCACATACCGAAATCCAGCGTGCTGAAAAAAGTGTCTTCTAAATGCATATCTAGCGGATAAAAGCGCTTCGTTGCCTGTAGAGATAAAAGAGCCGCCTTTGATAAGATTGTGCCTACCGTCAAACGTCGGGGCTGTAAAATCATCATAAATCGGATGAGTCTCAAATCCCTCAAACGCAAAAATCGGCGTCTCGCTCCACTGCCATACATTGCCCCAAACGTCAAAAAAATCGCCATGGGCGTGCATATCCACAGGCGTTGACGACGCATATTGCAAATTTATATTCGCTTCCCCCAGCTCCTCTTTTGCGCCGCACATATCCGCAAGCCTATACCACTCCGCCTCGCTTGGAAGTCTCAGGCTTTTGCCCTCTTTTTTGCTTAGCCAATCACAATATGCTTTTGCTTCAAGGTAGTTTACGTCCACAGGCCAATTTAGAGGAAGCTCTATCTCTTTTGTCAAAGCTCTATATCTGTATCCGCCGTTATGGACGCTCCAAAAAGTAGGGTGTCGCGGCTTTTTGTACTCCAGCCACGCCCTCCCCTCTTCGCTCCAAAAACCGGGCTCGTCATATCCGCCGCTCTTTACAAACTCCAAAAACTCACCATTTGAAACTAGATATTTTGAAGCCTTGAACTCTTCTAAGCGAGTCTCAAAAGAGCCATATTCGTTGTCCCAACCATAAAACTCATCTTTTTTTTGCTTGCCAAGCTTTACAACGCCGCCACTTACTTGCAAAAGCTCGTTTTTTGACGCTTCGCCGCTCATATCGCAAATCTCAAAAAAAGAACTCTCCCTGACTTTGTCGATAGGCAGTTGGCGTATAAGCACAGAGCTTGTCTCAAGATGTATGCGCTCATGCTCACACCCCATAAGCGCCACCCAAAAGGAGCTATCCCAATCTATCCTCTCACCAAGCGGCTCATTTTTGATAAACTCCGCAACGGCGTTTTTGACGCTCAGACGATACGCCCTAGTCTCCTCTACGCTTGGCCACTCATATCTGGCTTGATTGAGATCATCCCAGCTCATCTCATCCACGCCAATGGCAAAGATAGACTCCAAATATGGATTGATACGCTCTACTTTTTTTGCCAAAACAAGCTTGTTGATATAAAAAGCGGCGGTGTGCCCAAAATAAAAGATAATTGGGTGTCGAAGCGCCTCGGGTCTCTCATAAAACACAGAGTCATCCGCAAGCGTCTCAAAAAGCCTCTCATAAAGCTCGTATGTTTTGAGAAAGTACTCCAAAACCTCCACTCTTTTTGCTTCTTTATATAAACTTGAAACTGTTAGTTTGACATTATTTGTTTTATATTTTTCAATCATTATTTACTACACCATAAAATTTTATTATTCAGAACAAAGAATATTGACAAACACCAATTAGCACCTACTTTACACACGAGTAATTATCAAGGTTTTAAATGTTAGAATTTTCTGAACATTGAATATTAGCTTATCAATATCTCTAGATCTAGATATGATTTTATTTTTTTTAGCCTCTATTTTTACTTCATTTATATTCAATTTTATAGAAAAATCTTCTATAGCCTGTATTGGCATCTGCTTAATAAAAAAACTTTCATACGGATTTCTTCCCTCAAAAGAAAGTATGAAATCAATATTAGTAGAAATTATTGCAATTTTTTCTTTTATTTTATTATGGATTTCTCGAAAATTTTCAAATTCTTTTTCATAGTCTATGCTATAAATGGGGTATTTTGAGCTAATTAAAATCTGTTTTTGATGATAAGCTGTTTCAGATATTAACAAATCAAACTCTCTTAAATTTCCAGCCTCATTGTACTTTATTTTTTTATTGATTATGTCAACCTTGGCATTATCAATCTTTAAAACCTCTAATTTTTTTAAAATATCATCATCTAAATCTGCTATTAAAGATATTTTAACATCTATAAATGCTTTATCTATTTTTTTAAATTTTAAAAAAAACCTCTGAACAAAAAGATAAAAAGCTTCATTCTTACAATAATAGAATGATAAGACAGCCAACGCAAACCCAAAAATACTTACCAATGTTTTAATTAAGTCAAAACCAATCATACTCGATACTTTTGAATAAAATCAGCATTAAAACTACTCAGCATATCCAACTGAGTTTCTATTGAGTCATTAAAATCACCATCTTTTAGCCTTATTCTGCACTCTTTGTCAATATGTATATCGTATTCGTCATCGTTAAATGGGTAGACTATTGTTGTTGCCGTAATATCGTCAGAACGACTAATAAAATCAGTTATATCAGTATCGGACATATTCATTTGACCTGATGTTTTTAACTTGCTTATCGTCGCAGAAAAGTCTTTGATTGAAAGAGATTTAAATTTCTCATAAAATTTTACGGCTTCAAGCAGATCTAAACTTATATGTTTAGGCGAGCACAAGAAATTAGCAATATCTAGATTTTTTAACGCCCTATCAAAATTTCCTCTGTCAATGTAACTACCTCTTGCAAAAATGATTTTATCTTTTATAAATAAATCAATTTTGCCTATTCTTCTGTATGTTGCATTTTCTTTATATCCGTCAACATCGTAAACATAGATGGTATCTCTATAGTCTTTTGCTATATGACAAGTATAGAATATAAAACCATTAAAATCGTCATTTATTTTTTTAAACTCAATACTATTGAAACCAAATAAATCATTATCATATTTTTTATCTTCTAATGTCGGCAAATTGTCAATTTCGTAAAAGTTATAACTTGCCATCATTAGGTTCCTGTTTTTAATTTTTTTTAAATCCGCCCATGAAAGATTTTAGCATATCAAACATAACCATACAACATCACAACATGACAAATTCAAGCTTTTTGTAAGTTATATAAATACCAAAATATGCCCATTTATGATGCATATTTGCTAAAAATTAAGTGACTAATAAACAGTTAACTTTCATAGTTTACCCTCTTTCATAACAGCAAGCACCTCTTTTTTCTGTTTTTTTTGCGCCAACTCTTTTGCGTTGTGTCCGGCAAAATCTTTTATATGTGGGTTGGCTCCTTTTGAGAGCAGGATTTTTGCGGTTTTTGCGTTGCCATAATACGAGGCTATCATCAACGGCGTTTGTCCGGCGTTTGTTAAGACATTTACGTTTGCGCCGGAGTCTAAAAGCATTGAGACTATCTCATAATTGCCGTAAAAAGAGGCAAAATGCAAAGCGGTGTAGTCGTTTCTATTTTTTTTGTTTACGTCCACACCCTCTTTTATGTATAGTTTTACTATTTTTGTTCTATCCGTGTACGATGCCATCATTAGAGGGTTTAGGTCATCGGCGTCGGCGCACTCATTTGACTCTTTGAGTCTTCCTTTTAGGTTTTCAAAAAAGCCTACATCGTTTTTTTCAATAGCCGCTATTAGGGCGGGGTCGCATAGCTGCCTTGACGGTTGCGGCGTTTGCGCCGATATTGGCACTATTTGCGTTTGCAAAGGCACGGCGGCGGTTGGCGGAGAGCTTTTTTTGCCCTTAAGCGCATCTACAAGCTCGTTTGAGTGGAGTAGCGAAGCGCAAAACAGAGCGGCGATTACAGTTTTCCGCATACGAAGAAGCCCCTTTTTTTATGATGGATTATATAAAAAAAGGGGTAAAAACAAAGAACCCTCTTCTATGTATCCTGTTAACCTTAAGAGATACAAAAAATAACAACGAGCTGTATATAGACTACGCCTCTAAAAAATCTTTAACACTTATCTTGCACTGTTTTAAAATTGACGTTAATGTACCCTCTTTGATTTCTTTGTGGTGCGGAAAGTTGTAAAAAGATTTTTTTCAGCGTTGTACCAAGCCTGTAGCGACAAAATATGCCTCGCCTTTGTGCTTATGTCGTTTTATTTTTAGATTAAGCATACCCGTCATTGCTAGATCTTTTTGCTTTTTTGGTATATTTTGTAATTAAACCCCCTGATTAAAATGAATTTTCAAGAGCGACTAGTCGCAAGAGCTGTCTGCCGAAGACCTCATTTTGGGCTTTACTCAAAATATGAGAATTAATCAGAGGATTCAATTATAAAAGAGTGCCTGACACCCATTTCTCATGCCAAAAAAGTTGATTTTGACCTAGATAAGCGTCAAAAAGCACTCATTTTGAAGTCAAATTTGGCAAAAACTAAGCAAAATAATTAAAAATTAAGAGGTAGGTGAGTGGTTACGAAAATTTTATGCTTCTTAAGCTGTTTTGGTATATTCTAGCCCCATGACAAAGATGGATATAGAAGCTTTAAAAATGGAGATTGCGGCGAGACTAAAGCCGCTTGAACCACAAAGGGTAATACTGTTTGGCTCCTACGCATACGGAACGCCTAGCGAACACAGCGATATAGACTTGTATGTGGTCACAAAAGATGATTTCATACCGAAAAACTGGAAAGAAAAGAGCGAAGTCCATCTCAAAATAGCAAAAGCCCTGCAAGACCTCCTCAGGCTATATCCGACAGACCTAATAACCCACACAAAACCGATGCATGACAAGTTTGTCGAGCTAAACACGGCGTTTGCAAAAGAGATAATGGGCAAAGGCGTTGCGATAATATGAGCCAAAACGCCATAGCTGTAGAGTGGCTGAAAGCCGCCAAGCTAGACATTGAAAACATAAGCTATATCATAGAGGTAGAACATTTGACGCCAATCTGCGCTTTTCATTCGCAACAGGCAATCGAAAAAACATTAAAAGCTCTCATCGCATCAAAAGATATTGGCATCCCAAAAATACACTCGCTCAACAGACTATTTGAAATCTGCAAAGAGCAAATCCAAAACAACAAACCAGACATGGTAAACCTACTAGACAGCCTATATGTAGAGTCAAGATACCCTGGAGATATAGGACTACTCCCATACGGCACCCCCACCGCAGACGACGCAAAAGAGTTTTATAAGTTTGCAAATGATGTTTTCGATGAGGTTTGTTGGGTTTTGGGTGTTTTTGTAAAGTAAACAAAAAAGATACCAGGTGCTCAAATTGCAATCAATCTTGCAATAAAAAAACGATTTCAACCCTTCTGTTTCTTCCATCGGACTCAGAAATATTTGCTAACGGATGCGAATCGCCATATCCAGCTACGATCACACGCTTAGAGCTCAGTTCCGACAACTGTCCAATTAATAATTTTCGTGCTTCTCTTGCTCTAGCCGCTGAGAGAGTATAGTTATCATCATATACAGCACAAAATTTTTTAAAATCTGTAACCGGTTGATTTACCGGCAAGCTGTCAGTATACCCTTGCTCTTTTGTCCCACCTTCGTTTATAAATCTCAATAATCTCTTCATCGTTAAGGAGACCGTCCAAAATTTTGTGTAAATTCTCTTAACACCTATTAATTCTTTGTAGACATTATCTCCTTATTCTCCTTATTCTCCTTAATTTCAAGCTTAATTCTTTCACTAAAATAGATAGAAAATTGAGAGATTATCTCTCCCCAATTATTGATGCATTTATCCCACTTCTTCACAATATTCCTATAAGCTAGATAAACAGATTTTGTAATAGCTGTATCATCTGGAAAGGATCCCTTTGTTTTGGTAAATTTCCGTATCTGCCTATTGAACCCCTCTATCGTATTTGTCGTATAGATGATTCTTCTAATTGGAGATGAATACTTAAAATAGGTAGATGTCCAGTTTCACCACGTTATAGTTGCCTAGTTTCATAAATACAAGCAATAGACAAACAACAATCAAGTAAAATCTTTAAACCAAAAAAGGATTTAAAAGATGTGTCAAATCTATCACTCTAATGCCAGTACAAACCAGCATGTAAGAGAAATTATACAAAAGTC
>DZAX01000035.1 GCA_022729705.1 Helicobacter cetorum | reverse complement strand
GCGAAATTTGATATTTTTCTTAAAAAAAGCGTTTGCAATTTTTGGGTTAGCGTACAATGTTGTCTCATCTGCTTGAATATAGTTGGACTTCATTTGGATACTATGGAGTTTGTCTATAAGAGGTTGCAATCGTAGTTCGGATGTTTTTATCATCCAGTTGCTCAAAGTCGTAGTGGTGAACTCTACGCCAAATCTTGTTTTATACTTTTTTGCTTGTCGTTCAAGAGGCATTGCATCTTCAAACTTCTCAACTGCTATAGTAGCTAAGAATGATGGAGTAACTTGATGTTTTGGTAGAACTTGTGGAGTAAGTTTAGAAGTTACAGGTTTAGCTCCACAGTTTGATGAACATGCATATGTAAATCTAACATTTTCTATCACTCTAAACTGTGCAGGGTTTTTAGCACCTCGTTTTTTTCATTAGACCACATAAACATAGTTTTCCTCTATTATTGTTTTTAGCGTCGATTTGCCGATAGGCAGTTTTTTCATACGCTAAAACTCTTCTCTTTTTGAGCTGACAAGCAATCTTTCTATACTTTTTGAAGGCTCTTTGCCATCTAGCAAATTTACAACCTCGTCGGCTATAGGTGTATAAAGATCATTTTTAACGGCTAGTTTCAAGACCGCTCTCGCCGTCTCCACGCCCTCCGCTGTCTCTCCTAGAATGGTGAGTATCTCTTTTAGTATTTTTTTCTGCGCCAAGAGTAGCCCCACGCGGTAGTTTCTAGACTTTTCGCTAGTCGCTGTGAGAAATAAATCCCCAACGCCGCTAAGCCCCAAGAAAGTCTCTAGTTTTGCGCCAAACACTATGCCAAATCTTGTCATCTCCGCAAGACCTCTTGTCACAAGAGCCGCCCTTGCGTTGGAGCCAAGAGCTAATCCGTCGCTTACTCCGGCGGCTATAGCTATGACGTTTTTGTATGCGCCGGCGATTTCGGCACCTACTACATCGGTCGAGGTATATAGCTTGATAAAAGAGGGGAAAAAAGGCAAAAATGATTCAGCGCACTCTTTTGAGTAGCTAGATATTACAAGAGCAGTAGGCAAGGAGGCGCGCACCTCAACGGCAAAAGAGGGACCAGATAAATAAGCCAAGTTTTCTTTTGGCGCAAATTTTTCATATATTTCATTTAAAAACATACCATTTTCGCTCTCTATGCCTTTTGAGGCGACCAATATATTTTGTCCGCTAAATTTAAAACTAGAGGATAAAAACTGCGTCAAACTTTGAGACGATATGGAGATAACAAGCTGTTTGCAAGCCATCACCTCCTCAAGAATGCAAAAGTTCTTCATATCTCTGGGGTTTCTCGACCACACTTTGACCTCGCCCGTCATCGACAGAGCGTAAGAGAGGGCGCTTCCCCACTTTCCAAGCCCTATAACGCCAAGAGTGCTCATAATGCAACCCCGCACTTTGCCGCAAACCTTGAAATATCGCTTTTTGCCCCCATGACCACTATTATATCCCCCGCATCTATTTTGTGATTAAAAGAGTTTACGTTAAATATAAACCTTTTACTTATTTGATTATCAAGCACTCCAAGCGCTATCAAATTGTAGTTATGTTTCAAATCAAGCTCAAAAAGAGTTTTTTGATCCGCCTCAGAGCCTTGTACAACCTCTATTTCGCACAACTCTATACCAGCTGGAGAAAGCTTATTTATATCGTTATACAGCACTGAATCTAAAAATTTTAGCGTTGTTTCACGCTTTAGCAGGTGAAAGATTCTATTTGCGCCTATCTCATTAAAATCTATGATTTCGTTGGCTCCGGCTAACATCAGCTTTTTTTTGGAGTCGGCGTCGGAGGCTCTCGCCAAAATATTGACGCTCTCGCTTAAAGCTCTTACGCTAAGCGTCGTGTATAGATTGGCGTCATCGCAATCGCAAATACAAAAAAAGTCGCTTACGCTCTCCCCCACGCCGATTTTTTTTAGGTTTGCATCAATAGACAAATCCATCAAAACAGGCGAAAAACCATCAGCCAACGCCGCCTCAAAATTAGCTCTATCTTTAGAGGCCAATACTATTTCGCCAATTCCTGTTTTTAACCTAGGCAGAAGCTCTTTTGCCACATCGGAGTAGTCATATACGACTATTTTACGCACTCTCTCGCCTTAATAGTTTTAGTTTGAGCCCCTCAATACGTTTTGGTCTACCTATGACGATAATCTTGTCGTTTACGCAAAGCTCCAGCGTCTCCGAGGGGTTAAAAATATACTCGCCGGACTCTTTTTTTACCGCCAAAGCCAAACAACCAAACTGCTCCATATCAAGAGAGGAGATAAAAATAGGCTTTTTGCACTTTCCAACGCATAGTTCATCCGCCAAAATATGCTTATCATCCACAATTAAATCCCTTATAGCCTGAAACGCTATCGGAGAGCCTAAAAACTCAGCCAAAGCTAAAGCCCCCTGCTTTAGTCCTATTACCTCATCGGCACCGGCAAACAACATCTTCTGCTCATTGTTTGTCTCGTTTGATTTGGCTATAATCTTGATATGTGAAGATATAGACCTTGCCGCCAAAATAATAGATATATTTGTAATATCGTTTTTTGTGACTGCTATTATCGCTTTTGCTTTTTGTCCAATATCCAACATCTTTAGAGTCTCCACCCTAGACGCATCCGCCAAAAACGCCCTAAACCCCAAAGACTTTGCCCTATCTGTTCTGTTTTTATCAATATCAACCACTACAAAATCCATATTTGAGCGCGCCATCCGCACACACAAATCCTCTCCCATTTTACCAAAGCCGCATATTAGAGTGTAGTCGCGCAGGTTTTCTATGTGCTGATTGTTTTTTTGCTCCCTTACGGCGCTAATTCTCTGACCCAATGTTGTTGTAACAAGAGATGTTAGCATAGCTAACACGCCGAGTCCAGCAAATACCAAAAATATTGAGGCTATCTTTGAACCTGTAGTAGTCGGCACAACATCGCCATATCCAACGGTGGCTATCGTAATAACAGCCCAATATATTGCGTCAAAATAGTTTGTTACCTTTTCGTTATCAGCCTCAAAAACATAAAAAAGAGATGAAGCGATAAAAACGGTCATTGAGATTAGAATAAGAAGTACGCCAAACTCATATTTTTTTGTCGCAAGAGTACCAAGTAGCCCTCTTGTAATCTCAGAATACCTAAAAATCTTAAAAAGCCTAAGCGGTCTTAGCTCCGGATGTATCGACAAAAAATCCACTATCGACATAGGGTGCAAGACAAATAAGAGTTTATTTTTGGCAATATCAAAAAAAACGCTTCGCCAACTTGGCTCAACCACCATCTCCACCCACTCTTCGTTTTTGGAGATAATAAGTTTATGAATATCAGAATGCACCCAAAATCTAAGCAGATACTCCGCCGCAAACAAAAAAATAGCAAATATCTCAATGCCCCAAAGCCAAATTCCAACTTGCTCTTTTATGTCGTATATATATATCCCGACACTAATCAAAACAACCACAATCATGGAGTAGTCAAAATATTTTTTGTATCTATAAGAGTCGTTAAGAAGCAGATTTCTAAAAAAAGATTTTGTGGTCGCATAGTTTTTGGAGGTGTCCAATCTATATGCGACCCTAAGCAAGGCGTTTGTTAGATTACTAGCCATTAAGTAGCTGTTGCAGTAGTTCGTTTACTTTTGCCGGATTTGCGCTACCTTTTGAGGCTTTCATAGTTTGTCCGACAAAAAACCCAAATAAAGCCTCTTTGCCGCCTCTATACTCTGCGAGCTGTTTTGGATTTTTGTCCATAACCTCTTTTATGATAGCCACTATAGCGCCGTCATCGCTAACTTGTTTGAGTCCAAGCTTTTCAATAGCCTCGTCCACCTCTTCGCCCGTATTTTCTACGATATGGTCAAGCACGTCTTTTGCCGCTTTGCCGCTTATAGTTCCATCAGATATACGCTTTGTCAAAGAAGCTAGTTTTTTTGCGTCAATACCTGAAGCGCAAAGCTCTACGCTTTTTGTATTGAGTCTGCCAAGAAGCTCTGTAGTTAGCCAGCTAACCGCTAGTTTTGTGTCACTCCCCTCTTTTACCATATCCTCAAAGTAGTTTGCCATAAAAAGGTCGTTTGTCAGCACGCCCGCATCATAAGCTTTTAGCCCATATGCATTTACAAATCTATCTTTTTTCTCATCTGGAAGCTCAGGCAACTTTTTTGCCTCTTCCATCATCTCATCCGTCACAATTAGCGGCGGCAAATCAGGATCCGGAAAGTATCTATAATCAGCCGAGCCCTCTTTGCCCCTCATAGAACGCGTCTCATTTTTGGTCGGGTCGTAAAGCCTGGTCTCCTGAACCACCTCTTTTGCGTATACGCCGCTCATCCAAGCTTCTCTTTGTCTTGCAACCTCGTAATCTATCGCTCTTTGCACAAACTTAAAACTATTAATATTTTTGATTTCAACTCTCGTATAAAGCTTTGTATCCCCAACCGGTCTTATCGACACGTTTGCATCACAACGAAAAGAGCCCTCTTGCATATTTGCGTCTGAAATATCGAGATAAGTGACTATGGCGTGCAGCTTTTTTAGATAGAGCACAGCTTCAAGCGAGCTTGACATATCAGGCTCTGATACTATCTCCACAAGCGGCGTTCCGACGCGGTTTAAGTCTACTTTGCTGTATCCGCTCTCGTGAATATTTTTACCAGCGTCCTCTTCTAGGTGCGCTCTGCCTATCCTAACAACCTTTGAGCTTCCGTCTTCAAAGTCCAAGCTTAGCGTTCCGTGTTCTACTATCGGAATTGTAAACTGCGATATTTGATACGCCTTTGGAGAATCCGGATAAAAATAGCTTTTTCTATCAAAAATAGACGCTTTGTTGATAGAAGCGCCCACGGCATTTCCAAACAACATAGCTTTTTTGACGGCTTCTATATTTAGTACAGGCAAAGCCCCCGGAAGAGCTAGACAAGTCGGGCAGGTGTTGGAGTTTGGTTTGTCTCCAAAAGTTGTTGAACAACCGCAAAAAATCTTAGTTTTAGTGTTTAGCTGAACGTGGACTTCAAGTCCGATTACCGTTTCAAAATGCATATTATTATTTCCTTCTATATTCTGATATTATGCGCTTTAAGCAGGCAAAGCCCGTTTAAAGCGGCAAGGACATAAATGTCCCTGCACCCCCTAAAGCTACCCGCTTTGCGGGAGATATTGGGATTTGGCGTTGTCTATATTACTATCTTACAAAATATCGTATTGAGGCAAAGCCGAAAACGCTTAGTTTTTCTATGCTAGCCGCTTTTTGTTCGTCGTCTATTCCGCCGAGTGCAAAAACTTTTTTCTTATCTACTTTTGTCAGCATATCCAAAAAAGCCGCAATTCCAAGAGGTGCGCCCTTATGCGGAGTCTCAAAAACTGGGCTTAACGTCACAAAATCAGACCCGTTTTCCAAAGCTTTTGCCGCCTCATACGCCGTATGGCAGCTAGAGATTACAAAAAGTCCGCTATTTTTTGCTTTTTGTATCAGCGAGCGTTGAGAGCTTTGCAGATGCACTCCATCAAACCCATACTCCAAAGCTAACTCCAAAGAGCCGTTAATAAAAGTTTTGTATTGTTTGTTTTTGACGGCGCCTCCAAAAGCTCTTAAAAGCTCTTTTTTGCACCCCTCTGTTTTATCGCGGAAACACACAAAATCAGGGGTGTATTTTAGTAAACTTCGGTTTAATATTTGTGAAAAGAGAAGCGGATTTGTAGTGTAGTGGACGGGGTCAGTTATTAGGTATTTTTTCATCCGCCGACTCTTTGGAAGCGGTGAGTTTGTCTAAAATCTCTTTTAGAAGTTTTGTCTGCTCTTTTTTTTCTACGGTAATATCTTGAAGCATAGAAAGCCCCTCAAAAAAACCTATAAACAAAAAGCCCGAGGAAAAACCTATAAAAAAGAGTAGTATAGCCGTGACCAAGCCAAAGTTTAATCCGACCGTAAAGAGGTATGCGCCAAGTGCAAAGGAGAGAGCCCAAGAAACCCCGATAGAAAAACTAATCATGGTTTCAAGGTATTTTGATTTCATCAACTTAGTGTTGATTCTCTTCTTCTATCACTACAGCGCCCGCAAGATAGACGTATGTAAGAATCATAAATATAAACGTCTGCAAGATACCAAAGAAAAATAGCAAGAAAAACGCCGGAAGAGGCACTATCCAAGGTACAAGCATAAGCAAAACCATAAGGAACATATCATCGCCTTTTACGTTACCCATAAGCCTAAAAGAGAGTGAAATAATTCTTGATATGTGGGAGATTATCTCAATTGGAAACATTAAAGGAGCAAGTATTTTTACAGGACCCATGAAGTGAGCAAAGTAATGCACAAAACCTTGATGTCTAATACCCTCGAAGTTGTAATAGATAAACACAATAAGCGCTAACGCCAAAGTCATATTGATATTGCTTGTAGGAGATTCAAAACCTGGGATAATACCCATCATGTTTGAAGTGAACACCACAAGACCGATTGTCGCAATAAGAGGCAAATATCTTCTTGCTCTCTCTTCGCCAAATACGCCGGCGCCCATATTGATTACGCCCTCAAGATACACTTCCATAACGTTTTGACAACCCTTTGGAACAAGCTTCATGCCTTGCGCCGCAACAACGGCCGCAATAACCACCAAAGCCGCCATCAAAAGTGTATGAGAGACGAGAATCGCCGCAGGGGTATGCCCTAAAAAAGCGCCGAAAAAAGTAAAGAGTCTACCTTCCATTTTTTGCCTTTGAGACTAAGATTTTATTGGATTTTAGCAAAGAAGTGTTTAAATTTAACGAAGTTGTAAAAAAATAACTCATCTTTCGCACCTAAATTTTGGTAATATTGAGTTAAGGAATCACCATAAATAAGGCGTTGTAACAAAATGTCTCATACCGCCTTGACAGTAAAATATTAGAATTTTAACCCCCTAAAACAGGGACTAAACAAGTAGGGCATTATAGAAATATATTCAATACTACTTTACACTAGATACTAACTTTTTTAAAATCCCTATTTAAAGGCTTTAAAAAGAGAGAAAAAATCTGTCAATAGTAGATATGGCAAATACTCATAAAATGCCTATACTGTCGAATATAACGCTATTTAATTAGGTGCGAAAGATGAGTTATTTTCAAATGAAAAACCTGATGTTGTCATTGAACAACTAGAAATGCTATTTAGAACCAATCCTGTACAGATTAGAAAGGATCGTGAAGTTCCAAGGAAAAATAGCTCGGAGAGTGAGAACGAGGGAAAGCTTAAGTAAGCGCCATTTGCACCTGACACCTTTTTTTAGCTATTGCTTTTACTGTGTAGCTTTTGATATAATCGCCATATGGGCAAAATAGATGAACTAAAAGAACTCAGCGCCAATAAAAGAGAGGCATTTAGGCTAATATCTTTTTTGCTACTGGCGGTTTTGTCTGGAACAGGGACTGTAATAGTTGCCGTATTGGCAAAGACTTTTCCTTCATATATGATTTGGATTGCAGTTTTTGGATTTGTTGCAACTATCTTTTTATTTATTCTTGTTGTAAAGCAGTGGCGCGAATTGGAAACTTTGGCGGAGGAAATAAGAGATGCTTGAAATGATATTAGGGTGGATTATGCTTTTTGGTATTCTAGGTATGATAGTTTATATGGGTAGTGTGTTCCAAAATAAACATCAACATTAGGAAAAATGGGCACTAGGCACTCTTTTGCTTACAAATGGAGATATTGCCGATGAAACTAACAGGGCACGAAAAACAAGAAATTATTAGACACATTGAAGCCGACAAGTCGCTTCCCGAAAAATACCGCTTTACCCTTTTTGGCGATAAACGCATAAGAGATCATAAAAGAGTGCCTGACACCCCCTCTTTGTTCCCGTGTTCAGGTTGCGGTTTGTGTTGTCAAAATATTGCATTTATTAATGAGCTAAAATCATTTGACAATGGTGAAGGAATATGTAAATATTTTGATATAAATCTAAAATTTTGCATAATTTACGAATCTCGTCCAGATATTTGCAAAGTTGATAAAATGTTTGAGCTAAAGTATCACAAATATTTTAGTCAAAAAGATTTTTACACAGCTAATGCGGATATTTGTAATCAACTACAAACATTGTATGGCGTTGCACAAAAATTTAGAGTAAAGATTATAGGAGATTAAAAAATGCCAATTCCATTTATTTTAGGCGGTCTTGCGCTAATGGCGGCTGGGTATGGGGCGAAAAAAGGTTATGATGCGCATGAAAAAAACGAAGAAGCAGAACGAATAGTCAGAAGTGCTCAAAGAAGATTTAGACAACAAGAAGAAGAGCTAAAAAAAGAGAGCGAAGCGCTAAATGCAAATCTTATAGAATTTGCAGAATTTAAATTATCAATATTTACAACGAAAATTAAAAATTTAGTTGAATTATTAAATAAATGCAAAGACAGAGCTACTTCAAAATTAAACCATGAAAAAGCAATTTTTACTCCTGAAGAAATAAAGCAACTAGAAAATGCGGTTTCAAATGGCGGAGGCGGCATAGCTCTTGGGACTGCGGTGCTAGGCGGAATTGTTGCGGGTCCTCTTGTTGCGGTAACGGGTCTTGTGATGAATTCTAAAGCTGAAGAAAATCTTACGGAAGCCAAAAGCTATAGAAAAGATACCGATGTAGGTATTGAAAAAATGAAACTATCAATAGAGGGTTTTAAAGTAATTGATAAAAGAATTAATGAGTTAGAAAATATTATAAATGGGCTGGCAACAAGATTTGATAATATTTATTTTTCTATAATAAATACTCGCTTATTAGAAAAAACAAATTTTTGTCAATCGCAAGAATTAGTTCAATTAATGGAAATAGGAAAATCTTTAAAAATAGCTTTAGAGATTTCTTTACTAGATAAGAATGGAAATGAAAATAAGAACTTCAAGCAAGAGATAGAAAGGATTATGGTTTAATGAAAAATGCAATAGTAAATGTATTAAAACCAACTCCGCTGCAAGCATTCGAAGGTTTAACCATGCTTCTTGATATTGCAAAAGAAAACCATAAGATAACGCAAGAGGAACAAACTAAAAGAACAAACATTAACGCAATGAAAGAGTTTGAAATAGAAAAGATTCGAGCTCAAAAAGAGGTGTTAAAAGATTATTTTGAGAAAACTTTCATAGAGAGGAGAATCAACTTTGATAAAATGTTTGATATCCTAGACAGAGGCATTGAAGAAAATAATCTAAAATTGATTGAACTATCACTAAGTTCCATAATAGAAATAGCCAAAGATTCCCCGCTAAAACAAATTGAAAAATTGCGAAGCGACTTTTACAATCCTAATGTCAGAGAAATAGAAATTTAAACAATAACAATGTGGGTCAGCAAGTAGACCTAAAACTATAAGTTATCTAAAAAAAAGTAAAAAAAAAGTAAAAGAGTGCCTGACACCCCCCTGTTATCGTCGGTACATTGGTGATCTTAAACCGCAAGCCCCTGCTTGATGATGGTTTGGCTGGTATGCCTACAAAAAATAGAGATACGCTATTTTGTCTTGTATAAAATCGTAGTTGATATACAGCCTCAAATAGCCTGTCGCCGTTTTCCCAATTTATTCAACTCAAACTGATATAGGTATATAATACTCTAATAACAAAATGTCATTTCATAGGGATAGCCCATGCACACTATACATCTCGAAATACAAGATAGCCTATATGAGCAACTGGTTCAAAGCGGTATAAATATCCAAGAAAAACTGCGTGAACTCTTGGGTGAGATGGTCGATAACGGTCATTCTTCTATCAGTGTTGAAGAGGCAAAAAAACGGGTCGGCGATGCAATAGAAAAATATAGAAATGGCACTGTGCAGTGTGTATCGCATGATGAGATGTGGCGGCAAATCGATCAAGAGTGCAAGGCAAAAATTGCACATCGCCTATAAAAGAGTGCCTGACACCCCCCTTCGCTCTAAAAGTTTTGTTTTTTGGTATAAAAGCGTCAAAAAACTAGCTTTTGAGTAATGAATTTTTAGACAAACTTATAAAAATACTTTATTTTGAAGTTCTTTCACAGTCTCGGGAGAGTGGGAACGAGGGAAAAGTAGCCTGTCCTCTTTTATACAGTCAGACCCTTTTTAATCGAACCACATAGCTCAATGACGGGTTCAAAGCGAACGGATAAAATTTTTTACGAGAAAATGCATAAAAGAGTGCCTGACACCCCCCCTTCTGACACCCCCCCTTCATATTTGCCTGTTTTACCCTCTACAGTATCATCAATGATAAAGACTTTGATTGCCAAAGGGTCTTGTACTTTATGCAAAAGCTTGATGATTTTAAGAGCACTTAAAGAGAGAAGTTTCCTCCAGTTATAGCTACTGGTCTGTAGGAGTCTATAATAGGTGTCTTTTTTAAAGCTGTAATTGCTTTGGTCTATGAATGTCGATATCTTTTTGTTTAAGACAAGCATATAAACGAAATGCAATACTACAAGATAAGGAGCAACGCCTTCTCTCTTCTTTACAAAGTTTGCGCTTTTTAGAATGCTTTTGATGTTTAACAGCTGTAGTGTTTGATAGATTGGATTTTTAAGAGTCGTATTGATGGCAGATATGATTTGTTCTTGAAGATTCATAATGGTAAGTTCTTTGTTTTTATTATAGCTAAAAGCCTATGAGATAGGGCTTTGAAGAGATTTATAATAGTTGTCAAGATGGATAAAATTCTTTGGGACAAAGCTCTGGGATGCAGTCTTTATTTGGATATTTTTGGTTGGGGGTTAGGTGCGAAAGATGAGTTACTTGAAAAAAGTTTCAATTTATGCCCCATCAACATTGATTCCAATAAAATCTTTTATGTAGTTCTCAAATTTTTCTAACAAATCTAATGATTGTTGAATATCAGTTGTAGAAAACGAGCTTTGCCCATAAGTTCCATGTGACATTGGATGAAGTGCTACTTTTTGATAAAGCTTTAAATCTTTAATAATTATTTTAAAATCTTGAAAAGTATCTTTTTTATACTCTGCTATTTTGGACTCTATTGCTGATTTTAAATTTGATTCATCCAGTAAACGTTCTACCTCATCTATTAGGTCTGAAGCTGTTTTGTTTTTATCATTATTGCTAAGTTTCTTTTTAAAATAGATACCCTTGCTGTTTCCAATTCTCTCTATAATTTTTTTACTATCTTCAACTGCTCCAATCATCAAAAGCTTAGAAAATTCATAGAGCAAAACTTCAAAACGCTGTCTGGTTTTATTTCCAACCTTTTCTATTTCTCCAGTATTATTTTTATAGAAAGCACTTATTGTAGAAACCGTATCAATGTTTCCTTTTATATATAGTTTATGTTGTCCTCCAATCTCATATACATTTGCAAATTGCCACTGACTTTGTGACCTGTAAATATCATTCACAAGATACATAATCAAATTATAAAAATACACATTATGGGTAAAAATTAGAATTTGAAAATCTGAAAAACTATCCAAAATATGTTTCATTAAAAATGTTCTATTAGCTACATCAAGGCTTGTGATAAAATCATCCAGTACAATAATTTTAGTTTTTTGAGCGTCTTTAGCTTTTTGAATAGATTCCAACAAAAGCAAAAGAATGATTAAATTCAATTTTGCTTCATTAAAATATTTTGTGATATTTTCCTTATATTCTAAACTTCTTACATTGTCTTTTATTTTTACCTTAAAATCATCTTCGTTATCAATGACAATAGTGATATTTTCTTCTCGAAATTCTGTTAATTTAGTATTTACACTATCTTGAATAGCTTCATAGTTATCTCTACAAAAGTCATCTATATTGTCAATACTCAAATCAAATTTTATCAATAGCGTGTCAAGTCCAATGGAATCTTCAACACAAAGTCTATCCATTGCTATCATAAAGACTTGATATGGCGTTGTATCAAAAGCGGAGTATGAAGTATCATTAATTACTATTTCAAAGTCGCTTGTAGCATTTTTATGTTTATATTTATTCCAAAAATCGCTATTTAACCTTTCTTGCTCTTCTGGAGTAGTAGCTAAAGGGATTTGTCTTTCTAATTTATTTTTAAAAAAAATCACCTTGATGGCTTCATAGATAGAACTTTTCCCTGAGCCATTTTCACCATAGAGTAATAAATTATTATTATCTATTTTTAAAACTTTGTCAGGTAGCTCTTCGAATTCTTCTCTATACGCCTTAAAATTTTTTAGTTTTAAATTTTTCATTTTGTGCCTCTGAAAAATTGAACAAGTTTTTCTTTCAGTTTACAATCTCTTTCTTTAAATATGCTATATTCTAAAGATTTTAATTTTTTACTATCTTTTTGAATAAATTCATGCTTTGAAGTTTGATAATAGGCTATTTTATTGTCTAAAGTAAAATTCTTTTTAGGTATATCAAGAACAATGAAGTTGCCTAAACTATTGATGAATTCATCCAGCTTTTCAGCTTCCCAGTTTAAGCTTTTTTCATCTTTCAAGCTGATGATTTTATCTATATAATATTTCTGAAAAGCTTTTTCTTGATCACTGTAAAATGCCAATAACGCATAGCCATATTTCAAATTACCAAGATAATTAAAGTAAGCTGGATTGACTTTTCGAAAATAGTTTTCTATCCGCTCATTATTACAAATCTTTTTGATAATAGCGTATATTTCAAACTTAATTTTTGTTGTCGAGCCCATATAATAGGCATATCTAACAATCGATTCCAGCATTACATAATCAAGACCTATATAATCTTGTTTTTTGTATAGGTAAACAACCAATGCAAATTTTGGATATTGATTAGTATAGGCTTCAATCAACTGTATCCATTTTGCAAATACAGTCGGTTGTTGTTTTTCTTGATCAATATATTCTAAAATATCAATAATCTGATTTAAATCATCCATTACTTCTTTATATTTCTTTAGACTAAACGGAGAATAGTCTTTTGTTATAAAAAATTCTCTTAGATTAATCTCGTTGGATGTAATTCCCTGTTCGCCTCTAATTATATGTGAATAGTACCTAAAAACATCATCAATATCTATCTTAAGATTTTCACAACTGTTTTTGAATGATTTCCATAAATCAATAAAGATGTTTTCTTCGTTTATTTTTTTCGCTCTTTTATATAGTTTCGCTTTGAAAATATCTGCATCTTCTAAATTCATTCCTCTATTGTTTATAGTCTCAAATATGACTAATGCCTTTGCATTGGCTTCATCTTTATCCTTGCCTCTTAATTCTATAGGTAACAAGTATACTTTCTCAAGTAAATAGGCAATAAAACCATCTATATTATTATTTTGTGTAGTTTTAGAAAAAGAAAACCAATCATAGAAGTAAAGACTATTTTTTTGAAATGAATCCAAATCATTTTTAACTTGAAACTCGCCTTTTTTATTTCTGCAATTATTAATAGTTTTTTCAAAATAGTCAGATTCGCATTTCAAAACACTATCAAGCATTTTTTTATCATCAGATTCAACAACATCGCTCTTTATTCTATATTCATATTTTCTTGTATTTCTATTTATTCCACCTAAAATTTCTTGGAAATCTTTTTTAAAAAGCTCATCTGTTGTAAAAAATGAGAGTATTTTTATCATTAAAAATAATGTTGTAAGGCGTTGTTGTCCATCAACTACATCAAGTTCATAATCATCTTTTTCACTTTTAGCAATAATAAGATTACCCATAAAATAGTCTTCTCCTGACGAGAATGATTCCATTAAGTCATTATAAAGCTGAAAACATTGTTCATATTCCCAAGAATACGGTCTTTGATATTCTGGAATAATATACTGTGCATCAATTTTAAATATATGCAATATTTTTTTTTGCTCAGCAGTTAAAGATAATGCCATGTTTTTTTCCTCATATTATTTCGAAATATAATTTTACCGTATTTCATTCAAAAAATCTCTCTTTGCAACTCCAAAACATCCCTCTCAATCTCCGCCCTCAGTTCCTCCTCCGTCGGCAAATACAGCTGATACTTTGACACAAACAAATTTTCATTCTCATTCAAAACCGAGTATTTTACGACGGTGTTGTCTTTGTCTGTGCAGAGGATGATTCCTATTGTCGGGTTGTCGTTTTCGGCTTTTTCCATATCGTTGTACATCCGCACATACATATCCATCTGACCGACGTCTTGATGGGTTAGTTTGCCGCTTTTGAGGTCTATGAGGACGAAGCATTTGAGGATGTAGTTGTAAAAAACTAAGTCGATATAAAAATCGCTCGTCTCAGTCTTGACCCTCTTTTGCCTCGCCACAAAAGCAAACCCACGCCCAAGTTCTAACAAAAATTCCTGTATTTTTTCGATAAGGGCAGACTCTAAGTCGCTTTCATAAAAAGCATTGTTTTGCTTGAGATCCAAAAACTCTAGTACATAAGGGTCTTTGATGATGTCTTTTGGGGTGAGCTGTAGGTCTTTGGTGTTGTTCGTCGCCTCTGCTATTACGGGTTGTTTTTCTTTGCTCGATATTATCCGCTCATAATAAAACGTTCCGATTTGTCGCTCTAGCGCTCGTACGCTCCAGTTTGCTTTGGCGGATTCCTCCGCATACCATTCTCTAGCATCTGAGTTTTCTATCCGCAAAAGCAATGTGTAATGGCTCCAGCTTAATTTGGCAGACAGTGTCTGCCAAATCGGAAAACAGATATAAAACTGCCTCATATTTCTAATATTTCTTTGGCTAAACCCCTTGCCAAACTCGCTTGTAAGCCTCGACGAAAGCTCTTTAATGAGATATGAGCCATACTCCGCCCTATCCTTACCGTTTTGCTCTTCCTCTACGATTTGCTTACCGATATTCCAATAAGCCTCAACCATGATAAAGTTGACTTGTCGGTAGGCGTTGTCTCTAGCACTCTGGAGTATATTTTTGACGCTTAAGTACAAATCATCATTGCGCATTAGTTTATCCATCCCAAACCCTCGTTTTGTTGCGCTACTATATCACATTTTACTATGAGTTTTTCGATAGCCCCCTCCCGCGACTCTATTGCTTGTGCGGGAGAGGAAAGGGTTATTTGTAGCTTTTGATTGGGTGGTCGCTTGAT
>DZAX01000016.1 GCA_022729705.1 Helicobacter cetorum | reverse complement strand
ATATGCTCAACCCTAGCTCTAATCTTTGACTTGTTACTGTTGGACTCTTTTTGAGCATCGGTCAAGGGATTGTTACGATAACCTTTTTCATGAATAAAGCTTTCACACCCAATAGACGCAAGATAGCCCTCTTTTGCGATGATACCGTTAGATAAAAGAGCGGAGTCAAAGAGAAGAAATAGCTTTTGTGATAATCCATTCTTGGATATATTCTCTTTGAATACCCAAATGGTCTTCTTATCGGGAACTTTATCTCCAAGCGATAATCCAAGGAAATCCATAAAAGAGAATCTATCTTTTATCTGAAACTCTGTTTGTTCGTCTGATAAGTTGTAGTATCTTTGCAATTGTTTAGTCCCCCATTCTTCAGGCATAATAGGGGACGCAATAAAACAATTTTTTGGATAAGCTGTGTTTTTTTGGCCATATTACGGTCTAAATTAAGTTTGTTGGTTTGGATTGTAATAGACTTCTTGCAAAGAAATTATCCAATACGAGTCAATGATGAATTAGTCGTGATTTGACGCCGTCAAAAAGCTACAATCTTCTATAATTACATAAAATTTTATTAACTATATCGAAAAATCGACTAAGTTTGAATGGTGGAACGCTTTGTTTAATATTGTGCTTGTCTCTCCAAAAATACCGCAAAATACGGGTAGCATAGGGCGCACTTGCGTGGCTCTTGGGCTTACTCTGCATATTGTAAAACCGATACCTTATGAGCTTGACGATACGAAGATAAAAAGAGCGGGGCTTGATTATTGGCCTCATCTTGACCTTTTTGTGTGGGAGAGTTTGGAGGAGTTTTTGACGGCGAATCCTATAAGCGATAGACACTTTTTTTTGACGACAAAAACCGAAAACTCGTTTTTTAACGCCTCTTTTGCACCTAAGGATTATCTATATTTTGGTTCCGAGGACGCCGGATTGCCTGAGACTCTAATGCAAAAAAGAGAAGAGGGGATGGTGACGATAGATATGAGAGAAGAGTTTAGAAGCCTCAATCTCGCCGCCGCCGTCTCCATAGTGAGTTATGAGGCGTTTAGACAAAATAAGGGGGCTTTTTTATGGGCGAAGTAATAGATGTTTTGATGATTAGCGGGGCTATTTTTATTCTTTATATTATGACTGAGAAGTTTGTTAAGTCTAGGGCGAAGAAGAGATAAAATCTAAAATTGGCGAGGATTTTTACTAAGTGTATAATTTGAAACGGATAAAAAAAGAGTGCTTTTGGGATTATGAGTTTGATGAGGAAGAGTTGTTACAAATAGCCTCAAAAGGTATCGATGTCGAAAAAAGCTTTCTTTTTGCAAAAATTTTTGAGCATTCAAGCGACGCTATAAACGATTTAGATATTTTTGACGAACAGACAAAGCGGACGCTTCTAAAAAATTATAATCTATCCTCTTTTTCAAAATCTCGTCTTCAGAGGAGATATGATATTTTGAAGCATTTTATACTTTTTGAAAACAACGACATAAAAGAGCTTAGATGGCGGACTTAGACTATAAAAATTTATATATAACGCAAGACATGGCGCTAGACGCTGTTTTTGGCGCAACTGATGAGTTTTATCTTACGGGCGGGACATGCCTAAACCGTTTTTATTATGAAAAAAGATATTCCGATGATTTAGATTTTTTTACCAACAACTCTGATTTATTTAGGTTTGCCGTTAATGATGTTTTTGACGCTTTCAGCGAGCGTAGACTCGACTTTGCAAGGAGTGTTGACGGCAAAGACTTTGTGCGTTTTGTTGTTTACGAGCATGGGCAGCCTCTGCAAATAGACTTTGTAAACGATAGAGTGAAGCGTATCGGTGTTCCGCTTGTCATAAATGGCTATAAAATAGACACATTGGATAATATATTGTCCAATAAGCTAACGGCCATAATCGGTAGAGACGAACCAAAAGACGTATTTGATATTTATATGATTGCTTCGTTTGAGAGCGTTGATTGGGTAAAGATATTGGGATACGCCAAGGAAAAATTGACTTTTCAAAAAGAAGATTTGTTATATAGATTGGACACATTTCCAAAAACTATGCTCAAAAAAATAAAGTTAGTTGATAAAAGTTTCTTGGATGATTTTGATAAAAAGTATACGCAAATAATTGATGAGATAAAAAGAGCTTAAAATACTATTTAAACTCAAAGAATTTAGATAAAATCACTAAAAATTTTTTGGCGAGGTCAAATTGATGAGAATGGATTATGAACTAATAGAAAAAAAGCTTGTTTTGTTTTTAAAGGGCGAGGTTGAGAGAGCCGGATTTGACAGGGTGGTTCTCGGGCTATCCGGCGGCGTGGATTCGGCTGTGGTTGCGACGCTTTGCAAAAAGGCGTTTGGTGCAAATATGCTGGCTGTTATGATACCAAGCGATACGACAAATTCGGTGCACATGAGCCACGCACTTATGCTGTGTGAAAAGTTTGATATAGAAGCGGAGCACGTCTCCATCAAAAATATGCTTCACGCCTACCCGTTGGAGCTTCGCACCCCGCTTAGAAAAGGCAATCTAGCGGCTAGACTCAGAATGGCGGTACTATACGATATATCTGCGCGAGACAAAGCGATAGTGGTCGGTACAAGCAATAAAAGCGAGATAATACTGGGATACGGCACAATGTACGGCGATACGGCGTGCGGCGTCAATCCGATAGGTTCGCTGTATAAAACACAGATTTTTTCCCTTGCAAAACATCTTGGGGTAATAGATGCGATAATCAACAAAGCCCCTAGCGCCGACCTATGGGAAGGACAAAGCGATGAAGAGGAGCTTGGTCACAAATACAAAGACCTTGATGCGGCTATGTTTGATCTTTTTGAGAGCGGACTTTCAAAAGAGGATGTTGTCAAAAAAGGTCACGATGAAGTGATGGTGGATTTTATCGTATCAAGATATATGGCAAATCTATTCAAATCACAACCGCCAAAGATTGCCGAGCTTTAATGACGCAAAAAATAGAGGATATGCTATTTTTGTTTGACTCAAAATGGCATAAACTTTTTGCTTTTTTGCTTCTTCCGTTTAGTTTTTTGTATTGCGCCGTTGGAGTGTTGAATAAGCTATTTTCAACGCCAAAAGATTTTGGTATTCCAATAATCTCAATAGGCAATCTCACAGTCGGTGGAAGCGGTAAGACCCCTTTTGCGATAGAGCTTTGCGAGAGCTTTGATAAGCCTTGCGTGGTGATGCGCGGGTATGGTAGAAGCTCAAAAGGCTTGTTTGTCGTAAGTCGCTTTGGCAAGGTGGAGCAGGGCGTGGGTATAAGCGGCGACGAAGCGGCTTTGATAGCCGGGCAAGCGCTTAACGCATCGGTGATAGTAAGCGAAGATAGAAAAAAAGGGATAGAAGAGGCTAAAAAGATAGGGTGTGACGTTGTGATACTAGATGACGGCTTTGGCAAATTCGCAATCAAAAAAGTTGATATTTTGCTTTTTGGCGCAAAAAGTCTGAAAAACCGCTTTTGCCTCCCCTCCGGTCCTTTTAGATTTCCACCGTTTTTTGCCAAGTTCGCCGACTTTTGCGTTTATGAGGGCGATGATTTCACGAGAATTGTCGAGGCACCCGTCGGCAAAGAGTATGCGCTAATAACCGCTATATCAAATCCAAAAAGGCTGGACGCTTATCTAGGCGACAACGTGGTCGGTAAATACTATTTTTTAGATCACTACTATTTCACAAAATTAGACGTTGACAAAATAATCGCCGCGCATCCAAACGCCGTCCTTCTTTGCACGCAAAAAGATGGGGTAAAGCTAAGAGAACTCGGCGTCTATTTTGAAGAGATAGGTCTTAAGCTGTATATCAAAAAGAGCTTTTACGACTCGTTAGGGGCAAAGCTTGCGAATAAATTTGGCTTTTACGGTATGAAAAATCAAGCTAGTTAGTGTAAAATCAATAAAAACGAGGAATCAAATGAGCTTAAAAGAGGATGTAATAGCCGTAAAAGAAGAGATAGGAAACGAAGAGAGATTTTTGACGGCATATGTAAAAACTGAGAAGTTTGTTTCAAAATATAAAATAGCTCTTATCTCTATCGCAAGCGTTGCCGCTCTCTCTTTTGCCGGATATATTGGATATGGATTTTATGAGGAAGCTAGGGTAGCAAGTGCCAATGAGGCTTATGCAAAGCTAATCAAAAACTCAAACGACAAAGCGGCATTAGAGACGCTTAAAGACAAAAGCGCCCCGCTTTATGAGGCGTATATGTTGCAAACCGCACATAAAACAAACGATAAAAAAGCTTATGAGAGCGTCGCAACCTCAAAAAATAGAGTTGTGGCGGATATGGCGGCATACGAACTAGCGCTAGCGTCTGAAAACATAGAAAAACTAAGCGCATACTCTGCAAATAAAGAGAATATGTACAAAGATTTAGCTCTTTTTGTGCTTGCAAATAAATATATAGAGAAAAAAGATTATAAAAAAGCTAGAGAGACGCTAAACAAAATAAGCGCGACATCTGAGCTTAAAGAGTATTCAAACTATTTGTTTCACTCTATAGTCACATTGTGATGTTATACACCAATACGAGCAAAGCCCGTATTGGTGGTAGGGACATGAATGTCCCTTACGACCCCCTGAAGCTACCCGCATTTGTGGGAGAGTTATGAGGGAGTTGATGTTTTTATGGGTACAAAAGAGCTTGCTAAAACTGTGGGTGTCTACTATTTGAGCGTTTGTCTTTTGCTAGTCGTCATGTCCGGCGGCTTTGGTTTTTAACTGACCTTAAGCGCCAAAAACGCAATGACCAGCTATGTCTCCGGCGAAGCCGGTAGCTTTAGGGGGATACAAGGGGCGATTAGCCCCTGCCGTGAATACGGGCTTTGCTCGTGTTTGCGTGTAGCATCATTTTTGCTTGCAAGTAACTTTGGTGTAAAATTAGGTATTAAGCAAACGGAGAAGTATATTATATGAAAAAAGTCTATCTAGCCATTACTATTCTGCTTGCGGCGGCTATTTTTGGAGGATGCTCTTCAAAAAGCTATTTTGAGCCAAAAAAAATTGACGGGAAGGTTGATTTTGATTCAAAAATAGGCTCTAAGCTCATATCCGCAAACGCCGAGGGCGCTACTATGAAAAACGGACAGTTTGTCTCAAAAGACGGCATAGGGACATTCTCGCTTCCGACCGGTTATCTGTTTTTCTCAAAAAACGGCTCTTTTGTAACAGCCGGCAACGACTTTGGGGATGTGTCCGTATTTGACGGAGCCGGAAAAGAGGTCGCAAAGTACAAATTTGACTCAAAAGCGGCGACCGCCAGTAGCGTTGGAGATGGTCTGCTAGCCGTTGTCACATCCGATAATAGCTCTATTTTGGTGGACACAAACAGCTCAAAACTACTCTTTAAGCAAAAAAACGAATCTTCGTTTGCGGTTGACGCAAAAATAGCGGCTCCATATTTTTTAAATGAGCTTGTAATATTTCCAACTCTTGACGGAAAACTTTTTGTAGTCGATACAAATGAGAAAAAAGTAGTTAAAGACGTTGTGCTAAGCAGTGAAAAAAACTTTAACAACGTAATATTTTTGGGTGTTATAGACAATAGGCTTATAGCGGCTACACCGACGAAAGTGGTATCTATCAACCCAAAATATGTAAACTTTTTGGAAGCTGATGTTACAAATATTATATTTATTAAAGATGGCGTTTATGTGTTTACAAAAGACGGCAAAATTATTTTGACTGACGCAGATTTAAAAGTATTAAAAGAGAAAAAATTTCCGTTTGCCCGTTTTGTCGGCGTAATATACGGAAAATATATCTATGCGATTGAAAAAGAGGGGTATTTGATTGCCACCGATGTAAACTTGGCGACAAGCAACACATTTAAGTTTACGGCTCCGCTTTATGGATTACTTGAGAATAAGTTTGAAGGTGTTTTGTATACAAGCGGCGACTCGATATTTTATGACGATAAGCAGTTCAAACTGGCGAAATAGTGAAGCAAAGCCCTGAGCTTGAAGCTTTTTTTGGAGCATATCGCAATCATAAAAGCTCTTAGCAAAAATACAGTTTTAGCGTATCAAAATGACCTAACCGATTTTGAGAAATTTTTGAAAAAGCCATGCATTGAGGCTGATACAAACTCTGTTTTGGCTTTTCTTGGTTGTTTTGGCAATAGCTATACGCTTATTGAGGATGGTTGGCTCAAAATCCGTTCCGCAAAAGGTGATAAAGAGAGAATGGTTCCGCTGGCTCCAAGGGCGATAGAGGCGGTTGAGATGTATCTAGCGGCGAGAAGTTTCAAAGATGATACTTTATGGCTCAACTATAAAGGTGCAAGACTTAGCAGAATATCGGCTTTTAAGATAACAAACGCCCATCTCGGTGTCTCTCCCCATGTTTTAAGGCACTCTTTTGCGACTTCCCTTATTGTTGGCGGAGCTGATTTGATTGTGGTGCAGGAGCTTTTGGGGCATTCGTCGATTAATACGACACAGATATATACACATATAAAAAACAAAATTTGCGCGATACAGTTTTGACTTATTATCCGCTGAGGAGCGAAATTAAATTATGATATTGTGCGATATTGGCAATAGTTATTACCATTTTTACAAAAACGGCAGAGTTTGGAAGCAAGGGTTAAAAGACTCTTTTGCGCTTGACGAAAGCGAAACGATATATGTTGTTAGCGTCAACGACAACGCTTTGGTTAGACTGTCTCAAAAATACCATACCGTTGATTTGTCAAACGAGCTACGTTTAAGCTCTGATTATACAACATTAGGTGCCGATAGGGCTTTTGCTTGTTTTGCCGCAAATGACGGTGTTGTTGTGGATGCGGGAAGCGCTATTACCGTGGATATTATGCAAGAGGGTTTTCATCTTGGCGGTTTCATACTGCCGGGAATCCAAACCTTTATAAACTCGTATCCGCTAATCTCAAACAAACTAAATGTCGGTTTTAATATGGGGGTTTGCCTTGAATCTTTGCCCCAAAATACAAAAGATGCGATAAGCTACGGCGCACTTATCTCTGTTGTAGGGGCTATAAAAGAGGTTTCAAGAAGCAAGTTTGTCTACTTTACCGGAGGCGACGGCAAATTTTTGTCTCGATTTTTTGAGGATAGGTCGGCTGTGGATGATACGCTTATTTTTAAGGGAATGTTAAAACTGATAAATGGAGAATAGAAGATGTTAACGATTGCGCTGCCAAAAGGCAGAATAGCCGATGAGACGCTAAGGCTTTTTTCAAAAATATTTAATAGCGATTTTAAGTTTGAAGATAGAAAGCTTATTTTAGAAAAAGATGGATTTAGGTTTTTGCTTGTGCGAAATCAAGACGTTCCGACATACGTTTATTATGGCTCTTGCGATATGGGCGTTGTCGGGCTTGACGTATTGGAAGAAAAAGGACTTGACCTTGCGCACTTGCTTGACCTTGGTCTTGGAAGGTGCAAAGTTGTAGTTGGTATGAAAAACACGGAAAAACTAGACTACACAAAGCACAAAATCATCATAGCGACGAAAATGGAAAATGTGGCAAAAAACTTTTTTGCAAAAAAAGCGATGGCGGTTGAGATTATCAAGCTTTACGGCTCTATCGAACTAGCTCCGCTTGTGGGGCTCTCTGATGCGATAGTTGATATTGTGGAGACCGGCGCTACGATGAAGCAAAACGGGCTTCACGAGGTCGAGACGATAATGCACTCCTCGGCAAGACTTGTGGCAAATAAAAATAGTTTTGTCACACGAAAAAAAGAGATTTTAAAACTAACGGAGCTCATAGAGCATGAAATCAAACGGGCTTGAGTTATACGCAAAAATAGAGGATATGCTTGATTTTGCAGACGCTATTCGCAAGCTCTACGATGCGTTTTACAAGGAGTTAAAAGAGTTTAGCGTAAGTAGCGTTGTAGATATAGGTTGCGGAAGCGGCACATTTGGGCTTGGACTAGTTCGCGATGGCTACAGCGTCTTAGGCGTTGACATTAGTGCAAAAATGGTTGAAAACGCATCGAACGCCGGACTAAACGCAAAACATATAGACGTATGTGATTTAGATGAAAAATTTGACGCAGCGACCGCCGTCTTTGACGTATTAAACTATATGAACAAAGATGAGCTAGAAAAGTTTTTTGCTTGCGTAAGAAATGCGCTAAATGACAACGGATACTTTTTGGCTGATATAAATAGCTTTTACGGCTTTGACGAAGTAGCCCAGGGCGTTATCTCTATGGAAAAAGACGATAGGTACGCCGTTGTTGAGGCCGGATTTGACGAAGAGATATTGACCACTACAATAAATCTTTTCTCAAAGCAAGAAAACGGGCTATATGAACGAGAAGAGGGCGAAATAATCCAATACTATCACGATAAAAAAAGTATAGAAAAGCTATCTGGTATGAAAGTAGTGCGGATTGTAAAAATAGGGCTTTATGGTGATGAGGCGGATAAGTATCTATATATTTTCAAAAAAATATAAGCATCTTATTAATTCTCACATTTTAGGCAAAGCCCAAAATGAGGTCTTCAGCAGACGGCTCTCGCAGCTAGCTGCTCCTAAAACTTCTCCCGCAAATGCGGGTAGCTTTAGGGGGTGCAGGGACATTTATGTCCTTGCCGCCAAGACGGGCTTTGCTCGTCTTGGCGCGTAACATCAATGTATTTTATTAAAACCCGCCGCTAACAGCGTTTTTTCTGTCTACGATGTATGGTATAAGAGCCATGTGTCTTGCTCTTTTGATAGCTTGACTTACCATCTCTTGAGCGTTTTTGCTGTTTCCAGTAAGACGTCTTGGCATGATTTTGTATCTTTCAGATAGCGTATGCTTAAGAAGCTTTACGTCTTTATAATCTATAAACTCTAATTTTAGTTCAGAGTATTTGCAGTGTTTTTTTGCATATTTTCTTTTTTCAGCCACTTTATTTTCCTTTATTAAAACGGTATATCGTCATCTTGAATATCTATTTGGGGTGCTCTTTGAGCCGCAGGGCTTGCCGCAGGCTTAGAGTAACCAGCCTCTTTTGGAGCTTCAAAGTCGCCATCAGCCGGTGCGTCATATCCGCCCTCAGCTGATTTTGAGTCCAAAAACTGGAAGCTTTCGACGGAGAGGACGTGTTTGCTACGTTTTTGCCCGCTTTGCTGATCCATCCACTGTTCTAGCACAAGTCTACCCTCTACGAGTACCTTTTTGCCTTTGAGTAGATATTGATTGGCTATTTCGGCGGATTTTCCGTAGATTACTATGTCGATAAACATAGTTTCGTCTTTTTTCTCTCCGGTATTTTTGTCTTTCCAAGCTCTATTGACGGCCAGACCCGTCTTTGCGACAGCCGAACCGCTCGGCAAATACCTAAGTTCAATCGCCCTTGTCGTGTTGCCGATTAGTAGAACTTTGTTAAGCATTTCTTAGGCTTCTTGCTTTTTTACTAGCTTGGCGTTAGCTTTTTCAACCATACCGTTGAAAGCTTTTACTTCAGCTTGTTTTTCATATTTAAGCGTCATAAACTTCATAACGTCTTCAGTAATCGTATAGATTCTCTCTAGCTCAAGAAGTGATTTGCCCTCGGCCTTGAAATATATGACATAGTAGTAGCCTCTATCAAATTTTTCTACTTTATAAGCTAGTTTTTTGCTAGCCCAATCTTCTACAGCTACTATTTCGCCGCCTTGAGACGTGATAACTTCTTTTATGAAAGCGATTCTTGCCTGTGTTTCTTCAGGTGTTAGTATTGGTTTTAAGACAAACATTGTCTCGTATAGATTTTGCGCCATTATTGAAAGCTCCTTCTGGATTTAACCCAAGACTCTTAATTCTCAGGTAAGGATTTTGGGAGGGGAATTTTACTATAAATTGTTTTGAAGTTTTATTAAATAATGAATAAGAACCGCTCGCTTGTCAGAACATTTTGACGTTTTCAGAGCCAAATCAGCCTCCAGCAGGGTTTCAAATATTTTTGCGTAGCCTGAGTATTTTATTTTGATAGCTTTTGCCGCTTTTGCTTTTGCCACAAAATCAGGAAGCGGTTTGCCTGTGATTTTTTTTGCGTCATAACTTCCGTGTGCTTTTGAGTATAGTAAAAACAAAAAAAGCTCTTGTATATAGTACTCAAAAAAAAGTATGATACGCACTTCGTCAAACTCAGCTTTTTCCAAGACTTTTAATAGGTTTTTGTAAAACTCTTTTTTATCCATAATGTCTTCAAAGAGCTTTTCAAGAGCCATGTCATCTGATTCGTCAACCAGACTTCTAATCTCTTTTAACGTAATCTCTTTACCTAATAGCTCAAATTTGTCAAACTCTTTTGCGGCGGCTTCAAGATCCATATTTTTTAGTATCAATAGCTCTTCAACCGCATCTTTGGAGATTGTAAGCCCTCTTTTATCCGACTCTGTTTTTAGATAAGCCGCCGCTTCATATATTGAATTTGGGTTAAAAAACCTGACAAATAGGGCGTGGCGCTCCGATGAAAAAAGCTCAAAATACTCTTTATCCTTGGCACTCATATCTCCAAAAAATCTATATACAAAAAGTGCATCGTTTTTATCCGCTATCGTTATTAGCTCTTTTACGTCGTTTTTTGGTATTTTTTTGTCGCTTTTGATGAGTAGAACCAACTTGTCGCCAAAAAGAGAGCTTTGGGAGATAAAATTTTTTGCCTCGGCAAATGAGTACTCGTCAAAATACATTTTTAATACATCAAACCCCTCTCCGGCGGTTTTGATAATATCTTCGCTATACAATTCCGCCAAATAGTCGCACGCCCCAAAGAGCAGGGCGGAATTGATTTGTTTGTTTGATTTAAGAAGCGAGTCTAATTCTCTTTTATCCATTATGCCATTATACAACAAATAGACGCTGCAAATACTTCAAATATGAATATTTTTTACAAAAAATATTCTCTAAAACTTGACAAACGATTTTAAATCAACTATAATCTCCGTATGATGATTAAAGCCAATAATTTACTTAAACTTTACATTTCATCTCTTCTGTTTGCAGGCTCATTGCTAGCTACTCCGCTAACTTCACAGACGGAGAGTGTAGGTGAAAACGAGTTCATAGTTGTAAAGACAAAAGATGAAACGGAGCTATCTGTGCAAGAGAGAAAAGATACGGATTATCTCTCCAAGAGGTTTGAAAAAATATCAGCCGTAGCAAAAGAGCTGATAGGCACAAAATATAAGCCCGGCGGCTCAAATCCAAGTACCGGTTTTGATTGTAGCGGTTTTGTGGGGTATGTGTTTAAAGAGGGCGCTGATATTAAACTCCCTAGAAGTTCAAGAGATATGAGAAGCGTCGGCAAAGGCGTTGATATAAAATCTCTAAAACCCGGCGATTTGATATTTTTTAGCATCAACACTTCACATGTCGGCATATATATAGGCAATAATAAATTTGTTCATGCCCCAAGTACAGGTAGATCTGTCGCAATAGATAATCTCATGAGTTCTTCGTTTCAAGGTAGAGTCACGGGGGCTAGAAGAGTAATTAGCGAATAGCCTATTTCTAGGCTTCCCCAAAACTTCACACTAACTTCACAAATATAAGAGAATTATATAATAAAATTCAGTTTTTTTTGATTTTTTAAAGTTACTTTTAGTTTTATTAGCATATTATAATGCTTATAAAATCAAAAGGAGAATGTAGAAATGAAAAAGTTACTATTTTTGGGCGCTTGCGCTGCTGTACTTGCTATGAGCGCTAATGCGAGCGTAGATAAAGGACAAAAACTTTACCTAAAAGCTTGTAAATCTTGCCACGGCAATGGTGTAAAGGGTGCTGCTATGAATACTCAAGCGGGCTGGGATAAAATGTTTGCAAACGGTGCTAAAACGCTTATAGACAAACACCAAAAAGATCCAAAATCAAAACCATACTTTGACGGTGCATTCAAAGGACATGCGAAAGATCTTCACGACTTTTTGAAGGAGTACAGCTCTGATAGCGGCAATGTACCTGCTTGCTAAAATATAAAACAAAAATTTCCTAAAAGCCTTATCTCCTTGCGGAGATAAGGCTTTTTTTATGCTTTTTGAATATTTTGATTGTTGTTTTGGCAGACGGAATTAGGGGGTCGCAAGGGACATTTATGTCCCCGCCGCTAAGACTGGCTTTTGCCGATCTTAGCGCATACCATCAGCCAATAAGTATTATAGGATCTATATAGTCTTCTTCCTGAGGATTTGCAACCCATTCGACTACTTTTTGTTTGATTTGGTCTCTAATACTCCTCATCTTCTCCATCTGCCCCTCTTCGCCAAGCGAGTCAAATTTGGCTATGTCGTCGATAATCCAGTGTCTTCTTTGTGTAACGCCGGGAAATATAGGGTGATTTGAGTCTTTTTTGTTATCCCAAATCGTAATTACATAGTTGTATGTTCTGCTGTCTCGAAAAAACTTAATTGCTTTTTTACTCTCATTTTTGGATATATCAATACCTATTTCATTCATCGCTCTAACAGCAAATTGATTTAGCTCGCCAATCTCTTGTCCGCCGCTGTAGGCTTCAAAAGTATCACCCGCCAAAGAGTTCAAAAAAGCCTCAGCTATCTGGCTTCTAGCCTCATTCTTACCGCACAAAAACAAAACTCTTTTTTTTAGTGCCATTTTATACTCCTTAATGCCTAAGATTTTTGCTAGTGTATCCGGTTTTGGTTACCTAATGGTTGCAATCATTGTATATTTTGTATAATCCAAAAAAAGAGAATTAATTGGATAGGATTGCTTGGAGAAATGCGGTTGAAAATATTGTACACGGGCGGACAAAAAAGCGGTAAAAGCCGTCTCGCTGAAGCCAAAGCACTATCGCTAGCAAACAACCAAAAACCTTATTATGTTGCGACTAGCGAAGCGATGGATGCTGAGATGACGCAGCGGATAGAGCGGCACAAAGCGCAAAGGGCGGACAACTTCACCAGCATAGAAGCTCCAACGGCTCTATATGATACGTTGTCGCAACTTGACGGCGTCATACTCGTAGAGTGTCTGAGTGTATGGATAAACAATATGCTTTATTACGGTAAAGACGAAGCGGTGATATATAGGGAGCTTGAGCGAGTACTAGCCCTCGATAAGACGATAGTGTTTGTGCTAAACGAAGTAGGCGGCGGTATAATCCCTGAAAATCCGCTTGCAAGACGATTTGTCGATATATCCGGCAGAGTCGGGCAAACGGCGGCGGCGGCGTGTGAAGAGGTGTATTTGTGCGCTGTGGGGCTTGGGATTAGGATGAAATGATAAAGTCGCTAGATAGGCTCTATGAGTTTTTACATGACGATGATTTTGGGGCTCCTATAGAAAATATCTATAAAGTGGTAGCGTTTCTCTCTAAAGAAATTTTGTAAACATTTACCACAACGATACAAACGCCACTAAAAACGAATAGGTTTTAGGAGAGGTCTATTATTGCAATCAGTAGCGCAAACTCCACAACCTCAATAACAAACCCGTACATATCCCCGCTAAGACCGCCAAAGCGCTTTACTAGATATTTTGAAACCCCGATAGACGCCGCAATGGCAACTACCAAAAATACAAAAAACAGCGGATTTACAAGGGCGATAACAGCGCATACAAGAGCGGCGGAGTATATAAAAAGCGGCGTTGTTAGCTCTTTTTTTGCCATATACCCCATACCGCTAGGGCGTACATACAAAAAGCCGTATATCGCAAGCGTTCCGCCAAAACGAGACAACATCGGAACGAGCAAAAAAAGTGCGAAGTCCGCAAGAGTCAAAAAAGCGGCGAGTTTGAGCGATAAAAATAAAAACCCATATATCGCCCCCATCGCCCCGATAGTAGGCTCTTTCATCACATCAAGAGCGCGATGAGGCGGCGCAAAAAGTCCGTCTATCGTATCCACAAAACCGTCCAAATGAAGCGCACCGTAAAGAGAGACAAAAAGCGCAAAAAGCCCTACGCGCAAGAAGTTTTCCGGCAATACACCGTGAAGGGGCGCATAAATAGTGCAAACGAGAGCGCCAAGAAATAGCCCGACTATCGGATAATACGCCGCCGCTGCGCCGTTAGCACCCTCTTTGAACTCGTAAAGTCTAAAAAATGGCAAGATGGTCAGCATTGAAAAGGCTATTTTGAAGCCGGATATATGGGTTTTTATCATTGTCAAAACTCTACATTCAAGTTATAAAACTTATGTTGTCCAATTTTTTTTATCTTGACCAATTCAAACCTGATAAGATATTTTAAATCTTCTTCGACTGTTCGATTGGAAACTTTTACTCTTTTTGCAATTGAAATGTCAACCCCTTTCCCAATCAAACGGATTTCATTTAAGCGCATAGCTTAACCTTTGTTTCGTTTCCACTCAAGTTCTCTCTTTTAAAGTATCGCTTTTTATACTCCGCCAGACTCATATTGCTAGGAGTTGGGTGTAGTCTTTGTCTATTTAAGAGAGACTTTATTGAGATAGATGGAGAAAAGATATATTTGCGAAAGGTTAAGAGATTAACTCCGCCTCTTCTTTTGCCTTTTTTAGCTCGACCAAAGCTTCGTCGGCTCTGCTTAAAAGAGAGTTTACCACAAGGGTTGTCCCCGGATATTCATGTGCCACACCTTTGTACATATCTTTTTTATACTCAAAAAAGCCGACAAACGCATCAATAATCTTGCAAAAATCATCGACATTATGAACAAGAGCAAACAGCTCTTTTAGCATTCTCTTTCGCTCTTGCACCTGCAAAGAGTAACCGCATATAGCGGCTACAAGCTGCAAATCTGATTTTGAGACATAAACGCCGCTTAGGCTTGGCGATAATATATATTTAGTTAGTTTTGAGTCTTCTTCCATTTTTTAACTCCTTTATTTGATTGTACGAAGGATGGGCAAAGCTAGCCGCATAAAGCGGCAGATTTTTAATGCTACTCCCTTGTCAATATGCTATTTCTTGGGGCACTCTCTTTTAATGTCTTTAGCGTATCCTCCGGCAGCAGTGGGAAAAAGCCGAACCACTCAAAAAAGTTTAGTCTTGCGGTCTCTAATAAGCTGTCTTCATCTTCGCAAGGCGCAATTTTGGCGCATATCGGCTCAGCTTTACCGTTTTTTATATCTATTCTAACTACAAAGTCCTCAACACTAAAAAACTCTCTAACCTCTTTCAGGTTTGCCGCTGATTGGGTAAGCAGTACAGACTCTATCTCGCTATTTGCTATGTTTTCAAGCGTAAAGCGCATTTTTGAATCTGGTACGCTGATATTCACAAAAGACGCATCAACACCGTTTGACTCAAAAATATAGTTGTACATCTGATAAAGCCTATTTGCGGCGAGGTCTGCGCCGACTAATGCGAATAGTCTTGTCGTTTTGGCTATCATAATCCTAAAAGCTCCCTTGCGTCTTCACTCTCGGCTTTGCATCTATTGCACTCTTCATCGTCCCCGCTAAATACGGCGCCGCATGAGACGCAAAGTCTTGCTTTAAATTTTTTGAGTAGTTTTTTTTGCTTCTCTTTAAACGCCAAAAGTGTAAAGGATGGAAGCGAACTAATCGATTTTGTCTCGCATACATCTTCGCAAAGACGACACTTAAGGCACAAATGCGGGCTAAAAACTATCGCGTTTTTCATACCCGTAACTTCCAAAGCTCCGCTTGGGCAAAGGTTGTAGCAAAGAGAGCAGTTGTCGCATGTGTCGTCTATGTGCTTATCGCTTGCAAAAGAGAGAGCGTAGTCAGCGTTTTTATCGGTAATTTCAAGCTTCTCCACAACACCCAAAAAAAGCTCTCTTTTAAACGGTATTTTTTTGGCTCTTAGTCTTGCATAATCTACCGTTAGCTCATTTTCGTTTATAAACTCATCGTTATTTTTTAAGCTGTCGCTTTTTTCTTTAACGCCCTCTTTGGTAAAAAGTCTAAACAAAGCTCTTTTGGAGTCGTCTTGCAAACTCTCTTTTGGCATTTTTTGCGGCGCCTCGACTATCTGTATCTCTTTGTGAACTCCAAACGAGCCTAGCAGACGATTTGCCTCTTCTATTCGGCTAAGAGCTGAGGAGCCATCTTCAAGTTCCGCAAAAAAGCCATTTTTTGAGATAGCGGCAAGCGCAAAAAACTCATCGGACGAAAAAGCTTCAGGCAAAAAACCATCTTCATTTGCCCCAAACGTAAATTCATCTTTACTTGCGACTATAGACGCAAGCCCCTCAAATGAAAAAAGCGTTATAGCCCCTGTCGGACAAACGCCGACGCATGCGCCGCAACTTGTGCAAGACGGAGTTTTGAGCCTTAAAATTGAGTTTGCAAACGAGAGCGCATCAAAAAAGCAAGCCTCCACACATTTAGTACACTCGCTTTTTATACTAAGAAGCCTTACGCAACTCTCATGAGCTACAGTTATGCTCATAACGGCAAAGCTCCTCATAATCGGTAAGCAAAAACTCCAACGCAATCTCCGCAACATCTTTATAAAACGGCGATTTTGACGCCTCGACAAGAGCCGGTAAAAACATAAGCGCAAAAGGCAATAAGTGTTTTTGCATAAACTCTTGCTGAACGTTTCTTATCTGTTTTGCATACTCGTCGTCGCCGTCCGCCAAAGCGTCTCTTTCGCTTTTAATTAGGTTCATCAAAAACTCAAACTCAACGCCTATATGATCACCAGATACAACTCTAGCTTTTAGAAGCTCTACTTCAAAGCCATATTTGGTGTAAAAAATAAGCGTTTCATTCTCAGTGCCGGAATTTACCATTTGATCTTCTGAGGTGAAAAAGCTCTCATATGAAATAAGACGTATTAAGAACAAATCAACATAATGAGCCGCTAAATCCTCAACTATCTTTTGCGTATCAGCGCTCAAATAATCATCCGCTTCTTTTGAATAAACAAAAAGCTCCAAAAGTCCGTCGTCGCTTTTTATAGCCTCTATCGTATCTTTATCTATCTCTGAGACAAGGAGTCTTGAGATGAGGGTATAATAAAACTCTCTCAATCGTTCGCTATTTTGCAATTTTCATACACCCCCTTTTATTTTTGTAAATCGTAAGCGATTACGGCTTAAAAAAATAAAAATTAATCCAAAACCGCTATTACACGGCTTTGGAAAAAACTTTTACGCTTTTGTAGGCATTTTATAGGCTTCTCTTGTTAGAGGAACCCATGGGCGTTTAAGATGCTCTGGTCTTCTTAGACCGCCTGGTCCTGGAGCCGGACGAGTTAGTTTGTCTCTCCAGCCTTGGAATATTTTCATATTATTTTCGATGTTTACTTTCACATCGCCAATCTTATCGTTTGAACCCGCTTTTTCAACAAGTACTTTTTTGTGCCAGCATTGCGCGGCGCTTACCGGGTCTGGATTTGAAGAGAATGTCGCATTTTGGAATGTGCCGCTTAGACCGTTCCAGTGAACATGTTTCATATCTTTATTAAATTCAGCATACGGCCAACCGTGCGCGCCAAACTCTTTTGACTCTTTTACATCTTGCGGTTTAATACCGTCTTTGTATTTTAAAGAGTAGTTTTCGCCCTCTTTTTTAAGTTCAGCAATAGGGGCTCCCGCGCCCATAACCACAAGCGGTTGTTCAAAGCCTGGAATTTGCACATTATCAACAAGTCTCCATCTTCCCGCATGGTGCGAGCATGTGAGCGTCCCCGGCAATATGCCCTCCGTAACAACACACATACCGACAAAGTAGCCGCCCTCAAGACCTGTTACAACATCTTGTATTTTTACCTTTATAGCGTCGCCCGTTTTTACGCCAAGTTTTTTAGCGTCGCCGGGAGCCATCCATACCGGATTATGGTTTTGGCTGATTTCCATAAGCCATTTTGAGTTTACGCTTCTCGTATGGATATTGTACGGAAGTCTAAATATTGGATTAAGCGCAAATGCGTTTGGCTCTTTCATGTACATGTGATTTACATGGCTTGTCACATGTTCATACTTTTTCTTCTGCTCGTCGTTTTTCGGATACATAGGAATAGCGTACTCAGGCCATCCCCAATCCTTCATCCAATCAACATAAAAATCAAGTTTTTTGCTCGGAGTCTCAAAGCCATCCACTAGCTTGCCCTCGTACTGTACGCCCACATTGTGTTTGCCCTCAGGCGTTTGTACGTAAGCGACGTTTGTTCTAGGATCTACTTTGATATTTGCAACCGGATACTCTACAGGCGCTTGCCAAAACTGCATCGCTCTTGTTTTTAACGTATGCTTTTCATGATCTGTGTGAAGCTCTTTTTTGTATATGTCATATACGTTGGTTCTCTCCGTCCATGTGCCTCTATCTCTCATAAAGTCATAGTGCGGGAATTTTTGAGCAAATTCGGCAAGCTCTTTTTCAAGAGGAGTTTTTGCATTTTTGACTTTTTGCTCAAGCGCGGCGGCAGATGCTTTTACAAGGTTTGGTAAGTTTGCAAATGCGGCGTTGTAATACTCCGCTATCGTAACAGGTTTATCCGGATTTGCTAGCGACTCCCAATATTTTCTAATGCCAAGGCTACCGTCAGGGTCTGCGGCAAACACAAGGTTTATCCACATCTCGTTTTCTTCCCAAATTTCGCCAAGACCTGCTTTCATGTGCGCTTCAAGAGTTGCCCTTGCCGGATTTTTTGGTTTCCAGCCATTTTTTTCTAGCATTACCCTTAAAACCGGTTGACGGAAGCTCGTCCACGCTTCAGGCTTTGACGCCTCAGAGTGTTGATCGTGTCTCTCGGCGGCAAGACCAGTCGGTAAGATGTAGTCCATGTACCAGTTTGTTTCAGACCATGTTGGAGATGGGTTTACCGTTAGCTCCATCTTAGTTTCATCTTTTAGCACATCGATCCATCTAAAGCCATCTGGATTTATCCACGCCGGATTGTACATCCTTGGAAACCAAATGGATAGTTTACTAGGCACAGTAAGCCCTTTTGCTTTCCACTTCTCTTGCCATGCAGTATCAGCCAAAAGATGTGGAAGACACATAGACGGCTCAAAGCTCGCAAGAGGCCACTCAGGCGGCCAGCTAAGCTCATTCCACTCATCTACATTTGGAGCTTTTTCGCCTACGCATGATTTGCCGCCTTTTCCGGCGATAGATATGGCTTTTAGATGCTCAAAGCCGAGTTGCCCTTTGCCTTGCATAGAGCCGACAAGGGAGAGAGCAAATATCATATTTTTGCCATACATCCATCCACCTCTGTTTCCAGCCGATGGACCTCTCCAGTTAAATGCGGTAATTTGACTACCCGCCCAAATGAAGTACTCGTATAGTTTTTCAAGTCTATCAAGGGGAACGTGGCTCTCTTTTGAAGCCCACTCCATCGTATAGTCTTTGCACATATCTTTCATTAGTTCTACAAAACTCTCAAAGCTTCCGTCTTTTGGAAACTCGGTGATAAAGCCCTCTTTTTTGATAAACTCCAAATACGCTTTGTCGTCCATCAGAGTTTGCCAGTTGTACCAATCTTTGACAAATTTTGCGTCAAATTTGTTTTCTGTTAGAAGTCTATTTACAATAGCCATATAGATAGCCGCTTCAGTACCAGGCCACGCCGCTATCCATAGGTCTGCAATACCTGCGGAGTTTGACATCCTAGGGTCGATAACTACAAGTTTTGCGCCCGCTTTTCTAGCTTTTGCTATCTGTCCGGCTGATTGTTGAAAGTAGTGACCCGCATCCGCCGCATGAGAAGAGGCAAGAAGTATAAGCTTTGAGTTTGCCCAATCCGGTGCGGTTCTGTCGTCGTTTGTCCACATAAGATTGCTCGACCTGCCGTTGCCCGAACAGATATTTGTGTGTGAATTTGTACAATCTTGACCTAGCGTATGCCACACTCTTGGCGTAAAGCCATTCTCGTTTGGACGACCGACGTGATACATGATAGATTTTTTGCTAGTTGCGTCTCCACTTTTTAGCGTATCGCTTATTTTTTTACCAATAGTCGTAAGCGCTTCATCCCATGTAGTTCTGACCCACTTGCCCTCGCCTCTTTTTGAGCCCGGGGCTCTTTTGATTGGAAAAGGGATTCTATCAGGGTCATACATCTGGCTATACGACGCCACGCCTTTAGCACACGTTCGCCCTAGAGACGCTGTGTGTAGTGGGTTTCCAAGGATTTTTTTGACCGTCATCGTCTCTTTGTCTACATATGCAAGAAGGCCGCAAGCCGCTTCACAGTTGTTACACGCCGTTGGAACCAGCATATAATCATGTACTTTTACGTCGTGTCTAGCTATGCCGCCGTTTTTCCAATCGTCGCCGTCCATCTCTTTCCACGAGCCCCACTTATCAAACGGCGGATAGTATGCAAAGTTTCCATTTGATACCGGCAGTTTGTCAAACGTTTTAACATCCGCTCCCGCTTCAAGCGTTGGGATAAACGATTTTATGGCTCCGCTCGCCACAACGCCAACGCCCGCTCCTACAACGGATAGTTTTAGAAAGTCTCTTCTTTTTATCATTCTTCTTTACTCCCTTAACTCAAAGGCATCATCTGCGGAGCTATCAGCCACGCATGTTTTACCATCCAAAGTCCTACAAGCGCTAACACGGCGGCGGGAAGCAGGAACATTGAATTTTTTGTTTTATTTGATACAAACGCCAACGCTGCGGGAACCAAAAATGCAAGCGTAAGCCCTAGCGCAAAATAAACGGCCATACCGCCGCTTGTTATATAGTGAACAACCCACTCGGCTTCTTCAGATTTTATAGGCGCAAAAATAAGCTCTGAGACATACACAATAAGCGAAAGTAAGGCGGCGGAGCCAAGGATTGTTCCTAGCTTTAATTTTTGCTCATTGTCAAGATTGAATTTTCCGGCAAGCAACAGTACGGCGCTTCCCGCTAAGGCGGCTGAAAGCAACATTTGAACTATCTCTGTCGGAGCTTGCCATATCTCTCTGGCATTTGAAAGACCCATAAGTCCGGCTGTATAGACGGTAGTCATAAACGCTATAACAATCCCCGGAATAATAAGCTTTGAGAAGAGCTTTTCATCTTTTTTGACAACAGCCCAAAGCCACAACACAAGAACTAGCGAATAGAGGTTGATAAACCATGCGCCCCAAGTAATCGCCGACGTAAAGTGCGAGTGAAGGAATATATAAAACGCGCGAAACGGCTTATGAAGGTCAATAACCGTAAACAGCAATGTAATCCCGACAAATACGATAGCTATGATAGGAATCAAGTATTTATAGAAATTTTCGTTTGTCGGATACTTTTTCATCATATAAATACCAACAAAAAATACGCCCGTCGCAATAGATTTCGCCCACATATTCATGACGATTATCCAACCCCACGCCACTTGCGTAAAAAGCACGTCTAGGGTTACAATAGCCGATTTAAGAACCGGAACATTGGCTACGAGTGATTCAAATATCATCAGTGGCCTCCTACATGATTTAGGTGTCCGATTTCATTAAACAGGTTAAATCCTTCGGCTCTTGTGCTTGCTAGCGGATTTAGGTGAATATCGCCGGCTCCCACATAAAAATGCTTCGGCATTGTGCCTTTTTCAGGTTTTCTTACTCTTGTGTCTCTGTGCGAAGCTATATAATGGCTAATCTTGCTTGTCGGATCGTCAAGGTCTCCAAATATATTCGCCTCAGTCGGGCACACAACAACGCACGATGGAGCAAGTCCGGCTTCCACTCTGTGAGCGCAATAAGTACACTTATCGGCCGTATTAGTCTCAGGATCGATATAGATAGCCCCATAAGGACAGGCTAGCACGCAAGCCGCACAACCAATACATCTATTTTTATCGATATTTACTATACCGTTATCAAGATAGTGAAGCGCGCTTACAGGGCAAACCCTAGCACAGGGAGCGCTTTCGCAGTGATTACATCTAAGAGGCGTAAACGCTCTCTTAACCTCGGGGAAGACGCCGAAATCGACATATTTGACTCTAAGTCTCCACATAGACAAAGGCACGACGTTTTCTGCTTTACAGACAACTTCGCACGCTTTACATCCTATGCACAAACTTAGATCAACTAGGAAGCCTAGTTTCATATAATCTCCTTTTATAGTTTTTAAAAAGGGTCTTATACTTGGAAGCCTTATAAATATGAGGTTTCCAAGTATAGCAAGAGATAAGCATTCTACACAATCAAGTTTTAATCGTAACTGAAAATTAAACTTCTTTATAATCACTATTACTAATATATCATATAACAATCTATTGCTAAGTTCGCAAAATCAGTAATTCCTTAAAAAATCTCATCCTTACGCTTCAAGAAGCGTCTCTTTTATATCACCATTAAAATCGGCTATCGCAAAACGGTCACCCCAAATTCTAAATATTGGCGCATCTTTAATATTATTAGTCAAAAAATCCGCAAAAAAACCAACAGGTCATTACCACCCTCCACGGTGTGTTCCTTGTTATGTTTTGTAAAATTTACCAAAAAAAATGGCTGACGGACGTGCGGTTGTTGATTTATTTCGAAGTCTCTATTTTGTATAATCGCCCAAAAAAGACAGAGAAATACAGATGAATGAAGGCGTCATTTTTATATTAATTTTACTATTTTATGTTGCGCATATACTTGCCAAACTATCTGTAAATGTCTCACAAATTAGTTTTTTAAAGAGCTTTTCGGGTGAAGACAAACAGTTTGAGAGAGATGAACTAGACAAAGCAAAAGAGTATGCGTTAGCAAAAGAGAGATTTGCTATTATGGAGAATATCTACGATTTAGTGCTTTTTTGTTTTTGGATATTTGCAGGATTATCGCTTCTATCCGACATGCTCGCGGCGGACTCTATTTTGACCCAAACTCTTGGCGTGACGCTATTTTTACTTATCGGCTTTATACTTGAAGTACCGATGAAAATTTGGCTCACTTTTGGGCTTGACAAGAGATTTGGCTTTACTTCAAGCTCGCCGTCTCTATTTGCCGTGGACAAACTAAAAGAGCTTTTAATTACACTGCTTGTAGGCGGCGCCTTGTCTTTTGCGGCTATCTACTTTATATCCTCTTTTAAGCTTTGGTGGTTTTTTGTCTTTTTGCTTATAGCATTTTTTATGGTTGGCGCAAATATTTTATACCCAAACTTTATCGCTCCTCTTTTTAATAAGTTTGAAAAATTAGAAGACGCCGAGATAACCGGCGGACTAAAAGAGCTCGCCCACAAAAGCGGCTTTGAGCTAAACGAGATATACAGAGTGGATGCGGGCAAAAGAGACGCTAGGCTAAACGCATACTTTGCCGGTCTTGGGCGCACAAAAAGAGTGGCGCTTTATGATACGCTGCTTCAAAAGCTCTCAAAAGAGCAGATATTTGCCGTTGTAGCGCACGAGCTTGGACACTTTAAGCACAAACATATTTTTTTGGCGATGGGCTCTATGCTTGCCGCTTTTTTTGCCCTCACTTATATTTTGGGCTCTCTTGGCGAAATGTTTTACTCATCCTTAGGACTTCATCAAAATGGTGCGGGAGCCGTCATAATATTTTTGATTTTCTCATCTCCGGCTCTCTATCTTGCTATGCCGATAATCAACTTTATCTACAAAAAAAATGAGTATGAGGCTGATGCTTACGCCGCCTCAATGGGATATAAAGAGCAGATGATAGAGGCTCTCAGGACGCTCTCAAAAGAGAATAAAGCGTTTCCATACGCCTCAAAAATAAAGATATTTTTTGACTACACTCACCCGCCGATTACCAAAAGAATCGAGAAGCTAAAAAGCGTATGAGGCTAAAAGAAGCGATAAAAATCGCAAAGCTAGAGCTCTTAGAGATAGAAAGTGCGGCAAAAGAGACGCTTTGGCTATATGCAAAATATAGCGGCAAAAGCGTTGCTAGCTTGCTTGCAAACGATACAACAGAGATAGACGACGCTATTTTTGAAAATTTTTTAGAAAAGCGAAAAAATGATATTCCGTTTGAGTACATCGTAAACGAAGCCGGATTTTATGGATATAGCTTTTTTGTAGATGAAAGATGTCTTATCCCAAGACCAGAGACGGAGCTTTTGATTGACGCCGCATCGGGGATAATAAAAAAACTAGGAGCTTCATCCGTCTTGGATATATGCACCGGAAGCGGAGCTATCGCATGTACGCTCAAAAAAGAGATTCCGCATTTGAGAGTCGCGGCGTCTGACATTAGCCCCAAAGCTTTGGAGGTCGCAAAAATTAACGCAAACAACCTTTGCGTCGATATAGATTTTTTCTTATCAGACCTTTTTGTCAATATAAAAGATAATAGTTTTGATATACTTACCGCAAATCCGCCTTATATACAAAATAGTTACAAACTAAAAGCCAATGTGCTACATGAGCCGCATAATGCGCTTTTTGGCGGCGAAAGCGGAAGCGAGATTGTAGAGGCTGTGATTGACGGTTTTTTGAAGAGGGACTTTAAAGCTTTTATCTGCGAAATAGGCTTTGACCAAAAGGAAAAACTATTGCAAAAACTGAGCGAACAAAAAAATATTAAATATGATTTCTATAAAGATTATTCCGGTCTTGATAGGGGTTTTTGGATTATAAAGGAAAGTTTCTAATGTTAAAGCTATTTGCATCGTTTTATCTATTTTGTCTTGCCGGAACCGCTGTTGGCATATTTGTACTGGGGGCGTTTGTGGCTCCGATAATTTTTCACTCAGAGACTATATTTGGCGTCAAACTGCTTGCTAGATATGATGCGGGTCTTATGATGAGCGAGATTTTCTCCAGATTTAACTACGCGCTATTAGTAACGGGAGCCATTACTATCGCTTTTGAAGGTTTTTTGTTGGTCAACAAAAAAAACAGCGTTATCATGATGGTTCTTTCAGCTTTTAATGTGCTTGGGATAGGGGCTTACGCTTTTATTTTTACGCCTAAAATCATAGCGTTTCAGGCGAGCGGTGAAGACACAATAAACTCCAATGCTTTTGAAGTGATTCATAAGCTCGCCGAAATTGATTTTAAACTCCTACTTTTTACGCTTATACTCTCATTTTTTATTAGATTTTCGGCGATTTTGGGGTGTAGTTTTTGGCAAAAAAGAGGCTAATGAGAAATGATTGAAATAAAAAATCTACACAAAAGCTTTGGAAAAAAAGAGATTTTAAGAGGTGTAAACCTCAAGGTTAAAAAGGGGGCGACTACGGTGATATTTGGGCTCTCCGGAAGCGGAAAGTCAACTATTATTAAGCACATCGTAGGGCTTTTAAAAGCAGACTCCGGCGAGATAATCGTAGATGGGCGTAATATAACCAACCTTGACGGGCAAGAACTATTAGAGCTTCGCAAAAAGATAGGCTTTTTATTTCAGAGCGGCGCCTTGTTTGATAGTATGAATGTATATGAAAATGTTGCGTTCCCGCTAAGAGAACACACAACGTTTTCAGAGGAACAAATACGTCAAGAAGTGTATGCAGCCCTTGACATGGTGGCGCTAGAGCCGTCAAGAGTTTCAAAACTATATCCAGACGAACTCTCGGGGGGAATGCGAAAACGAGCGGGATTAGCCAGAACAATTATTTTAAAACCTGAAATACTTCTTTATGATGAACCAACAACAGGCTTGGATCCGATTATAAGCGATCAGATTAGTCAAATGATTATTAAGTTACAAAAAGAGTTTAAAATTACGTCGCTTCTAATAAGCCACGATATAAAAGAGTCTTTCAAATGTGCAGATTACGCCGCAATGCTGTATGAGGGTGTAATAATCGAAAGCGGAGACGCCGAAAATTTCAAAAACAATCCAAACACTATCGTGCAATGCTTCCTAGAGGGCAGAGAGATAATAAGCCCGGACAAGACTCCCTTACAGTAAGTCGGTAGCTTTAGGGGCTCTGCAGGGGAGATAAATATTTAGAGCGTTCTACTATGAAGGAAGAATATCCGTAACCACACGGTCTTTTCCAGCTTGTTTTGCTTCAAAAAGCATTACTTCGGATCTTTTTATCATCTCTTCAAAATCTTCAAATAGCGTTGTACATACGCCGACAGAGATGGTATATTTAGCTATTTTATTCTCTTTTGTGTATATATCGCGCTTTCTAGTCATGTGCAAAAGTTTGTCAAATGTAGATTTGATATATTTATCATCCACACCAACAAGAATCACACAAAACTCTTCTCCGGTGAATCTACAAATAACATCAGATGTTCTAAAGCACTCCCTAAGAGAGATAGAAAAATCTTTTATTACAATATCTCCGACATCATGTCCGTATCTATCATTAATCAGCTTGAAATTATCTATATCTATCATTGCGATAACAAGCTCTATATTACCTCTTACAGCATTTGCATGCAATGTCTTTCCGGCGTCCATAAAAAACTGCCTATTACTAAGTCCTGTTAAATAATCAAGACTTGTTAGCTTTTTTTGTAGTTCAATTAGCTGAATATGTTCTACAGTGTTGTTTATGCGGCAGATAAACTCCTCTCTTGAAAAAGGTTTTTTTATGTAGTCGTTTGCACCAAATTTTAAAAATCTGGAGATTATACTCTCATCTGTTTCGTGAGATATAGCCACAATAGCAAGTTCATTTTTATTTTTTATTTTTCTAAGCCTACTAACAAGCTCTAAGCCATCCATTTTTGGCATATGATAATTTGTTAAAAGTAGTTTTATGTCGTCGTTTGAAGATAAAATCTCCAAAGCCTCGTCACCGTCTTTGGCTTCATACACAATAAAAAGCTGACTTTTTAGTATCTCAAAAAGAGCGGTTCTATCAATGACAAAATCGTCCGCAACCAAAACTTCCATTTTGGAGTTTCTACCTAGTTGACCCAATAACCTAACCAAATAGTCAATCTCTTCTATGCTTTTACTTACAACATAATCAATAATATTTTTTGAGAGAAAGACCTCTCTAGTGTTATCGTCCAAAGACTCAGTCATAACCACAACAGGTAACGACCGTGAAATAGCATAATCAAGTGCTCCCATATCAACCGTACTTTCGGCGGAGTATTCAAAAACACCTACAAAGTAGTCGCTGTTTTCAAGAGCAATTTTTAACTCGCTAAGAGACTGAACAATATCAATCTGACAGTTTAACTCTTTAGTAATCTTTGCCGCTATAGCTTTTGCAAACAGAATATCAAAAGTTTTTAATAAAACTTTTTTACCGGAAATATCCTGCCACATAGCGTCAAAAGCGGTTTTCACAAAAGATCCTTTTATTAGTCCATTTGTCTTCTTAAATAAGTAGGCACCTGTAGTTCGTCTTCGTCAAACGTAACATCGTAACCGCCGCTTATTTTTCTTATATTTCTCACCTGTTGCTTCTCGTGAACCACTGGACTCTCTTTTTCAACGTGCTTTACCGAAAAGCTATTAACAGCCTCTTTTTCAAATCCGGTCGCAACCATAGTAATAACAACCCTATCAATATCAATAGTATCATCCGTGGTGGTACCAAAAATTACATCGGCGTCAGCATCGGCACTATCATAAACAATAGACATAGCTTGCTGAATCTGCACAAGTGGATAGTTTGGATGCATATTAACGTGAACCAAAATTCCCATAGCTCCGCTAATAGATATATTGTCAAATAAAGGGGACTCTATAGCGTTTTTGACCGCTTGATACGCCGCATCATTACCAGTAGCTTCGCCAACGCCCATAAGCGCCGTTCCCCTGTGACTCATAACGGTTTTCAAGTCGGCAAAGTCAAGATTAATGTCATTTTCGCCATGGCTTAGTATAACGCCGCTAATGCCAGTTACGGCGCGAGATAACACATTGTCTACTATTCTAAAACTATCTTTAATGCCCATATTTTTGTCAACAACGGCTAGAAGTTTGTCATTTGGTATTACAACTATTGAGTCGCATATTTTTTTAATAGCCGCCAAACCCTCTTCAGCGTATTTTCTTCTCTTTTGCCCCTCGAAGATAAAAGGTTTCGTGACCACAGCCACGGTCAAAGCGCCTATCTCTTTTGCCGCAGCCGCTACAACCTCGGCAGCCCCCGTACCAGTTCCGCCGCCAAGTCCCGCTGCGACAAACACCATATCGGCACCCTCTAGTATCGATTTTATCTCTTGATAACTCTCCTCGGCGGCTCCTTTGCCAACCTCAGGCTTCATGCCCGCACCAAGACCTCTTGTGAGTTTGGTTCCAAGCTGTATTTTTGTATTTGCCAAAGAAGTCTCCAACGCCTGCGCATCGGTGTTTGCAACTACCAGTTCTATACCCAAAACGTGTTCGCTTATCATATGGTTTATCATATTACAACCACCACCGCCAACGCCTATAACTTTTATTTTTGCGCCAGTTTTAGAGCGTAACTCTTCAACCTGAAATACACCGTTCATCTCTTTTCCTTGCCTAAGATTTTAAAATAATTGAGTCGCCCATCGCCAAAACTTTACAAAGTAGGCATCCACACTAACAGATTTTATTCCCGGTAGTTCAATAGGTCTAGTATATCTTGTCTCCGCCGCTTTTGGGTCGCTAATTCTAATCGATTCTTCCGGAGCTTTGTTGGTTTTTGGCGGAGGCAAAACGGCGGGTTCTACCGACTTTTTCTCTTCCTCTTCCACAATTTTTTTTGTGATTGATGGGGGGGTCGTAGCCGCAAAACTCTCTTTTAGTCTAAGACGCTTCGTAGAATCAACCTCATAAAGCGCATTTCTACCAGCCGCATACAATACGAGACCAATAACGGTGGAGTAAGCGGGATCTTTGAGATTTTCAAAAAGTCCGCCCATCGCCTTTGGCTTTGCAAATCTAACAGGCATATTATCAAATATGCTAACGGTTAAATCTCTCAATCCCTCAAGCTTTGTCATGCCGCCCGTAAATACTACCCCGGCTCCTATTTGGCTTTTAAAACCGCTTTTTTCCAAAGATTTTGCCAAAATCATCAACGTCTCTTCGGCTCTGGCGTATATAACATTTGAGACTATTTCCAAGGAGACCTCTTGTTTTTCAGATTCATTGCCAACTGTCGGAAGCTCAATAATGGCGTTTGATAAAGAGTGAAGAGAGCCATACTCCAGCTTTACCTGCTCCGCATCTCTTATCGGCGTATGCAAAGCCATAGATAGGTCGTTTGTGATGTGGTTTGAGCCAACCGCCAAAAAGTCGTTAAACCTAATAGAGTTGCCAAGATGCACGGCTATATTGCTTGTAGCTCCGCCTATGTCTATAACAGCTACGCCAAGCTCTTTTTCATCTCTATTGAGCACCGCTATCGACGAGGCGTATACGCTAAGTACAATATTTGCTATCTCAAGACCGGCAAGTTTTACAGCTTTTCGCAAATTCTCAAGACTTGATTTTTGGACTGTCACGATATGCACGCTTACTTCAAGCCTGTTTCCGCTCATATCGATTGGGTCTTCTATAAAGTCTTGCTCATCCACCTTAAAATCATACGGCAACACATGAATAGTCTCATACTCTGTGGGAATATTGGCGTTATAAAGAGCTGTTTGAATGGCTCTATTCATCTCTTTAAGCGTTATCTCTCCACTTGGCACATTAACTATACCGTGCGAGTTTATACTTTTGGTATAAGCGCCGGATATTGACACTACCGCCTCCGTCAGCTCCATACCCGCTATTCTCTTAGCGTCGGAGACGGCGCTTTTTATAGATTTTGATGCAAGTTCTATATTTGTTATGGCACCTTTTTTAAGACCGTTTGATTTTGATATGCCGGTTCCCGTTATATGCGGCTCTCCACCTTTTACCTCGGCTATAAGAGCGCATGTTTTGGTTGAACCGACGTCTATCGCCAATATCGGTTTAGAGAAGTCCAGCTTGGCCTGATTTTCCATTTTTCCCTAGTTACTTTTTATCATTTTCGCCGTTTTGGCGCATAAAGAGCTTTACCTCATACTTTTTCTTCAGGTATTCTAGCACATTTTGATTAACAAGAGAAAGCTTTGACCTCGCCAACACCTTTGACAACTCCTGCATTTCGCTAGAATCCCCCTCTTTGCTTTGCGCCGATTCTTGCTTTTCTATCCTAAACAATACTGCTTTTGAAGGCAGATACACAGCTCCGGTCGCCTCTTTTGAAACTGCTATTGAGCCAAGCAACTCAGCTGTCTCTTGCTCGTTTAATCCCGCAACCTCATTTTTTTGGTTTTTAGATAAAAAGCCGATGTCTATAGTTGCAAAATTTGTCTTAAGAGTATTTTGTGCCTCAAGCTTCATGGCGTTAATCGCATTTTCTCTCTCAGCCGCCATTTTTGCTATAGGCTTGCCCTCTTCAACCCCCATCTCTCTCTCGGGGGTAAACTTATCGACTTTAATAATAACATAAACACCATTTAAAGCTATAGGCTTAATTGTGGTCGGCTGTTTTGCTTTTAGCAGCTCAGATTTTATCTCGGGCGGCATCGGCGTTTTTGGAGAGACTCTAACGCCTTTTGACACTTTACCTGAAATCTTGCCCTCTTTTAGCTCGACATATTGTTTAAGTGCCTCTTTTTTAGCCATTTTAAGTTTGGTATTTTCAGCTATCAGAGCTTTAGCCTCTTCAAAGCTTTTTTTCTTACCGTCTATAAAATACAGAGAGCCGTTTTCAGAATACTCTTTTTTCATATCTTCATCGTTTGGAGTCATTGCCGAGGATAGAACCTCTAAACTTTCAAGGTCGTATTCGGGTTCTGTTTTAAACTTAGCTTTATTTTTTTCCCAGAAGCTTTTTATCTCATCATCAGAGGCGGGCTTCAAAAATGCCGCCGCATCTATAATCTTTACGCCAACTTTGTCTTTTGAGAAAGCCGCACTAGCCAACGCCGCCGTCTCGCTGTTTCCGGCTTTTGGTTCCAAAATAGCATACACTTTTTCTATTAAAAGCTCTTTTTTAAGACCTTTTTCAAACTCTTTTGGATTCATACCGACATTTTTTAGAGCAAGCAGATACTGCTCTTTATTAAATTGACCATTTTTCAAAAATGGTTCCATTGAGGCTATTTTTGCGGCTACTTCCTCATCGCTTACTCTCATCTCAAGCTCATTTGCAAAATTTTGCAACAAAGCTTGATTTACAAGCGTCTGAACAGCTATTTTCTCCAGATTAAGCGTTTTTAACGTTTGTTCGTCAAGTTTTCCGCCCGTCATCTTTGAGTAGTAGTTGTATATATTGCCATACGTTGAAGAGTACTCGTCTTTGGTTACTTCTATGTCTCCGACTTTTGCCACGGAACCGCTCATGGAGGCGTAGTCATAGCTACCCCAACCAACAAAGCCAGCTCCTACAAATGCGATAGTTGAAACCCAAATTGTAGCTACGAGATATTTTCGATGCTTTTGCATCCATGTAATCATAAAGAGCCCTTTTGGCTGTAAGTTAACCCTATTTTATAAATATATCTATTAAAATTCGGTAAAAAGGTCACATCAACATGACTAACACCGTTTTGGCAAAGAGCGATTTACTTGCCGTTTGGCATCCGTGTATGCAGATGAAAGATTTTGAAAATACGCCGCTAATCCCCGTGCAAAAAGCGTCCGGCGTCTATCTTTACGATTATGAGGGCAACAGATATATAGACGCAATATCTTCATGGTGGGTAAACAATCTTGGACACTCAAATAAGCGTATAAACGACGCTATAAAAACGCAACTTGATAGTTTTGCGCACGTCATGACCGCAAACTTTACCCATACCTCCATGATAAGTTTAGCTCAAAAACTAATCAATAAATGCGACTCCAAACTAACAAAAGTTTTTTTTGCCGACAACGGCTCAAGCGCCGTGGAAGCGGCTCTTAAGATGAGTTTTCAATATTTTAAAAACAGAGGCGAAACAAGAGAGCTGTTTATAGCTTTTGAAAACTCTTATCACGGCGAGACGCTTGGCGCTCTTAGCGTCGGCGATGTGGGACTGTATAAAAAGACGTTTGAAAAGATACTTATAAAAACTCTTATCGCCCCATCCCCGAAAGACAAAAGCGACGAAGAGACGATAAACGCCGTCGCCTCTTTGGATAAAATTCTTCAAGATAACGCAAAAAACTGTGCGGCGGTCATCATTGAGCCGCTTGTGCAATGCGCCGGATTTATGAGAATGCACTCGCCGCTTTTTATTAAAAAACTAAGAGAGATATGCGACAAATACGATGTTCATTTGATACTAGACGAGATAGCGGTCGGCTTTGGACGTACGGGGAGTTTTTTTGCTTACGAACAAGCTGGTATAATACCAGATATATTGTGTCTTTCAAAAGGCATAACGGGCGGATATATGCCGCTCTCCGTTGTGATGTGTCGTGAAAAGATTTATGAAGCTTTTTATGAGAAAAGCATAGAAAAAGCGTTTTTGCACTCTCACTCATACAGCGGCAATGCGCTTGGGTGTGCGGCGGCAAATGCTGTTATGGATATTTTTGACGATGAAAAAATTATAGAGAGTTTGGCTCCAAAAATAGAGCAAATATCAAAGTTTTTAGATGGGTTGCAAAATGATAAAAGAGTCAAAAACGCAAGACAAACAGGCATGATAGCCGCTTTTGAGTTGCAAACAGACAAAAAACGACCATCTCTTGAAATTTTTAAAGAGGGGTTAAGGTGCGGCGTATTTTTAAGACCGCTAGCAAACACAGTATACATAATGCCGCCGCTCGTTATTTCTCATAATGAGCTTGAGGCTTTATTTGACGGCGTTAAAAAATCAATTATAAAGGCGTAACTTTTGAATATTCCACACAAACCGGTACTTTTAAACGAGGTATTAGAAGTTTTTGCAGAGCTTAAAGAGGGGGTATTTGTAGATGCGACGCTAGGATACGGCGGACACTCAGAGGCTATTTTGTCGGCTCATCCAAATATAGAGCTTATAGGCGTAGATAGGGATGATGAGGCGATAGCTTTTAGCTCAGAGAGGCTCAAAAAATTTGGAGATAGAGTCAAAATCATCAAATCCGACTTCGCCTCCGCTCTTGAAAAAATAGATACATCGAACATAATAGCAATCTTGGCGGATATAGGCGTCTCGTCTTTGCAACTTGACAAAAGAGAGCGCGGTTTTTCATTTGAGTCTGAGACGCTTGATATGCGCATGGACTCTTCGCAAGAGTTTAGTGCCTACGACGTGGTCAACGGCTACTCTGAAAATGAACTTGAGAGAATCATAAGGGTTTACGGAGAAGATAGATTTTCAAAAAAAATAGCGTCATTGATAGTAAAAAAACGCAAAGAAGCACGAATAACAAGTGCTAAAGAGTTAAGCTTCCTTATAGGCGCAAATTTTAGAGGGGGCAAGATAAATCCGGCTACTCTAACATTTCAGGCGATAAGAATAGAAGTAAACTCAGAGCTTGAGCAACTAGAAAATTTGCTTCAAAACGCAAAAAAAGTTTCCAATAACGGTGAAATTTTGGGTATTATTTCATTTCATTCACTTGAAGATAGGATTGTGAAGACATCATTTAAAGAGTGGTCAAAGAGCTGTATCTGTCCGCCTGAAGCGTTTCGGTGTACATGTGGAAATAACAACGAACTTGGAGACGTAATCACAAAAAAACCTCTTTTGGCAAGCGCCTCAGAGCTAAAAGAGAATCCAAGATCAAGAAGCGCAAAACTAAGGGCTTTTAAATTTGCAAGAGACAACTGAAACAGAGTACGACAAAGACGAACTACTCGATGAAATCGACAGCATAAACCAACCCGAAAACGGACTTGGTGCAAAGACGGTATTTAAGGCGTTGGCGGCTCTTTTTATCGCCGTTTTAATCACCACACCAAAAATATACCTATCCTCAAACATCTACTATTTGAGCCTCGAAACAGACTCCCTTTATTCAAGCTACAAATCCCTAAAAGAAGAAAACCGCCACTTGACACAAAAGCTAGAGAGCGCCAAATACAAAAACACCATCTTATCAACCCTAGACGCCAAAGCCGCAGAGTAGATTAGCCGCCATATACGATTTGATATGTGCAAAAACCGACATTTTCTACTCTCTCGCGAATGCGAGTAGCTTCAGGGGGTCGCAAGGGACATTTATGTCCCTGCCGTTAACGCGGGCTTTGCTCGTGTTAACGTATAAGATAGTATCATTTCACCAAAAAAACGGATAACAGATTTGAAAAAAATTGCAATCATAGGCAAACCAAACGTGGGCAAAAGCTCGCTATTTAATAGAATTTTGGGCTTTAGAGACGCTATCATAAGCGACGTCTCGGGCACTACAAGGGACGTCAAAAAGCGCGTTTTTAGAACCTTTAAGGGAGAAGCAGAGCTTTGGGATACGGGCGGTATCGAAGATAGAGACGAGCTTTTTGATAGAGTAAGAGAAAAATCCATGAAAGCCGCCGAAGAGGCGGATATACTTCTTTTTGTGTGCGACGGAAAAGGGGTTCCTACCGATGAAGAAAAAAGACTGTTTTTTGGACTTCAAAAGTTAAATAAGCCTCTTGCACTAGTTGTAAACAAGATAGACAACGACAAAGAGAGCGAAGCTGGATGGCAGTTTTTGGAGTTTGGGGCAAAAGAGAGCTTTTTGGTCTCAGTATCGCACAATCGCAATATCTCAAAAATGCTTGACTGGATAGACGGATATTTGGATGAAGCGCCGCAGGTGTTTAATCTAAGTGCGGACGACGATGAGAGCTTGGAAGATTTTTTGGATGACGAGGACGAAGAAAGCGAAGAAGTCGAGGACACGGCGGATATTAAAGTAGCCATCATAGGGCGAGTAAATGTCGGCAAAAGCTCTCTTTTAAATGCTCTTACGGGGATTAACCGCTCGATAGTAAGCCCCATTGCAGGAACCACAATTGACCCTGTGGATGAGACTATAGAGTTTGGGGGGCGCAACATCACGTTTGTCGATACCGCCGGAATAAGGAAAAGAAGCAAAATAGTCGGTATAGAAAAATGGGCGCTAGATAGAAGCGAAAAAGCGCTGGAGAGCGCTGATATAGCTATTCTCACACTCGATGCAAGTGAAGATTTTATAGAGCAAGACGAAAGAGTAGCCGGATTTATCGACAAGCACAAGACGGGCGCCATAATCGTGCTCAACAAATGGGATTTAATCAAACGCGAGCCAAAAGAGATACTTGACGAGATAAAAGATAAATTCAAATTTTTGGATTTTGCCCCTATCATCACAGTAAGCGCACTTAGCGGAAAAAGAGTGCACAAAATAATGGACAAGGTGCTCGAAGTCTATGCAAACTACTCCCAAAAAATTCCAACTAGGAAACTAAACGACGCAATCAAAGCCGCAAGTGAAAGGCATAAACTACCAGGAGATCACGGTAGAATAGTGCGAATCAAATTTTCAACGCAATACGCCACAAAACCGCCAAAAATTTCGCTTGTTATGAACTTGCCAATCCTACATTTTAGCTACAAAAGATACTTAATAAACAGTCTCAGAGAGAGTTTTAATTTTGAAGGTACGCCTATTATTATCAGCGCCAAAAGACGCGGCGAGAGAGATGAAGAGGAGGAGAATAATATCGATGAGTCAAATTAATCCTTAATAATTTTCTCCCGCATTTATGCGGGTAGCTAGAGCCGCCCCATCACCTGTCGGCGATGGGATCCGTCTTGACATATGACATCAAATAGGTAAGACTCTTATTTTTACGTCAAGCTCTCTTCTCAGTACGGCTTCTATTGCATAAAGCGTTCCTGTGCTAGAGCTTGCGCATCCGTTACAGGCGCCTACATACCTGATAAATACATGCGTCTCTTCGCCTTCATCTTTTATATCAAGAAGCTCTAAGTTTCCACCGTCCATGATAAGCATTGGTCTTATATGCTCATCCAAGGTCTTTTCGATTAATTTTGTTTTTTTCACAACCGTCATTGATTTAAAGTCTTCCGCATCTATCGCATGTGCCTGCGCCGCCCCTTTCATTTCGACCATAGTTGCGGCCAGTATGTCTACAAGATAATACTCTCTGACCTCATGTCCACCCGGTCTAATGCAAGATTTACAAAATGCGCCCGCTTTCGTATATGCGGTTATCTCTTCGACGGTTTTCAAATTATTTATTTTAATTACATCTTTTATCGTTGCGAGACTTACTCTTGCACATTCGCATACAATAATTTCTTCTTCAAAGCTCTCCATGTCTACCCCCTTGTAGATAGAGGCCGCTTTTTTGATAACGTCGTACGCCATAACGGAACAGTGCATTTTTTGAGGCGGAACGGCCGGCTCATCTGGGGTGTCTCTAAGTGCAAATTCAACGTCTATATTTGTGATTTTAACCGCCTCATCCACGGTCTTGCCAATACAAAGCTCAGCCATCATATCAGAACTCGCTATTGCCGTACCGCATCCAAATGATTTAAACTTACTAGTTTTTATTAAGCTACTTTCCGGCTCCACAGCCCAATACAGCCTAACCGCATCCCCGCAAGACTCAGCACCATAATCCGCAACTATCAATCTGCACCCCATATCCGCCGCTTCTTCTTCGGTTATCTCGCCTCTATTGAGAGGGTTATTCATTTTATCGCTTACTTTTTTTGAGTATTGCCCCCAAATAGAGCCGCCTATTAAATCATCTTTTGCCATAGTCTTATTCCTTTAAATCTATATTTTACTTATACTATGCGCCAATACAGGTAAAAGCTGTATTGGTCGCAAGAGATATTCGCACACCCTGCAATTCTCCCGCTATATTGGCGATTTTTTTATAGAGTGTTATTTGTTCGGTGCATACGCATAACTTGAAGAAATCTCTCTTAATCGCTTGACGGCTGCGGGAAACTCTTTTTTAGCCGACTCTATCTCTTCTTTTGTAGTAAAACGGCTAAGGCTTATGCGTATAGCTGTATGCGCAAGCTCCTTATCTGCTCCTATCGCTACAAGAATAGGGTTTGCCTCTAGCTCTTCGGATGCGCAGGCGCTTCCCGTTGAACATCCTATGCCATTTTTGTTGAGATCCCACAGCATAGATTCGCCCTCTACACCCTTTATGGAGATTAGTATTGTATTTGGCACCCTGTCGTCTTCCGTTCCGACAACAAACACATCTTCCATTTTCAAAAGCTCGACTTCTAGCTCGTCTCTAAGTGCTTTAACCGCAGTTAGCTCATAATCAAGAGAGTAATCGGCCATCTCAGCCGCAAGCCCCATGCCGACAATGAGCGGCACATTTAACGTTCCCGCCCTTTTACCGCCCATCTGCTCGCCGCCATGAATAAGGTTTGTTATTCTGCGCGAGTTTCTCACATACAAGCCGCCGACACCTTTTGGTCCATGGAATTTATGGGCGCTAAAAGTCATAAAATCAGCTTTTACCTCTTGCATATCCACTTTTATCTTGCCTATGGCTTGACAACCGTCCACATGAAACAATACGCCCGCCTCACGGCAAATATCGCCTATCTCTTTTACGGGAAATATCAGACCGGTTTCATTGTTTGCCCACATAATAGAAACAAGGGCTGTGCGTTCAGAAATAGAAGCTTTTACAGTTCCCACCTTTACCACTCCCCTGGAGTTTACAGGCACATATGTGACTTTTACCCCTTGCTCTTCAAGCCATTTGCACGTCGCAAGCACAGAGGGATGCTCTACTTCGCTCGTAATAATATGGTTTATTTTACCGCCGCTTGGCGCTATTACGTCGTAGTAGACAGCTTTTAACACATGGTTGTTGCCCTCCGAGGCTCCGGAATTAATAATTATATCATCTTTGTCGGCGGCGTTTATCGCTTTATAGAGTCTATTTATTGCGACTCTTAGGTGTGGGTGAGTATCCGTGCCAAATCTATGCAAAGAGTTTGGATTTCCATAAAACTCACACCAAAAAGGCTCCATAGCCTCTCTAACTTTTGGGTCGCATATAGTGGTGGCATTGTTGTCTAAATATGCCGTAATCATTAGGAATTCCTTAAAATTTTAAATAGGATTTTATTTGTCTTATTTAACCCAAAAAGAGTTAAAAAAACTCTTAAAGACATAAATGTCCCTTTACTTTATCCGGCTTAAAATACAAAAGTATCTCCTTTTCTATCAAAAAAGCCGCATCAAATAGAACCGCTCTACTCTTGTCATCAAGCTCTGAGAGCTCTTTATGCGGCGTTTGCGTAAATATTTTTATCCATAAGAGACCTATTTGGACATTCAATTAGCGAGGGAAGCATCCTTGACGCCCTCTCTCGTGTTGAAATGCTCACTCAATGAGAAAGCAGAGGGTGCTTTTACTCACGCTTTTTGTAACGCCCATCAGCTGCAGAGCGAGGATATGTCCAAACTACTACTATACGCCAACAAACAAGTAAATAACGCAAAAGAGAAAGGAAAAGAGGCTCTTGCTCAAAAAAACTAAACGCATAGTACGACGCAATTATCCAATCGGCGCACGTCTATCATTTTAAGGAGATTGAGTAGAATCTTTACGAATATCTACTCATCTATATTATGCCAGCACTTTTGGGTGCCGCTAATGGGGAGGCTTTTGCGGTGAGGGGGTTTTGTGGATAGGTGAGTGGTTACGATTTTTTGTTTGAATTTCTTTGAAGACTATAATAACAAATGGACAAATCTATTCTTCCGTTTTAACTTCGCCTTTAGCACTCTTATATCCCGCTTTCGCCAAAATCTCAATATAAAACTCCTCGTCTCCCTCTTTTGCGGCGGCATCGATACAGCTAAAAATCTCAGAAAACTTAATAACTTCGACGTTTTCTACGCTCTTGCCAAACTTGCAGTCAAACTCCCAAAAATCCACACCTTCAGGCGTCGGTTTTCTCTTTTCTCTCTTGATATATTGTCTTATGTCGTGCTTTAGAGCTTCGACCACTCTCTCGTCGTTTCTTTCCGGTATTTTTAGCTTAAAACTCTTTTTCATCTTTATCCTTTTGTGCGATAATAGCAAAAGCCGCCTGACCCACGCAGATAGAGGAGTCATTGGGGCTTAGTTTTTCGCAAAAAAATAGCTTATCCGCTCCTAAGGCTCTTTTTGCGGCAAACACCAAGGCGGCGTTTTGAAATACGCCGCCGGAGCAAAATATCGGCAAATCGTAGTTTGCGGCGACAACTTTTATGTACTCCGCCAATGTGTTGATAAACTTTGTAGCCGCCGCTTTTTGGCTCTCTTCTTGCAAGACTAGGCGCAATAGGGCGGCGATATTTGGCTTTTTGCCCTCAAATATATCGTAAAAGCAGGCATTCTCGCGTTCGTACAGAGCTTCTAGCATAAGCCCGCTCTCTCCGTCAAAACTTTGTGCGCCCACTACCCCGATAAGCGCCGCAATAGCGTCAAAGAGTCTACCCATTGACGAGCATTTGACGCAGTTTAGTTTTTTGTCAAAAGCTTCGCATAAAAGAGCTATTTCATTTTCGGTATAACCTAACCGCGCTCCTATTTGCTTCATTTCTTCTTGCGTCAAAAACGATAGAGCCAGCGAAAAGGCGGATTTTCTAGGCTCTTTTGCCGCCCTCTCGCCTCCAAGTAGCCAAAAATATGGCAAATGAGCCTCTCTAGTTATTTCGTGTCCGCTTTTGACAAAAAACTCTCCGCCCCAAACATTTCCATCTTCACCAATACCTGTTCCATCCCATACAACGCCAAGAGCGTCAGAATGAAGCGCTCGTCGCTCAAGCAAAGACGCCAAAAAATGCGCTTTGTGATGCTGAAGAGTCAAAATCGGGGCGCCAATAGAGTCGGCAAAACGACCAGAGGCGTAACGGGCGTTTAAGTCTCGCACGACAAGCCCAAAGCTCGCGCCCCACAAAGAGCGTAGACGCTCCGCGCTCTTTTCGTAATACTCTACAGCCTCCAAAGAGTCAAGGTCTCCGATATGCGCCGATACGACTATATTTTGCCCAAAGCAAATAGCAAAACTATTTTTTTGGTGAGCGCCGGCGCAAAAAACACCCTCTTTAAAAATATGGTCGCTCTTAAAAAAAAGAGGCGCAAACCCTCGCGAGTTTCTGAGCTTTATGATAGTCTCATCTGACGCGCGAACCACGGAGTCATCGCATCCTTGCAAGATTTTGCGGTCATAATAAAAAGCGTAGTCAAAACCGCCCGCAAGGCGCAAAAAAAGTTCCTCTTCGCTTGTCGCGATAGGTTCGTCCGATATATTTGCGCTAGTAGCTACAAGGGCAAAATCAATCATGCCAAAAAGAGTCGCATAAACTCCGCTGTAGGGCAAAAAAGCGCCGATAAACGGACTCTCAAACGAAATAAACGAGCTAAGAGAGTAGCTCTCTGATTTTCTCATAAGCGTTATCGGTCTCTCTTTTGAGCTTACAAGCTCCTCTTCGCGTCTTGTCGGAGCGCATTCGCATCTTAAAGCGTCCAAATTTTTAAACATCACGGCAAAAGGTTTTCTGACTCTTTGCTTTTTATCCCTAAGCCTTCGCACGGCTTCGTCACTATCGGCGCGGCAGACTAGATGAAAGCCGCCGACGCCTTTAATAGCGACTATTTTGCCGCCTCTTAATGCATCAGCCGCGAGCGACAAAATATCGCCGTTTTTTGACGATGCGATAACGACTCCGCTATCGTCGGTAAAATAAAAAGAGGGACCGCAAGAGGGGCATGACACAGGTTCGGCGTGAAAGCGCCTATCACTTATATCTTCATACTCTTTTTTGCACGAGGGACACATCTCAAAGGGGCGCATGGAGGTTCTCGCTCTGTCGTATGGCAGAGAGTCTATGACGGTAAATCTAGGTCCGCAGTTTTGGCAGTTGATTAGGGGGTATAAGTATCTTCTATCATTTGCGTCAAACAGCTCTTTTTCACACTCTTCGCATATCGTCAAATCAGGCGGGAAAAAAGCCCTCTTAGCGCTTTCGTCGCTACTCTCTTTTACAAAAAAACCATCAAAATTTTGATATTCCGACTCTTTTATTAAGACGCTATCAATTTTTGCAAGCGGCGGCGGAGAGGATTGGAGCGCGGCTAAAAACTCCTCAACCCTCAAAGAGTCGCCGCATATCGTGATAATGGCTCCGCCGGAGCTGTTTTGTACAAAACCGTTAAGTAGAAGTTTTGAGGCTAGTCTTGCGACATACGGGCGAAATCCAACCCCCTGTACGACGCCGCCAACCTCTATCTTTACGCATCTATCTCGCAATATGCATACTCTGGCAGTTATCGGTAAATAAACCATTTTGGCGATTTATTTTTTTACCGTCAGCAACCATGCCGAATTGAAGATTTGTAACCAAAGCCTCAACCACATGGTTACGATTTTTTTCGCTTCCACCGACATGATAGAAATGCTCTTGCGTGTATACCGCAAAATTATTCCAAACTCTATCAATATAGTCGTTTTTACGAAAATCATTATGATGCCATGTAGAGAGAACAAAATTTGATTTACTATTTTTAAGAGCGTCAAAAAGCCTAAGCTCGTTATCCTCATTCCAGCCGCCATAGTAATCAACGTGCCTATCAATGTAGGGCGGATCACAATAAACAATATCTGAAATCTCTGTTTCGGATATTGTCGTCATAAAGTCTTGACATTTAAAGGTAAAATTTTTTAAGCGAAATAGTTTTATGAGTCTATCTGATTGGTTTACTATTTTTGTTATGTACGCTTTTGCAAAACGCTCAGGCTTACGGCAGAAAGGAATATTAAATCCGCCTTTCCGGTTAAAGCGAATCATACCATTAAATCCCGCCCTGTTTAAAAACAAAAAATCTAATGGATTATGCTCTCTATTAAAACGCTCTCTAATGCTATAATAATGCCCCTCGCCTTTGGCGGCGAGAGTCGCCCCCTCCTGTTCCAAAAAATTCCTAATCTCTATAGTTGTAATACATCCATCTGCAAGCGATTTATAGAAATTAATAAGATGCGGATTAATATCGCACAAAAGAGCGTTATTGGGAGCCAAATTAAACGCCACAGCCCCTGTTCCCATAAAAGGCTCTACCCATCTGCCGTTAAACTCTTTTGGTATAATCGTCTTAATCCATGGAACAAGCTTTGTTTTTATGCCTTGTGATTTTATAGGAGGCACAAATATTTTCATATTTTGGCACTTTTTTTAGGAACAATAAGGGAGATATCGCCTTTTTTATACTCTACAAACTCTTTCAATGAAGAGATTATCTTTGTGCTGCCATTATTATCGGGAACGGTTATTTTTTTATAGTTCATCCAGTATTCATCAAACCAAGTCTCTCCAAGCCTAGAAAACATTCCCCTACCATTAATAATATCATCTATGTTGTTTATGCTACCTATGTTTGCCGTGTTTCCGCTACCCTTTTTATCGCTTGCTATTTTCCATTTTTCAACAACAAAAAAATCAAAATTATTTACTACTGATGTTATGGAATCAAGTCTGTCAACGGTGTGTATTTTAGCCCCGTCAATATCTGCTGGATCTGCTCTATCGTATATAATTCCAAGACAAAAATGACCCCCGTACGATGCGTATGGAAACTGTATATTCTTACCACTTTTACGATTTGTAAAATATTCACCATGCGAACCAAGCGTAAATCCATTGCATAGGCCCGATGTTGGACTATTCCGATACGTTGTTTTTAAATCTACTGCAAACTTAATCGTTTCATCGTCTTCTTTTACAAATGAAATATCTGGATAGTAGTTTTGGTGATTAGTCAAAACGGTTTTATAGCCTATATTTTTTGCAAACTCTGAAAATTGAGGATAAAGATGAATTTCCAATATTTTTGAAATTATTTTAGTATCCGAAGAGATAGTATAGACATTTTGGAAAATATCTATAAAACCTTTTATTGTCCATTGACCGTTAGAATAGCTAATGCTATCCTTTATGCTATGAACAAATTTTACAAGTTGGCTCTCAAATAAAGTTTTTTCTATTATTTTTTTATCCATTATAAAAACCTTATCAGGTTATCTCGCAATCTCACACACGCTTTTAATATCGGCAGGAAGAGAGTTGAGAGCCATATCGATATCTACATTTTTGATTTTGGCTTTTAGTTTTTCCACAAATACGTTTGAAAACAAAAACTCTCCGCCGATGTGGAGTTTTTTTACTTCAAAGCTTCTTTTTGCCTCATCCATTCCGTGTATCAAAAAATCTATCGCCGACTCAAAAACAGAGTAAGCAAGCGTTTCGTCATCCACGCCACCAAGCTTGAAGCTAAGAAGGGAGGCAAAACATTTTTTGAGATTTAGCGCAACGTTGTTTTCATTTTTGGTTAGCGCGAAGTCAAGCTTTACGCCGCCTTGCACATCAGCGTTGTCAGCTTTTTTGAGCATATTGGCAAAAGAGGTTGCTCCAATAGCCGCTTGTACGGCGTCAAAGAAGTTTTCTATATCGCTTTTGTTCTCAAAACGCATTTTTTTTAGCTCCAAAGTGCGTTCATTAAAAGAACTCTCAAAATTTTCGGCAAGCTTTGCGCCAAAATCAAACTCCGCCTTAATAGATTCAAAAATATCAGCGGTAAAAAATGAAGCTCCGGCTATTTTTTTGACCCCTATCCCGCTTTTTATGGCGTACACGCCAAAACTATTTGATATGCTCATATCAAAAAACAGCGAATCTTCGCCATTGGTCAAAGTATGCGGCGTAAAATCAAAGTTGACAAAAAACCTATCGTTTTTGCAAAAATAAACGCCGCTTCTTTTTGGCACGTCTTTTTTTATTCCGGTATACTCTATCACCATGTCAGCGGCGCCCACGACGTCTATATATAGGGCGTCTATTCCTTCATCCATCGCTGTTTTGCAAAGGAGTAGCATCAAAGCGTCGTTTGCTAAAAACAGAATTTTCATACGCTCGCCGCTTTTTATCACAAACGGTCTCTCCATCGCGCTAAGCGTCAAAGCCTCGTCAACGGAAATATCAAACTCTTTTAAAGTGGATTCGTTTAGGTTTGTAAGCAAAACGCCCTCATTCGGTTTGCACGATAAAAGAGTAGCTCCGCTCTCGTTTTTAAGCAAAACCGAACCGCCCTCTTTTAACTTGCAAACACACTCAAATAACGCGCTTTTTAAGGAATCGGCTCCATTTATGGGTTTTGAATCTACAGATACGTCGCCGCCTATCTCAAAATACGTTTTGCTTTGCGAATCTATAAGCTCTCTCATCACTCGCGGATACATAGCAAGATATGAAGCCTCTTTTAGCGGTTGACGGTTTGGCGGCATAAACGCCGCTTCTTCTACGCTTTGTCCGGATAGATACAAAGAGAGCGGAAGCTCTTCGCCAAGAAGAGCAAAAGAGGCTTTTATGCTCTCTTCGCCCCCTTGCATAAAAATTATGATTTCGCTATCTGTTTTTATGACGTTTGAGTCTGTGTTTTGAAGTATTTGTGATATTAAATAAGCGTAATCGTCGCTCTCATTGTCAAATCCAAGCTTATATTTGATTACCAAACGAACCCTCCTTGAAAAAATTTTCCATTATCCACTCTATTTGGATGTTGTCTTTTTTTTCATATTGTACGCAAAGCGCGCTAAGTTCGGCTAAAGCGGTTGAGATAAAAAGCTCAAAACCGCTCAAAATTTCGCTTGTCATATCATTTTTGACGCTCTCTATATCTTTTGGGACAATGCCGATAATGACTACATTCGCCATTTTTTCCAACATTGAGCAGATTTCAAGCATCTCTACTATCTCTACCTCGTGCGCCGTCTTGCGATATGAACCAAGCCCCAAAAGCTCCTCGGAAGGAAGCCTATAGACGCTTCCCGGAGCGTCTTCAATAGATACGGTGTCCAGTATTATTACATTGTCATACTCTTGAAATAGCGCCATTAGCTTAAAGCCGAGTACGCCGCCGTCCATGATTTCGAGGGAGTCGTCAAAGGAGTAGTTATTTTCAAGATACTTGGCGGCGTAAACGCCGACCCCTTCATCCATAAAGAGGACGTTGCCTACGCCGATTAGAAGATTACGCCCGCTCAAGCCTTATCAGCTTTTATAAATTTCTCGCCGCTAAACACGATGTCAATATCTCCCTCTCTCCAAAAAATAGTTCTCCATATTTGGTAGTAGATGTGAAACATTGTCCATACGATTATCCACCACATCATTGTATGGTGAGCGACCCTTACGCCCATATTGCCGCCAAATACGCTAAGCGTCCAATCAGTTGCGACGTGAAGCAACAGAGGCCACCATCCGCCAACAGAACTCTCGCCGCTCGCAAGAGCGTGTACATAGAGTTGAAGCCCAGTTAAAAGCATCATGATTAAGAGAATATGAAATATCGTAAAGTAAACGATATTAAAGCTATCGTTATGTTTTGAATCAAAATTTTTGCGTCTATTTAGCGTCATAAGATTGACAAACACCTCCCAAAACTCAGAAAGATTTTCTTTGTTTGGAATAAGCTTTTTATACGGTTTTTCAAATCTACTAAAAAAGTACAGATAGGCTATCACAATAGAGGTCACATCAAGCAGTATCGCCCCCACAAAGTGAATCAGCCTATTGTAAGCCATCACATACTTATCTAGCGCCGGGTCGGCTATAAAGCTTTGATAATACGGGTGACCTATATAAAGCCCTGTTATTACGCACGCAAGTATCGAAATAGCGTTGACCCAGTGTATTATCCGACCGGAGACGGTCATTCTCTTGACCGGCGCCATTTTAGACATGGCACACCCCCGCGCTAGGCGATATTTTGTAAACCGCAAGCTCTTTGCCTTTTGTGTCTACTATGTGCACGGCGCAAGCGATACACGGGTCAAAGCTGTGGATAGTTCGTAAAATCTCAAGCGGTTGGTCAGGGTTTGCCACTTTTGTGCCTATCAAAGAAGCCTCATAAGCGCCCATTCTGCCTTTTGCGTCCCTTGGGCTTGCATTCCATGTTGAGGGAACGATACACTGATAGTTTTCGATTTTACCGTCTTTTATTTTTACCCAGTGACCAAGAGCGCCTCTTGGAGCCTCCGCCATACCGTAACCCTGAGCGTCTTTTGCCACTTTGTCAAAATCAAACTCCGTCCATGTGTCAAGCTGTCCGCTAGCCGTATTTTTTGCTAGTTCATCTACCCAACCCATCATAGCGTCCGCCATTAGCTCCGTCTCAACAGCTCTTGCCGCCGTTCTACCCACGGTTGAAAAAAGAGCCGTCAATGGAACTTTTGCGCCGACATGCGCATCTAGTTTTGCAAAGAAACCGTCTACATAAGATTTAATTCTTTGGTCGCCTTTTGCGTATCCTATTACCATTCTAGCCAAAGGCCCGACTTCGACTCTATTGTCTGCGTATGTTGGGGCTTTAACCCAGCTGTATTTGTTTTTTGTATCCAAATACGCTATGCCGTTCTCTTTTTTGCCAAAGCCGGTATATTCAGGCACAGTCTCGCCTTTGAACGGGTGAAGAGCCGCCGCACCCTTGTACCATGCGTGTGCCACGTCTTCGGCTATTTTTACCTGATCTAGCTCTATTACTTTGCTCAAATCTTTATTAAGCACTACGCCGCTTGGGAAAAGAAGAGCCGCTTTATAAAACTCATTGTCGTCAAGTCTAAAGTCGCCATAGCTCATAAAGCTTCCAAGTCCGCCGCCGATACCAGCAAGAGCCTCGCCCGCATACGCTTTTCCAGCCAAAACAACATCCGGAATATATGCGTTTTTAGTAAAGTCTTGACCTTTTTGGAGCCAATCTTTGAATTGCGCTATACGAGCCGGATTTTGAATATCCTGAACGCACGTCACACCGCCGACGACAAAGCTTTGCGGGTGTGGCATTTTACCGCCAAATATCGCCATCATCTTCGCCAAATCTTTTTGTAATTCAAGTGCGTCAAGGTAGTGAGACAATATAATAAGGTTCTCTTCCGGATTTAGCTTATAAGCTTTGCTTCCCCAGTATCCATTTCCAAATATTCCAAGTCTCCCTTGTTTTACAAACTTAGCGACTCTCTCTTGTACAGCCTTGTAGTTTGCTTCGCCTACATTCCAAGGTTTGGCGGATACTTTTGAGGCTTGCTCAACCGCTTTTTTTGGATCAGCGCTAAGAGCGGATACAACGTCTACCCAGTCAAGCCCGTGTAGGTGATAAAAATGCACTATATGGTCGTGCACATAAAGAGCACCCTGAATAAGGTTTCTAACGACTCTAGCGTTTTTAGGAATTTTGACTTTAAACGCGTGCTCCACCCCCTCTATACTTCTTTGGTAGTGTGTTCCAGTACAAACGCCGCATATTCTCATTGATAAAAGTCCGGCATCCCTTGGGTCTCTGCCTTTTAGTATTGTCTCAATACCTCTAAACATTGTAGCAGAGCTGAAGGCGTCCACAACGGTATTGTTATCGTCTATTACGGCTTCTATTCTTAGGTGTCCCTCAATCCTTGTTATTGGATCTATTACTATGTGTTTGCTCATTAATTATCTCCTTCTCCGCTTTTTTTACCGGCAAAAGTGCTCATTGCCGCGTGAATTCCTATACCTATCGCCGCAGCGGTTACCATGCCCATACCAAATTCATCAATAGCCTTTTCTACGCCGCCGCCGGGAGCTTTGATGCCCGTGTCTGCCATTGGTCTTTCATATGCGTATTTATCCCAAAAATCAGGCTCAGAGCAACCGATACAGCCGCGTCCTACGCCTATTGGCCAGTTTGTGCCTTCGTTGTATCTAATAATAGAACAGTTGTTAAAAGTCATTGGACCTTTGCAACCCATTTTATATAGACAGAAGTTATTTTTTGCGCCTGCATCGCCCCATTTTTCCACAAATTCGCCCGCGTCAAAGTGCGCTCTTCTCTCACAGTTGTCATGAATTCTATATCCAAACGCAAATTTTGGTCTTAGCAAATGGTCAAGTTCAGGAACCGTTCCCGTAAGAAGATAGTGAAGAACCACACCGACCATATTTGCCGGATTTGCCGGACACGCCGGAATATTTATAACGGGCTTGCCTTTTACTATATCCATAACACCGACCGCGCCGGTAGGGTTTGGAGCCGCCGCCGGAACGCCGCCAAACGTGGCGCAAGTACCAACCGCTACAACCGCCGCCGCATCCGCCGCAAGTCTTTTTAGGTGTTCTTCAAACGTCTCGCCGCTAGCCCCGATAGTGCCGTATATACCTTTGTCTTTTGTCGGGATAGAACCCTCTACGAAAAGTATGTATTTACCTTTAAAAGTGTGCATACCATCTTCAAGTTGTTTTTCGGCTTGATGACCCGCCGCCGCCATAAGCGTCTCATGGTATTCAAGACTGATAATGTCAAATAGCAAATCATCCACGCTTGGAGCGGAGCTTCTAAGAAGAGCCTCGGAGTTTCCGGCGCAATCTTGAAGCTCTATCCAAATCACCGGAGCTCTATTCATCATCTCAGCCGCCTCTGCGACTAGAGGCTCAAAAAAAGCCGGAAGCATCAGCGTGGCCGTCGTAGCGGACACCCACTTTAGAAAATCTCTTCTTGTTACGTCGTTTGCTTCTAGTATCTCATAAATGTCAGAATCAGACTTTGATGTTTCTTCGCTTTTAAGAGTCTCAAGTCTTATTTTACATTTCTCGTAAAGAGCTTTATAGTAGCTTTCGCCCTTGTTTGTATCCATATATGAATGCGCAGCCGAGAATGCCGTTATTATCGGCTCGTGACAGCTATTTTGCATATTTAATCCCCCTGATTTTGATAGGTTAGCCCCAACACTGTGAGTTTAGTTTGATATTTCGTAACCATTCAGCACCCCTGTAAAAAAATGAAAATTAGCATGGAAAAGTGGCTATTTCAATAAGAAAAAAGAAAAAATATCGACTCTTTTGAGGATTTCATCTCAAAAATTGAGCTTTCAGAAGGGGGTGCTGAATGGTTACGATATTTCTTAATTAGTTGTTAAATGTTATAGTTGTCCAGTTTCACCACGTTATAGTTGCCTAGTTTCATAAATACAAGCAATA
>DZAX01000058.1 GCA_022729705.1 Helicobacter cetorum | reverse complement strand
ATTGCTTGTATTTATGAAACTAGGCAACTATAACGTGGTGAAACTGGACAATTAAGTATTAAAGACGAGGCTTCCTCTCATAAAAAAGATACTTTATATCTCAAAAGCGCCTCCTCATCTCTAAAAGATCAGATAGAAACCATCAAACAAACAATCCAAAAACTAAAAATAGTTTTGGCAAAAACTCCAAACTCTCTGTTTATAGTAGACAATCTCGACAAACGAATGCAGGGGATCTCAGCCATTAGCGCAGATGTAATAAACGCTTTTGAGAGCGGAAACCTTGAGGATGTACTAGACGGCGTAGAAGGTTTTGCGCATGTTGTTAGAAAAATACAGAGCGATACAGACAAGCTGTCGGCGACTTCCGAAAAAGAGCTGGAAAACAGCTTGGTGGATATTACTAATAGTCTTCTGCAATATATAAAAATCGCCTCTTTAGTAACGCTGATTATGTTGATTGTTATTTTTGCCGCCAATTTTATTGTCTTCAAAAAAATACTGCAAAATATCTCTAGTCTACAAGCCGGACTCCTATCGTTTTTTGATTTTTTAAGCCAAAAAAATAAAAGAGCCGAGCCTATAGTTATTGAGAGTCGCGATGAGTTTGGGCAGATGGCTTTAATTATCAACAATAACATATCCCGCATTGAGGATGAAATCACAAAAGACGCCGCGGTTATAGCCGAATTTGGCGTGTGCGTCGATAGACTCTCTCTTGGCTTTGTGAGCGTGCGCGTGAGCGGAGAGGGCGGAAGCGCCGGAATAAAAGAGGCGACTACGGCTATTAACAAAGCGTTTAGCGAGCTTGAGGTTGTTGTTGGTCAGATTTCGTCTATTTTGTCCTCATACTCCCGCGCGGATTTTACCGCCAAAATAGAAATCGGGAGATACTCCGGCGAATTTGGAAGCATCCTCGCCTGCTTTAGGGCGGTGAGCGACCTACTTAGCGACTTTATGGCTCTTATCAGCAAAAATTCTCAAGAACTAGACGTAGGGGCAAAAATCCTAAGAGATTCCGCATACGCCCTTTCGCAGTCCGCCAATAAGCAAGCGTCCAGCCTTGAAGAGACGGCGGCGGCGGTTGAGGAGTTAACCGGAAACGTAGGCACCAATAGCCAAAAAGCTATGCAGATGGCGACTACGGCAAAAGAAGCGGAGCGTGCCGCAAGCAACGGTAAAATTTTGGCGGATAATACGGTAACCGCCATGAATGAGTTCAGTAAATCAACGGTCGCTATTAATGAAGCTGTATCAATTATCGACAATATTGCGTTTCAAACCAATATCCTAAGCCTAAACGCCGCCGTTGAAGCCGCTACGGCCGGAGACGCCGGAAAAGGGTTTGCCGTCGTAGCCCAAGAGGTGCGAAATCTAGCCAATCGCTCCGCCGAGGCGGCAAAACAGATTAAAGGATTGGCAAATCTCGCTAATACAAAGGCAAACGAGGGTTTGAAAACCTCTGGCGAAATGATAAGAGGCTTTGATATACTCAGCGCCAAAATAGAGCAGACAACACATCTAGTAGAGGATGTCGCAAATGCGAGCAGAGAACAGATGACGGGAATTGGACAAATCAATATCGCCGTCGTAGAGCTAGATCGAATGACTGGTCAAAACGCGCAAAATTCCGGCAAAGTAAACACGCTGGCGGATAATATTTTGCAGATGTCAGAGCGTCTTAGTCAAGGAATTGCAAATACTAGTTTTTCAAAAGAGAGCCTCGCGCGTATTTGCCGTATAGATATGATGCTTGATACGACAAAGCTCAAATACGACCACATAAACTTCAAAAATGCTAATTTCGCAAAACTAAAAGACGACAAAATACTCTCCTGGACAGTAACAGACGAGAACCAATGCGAACTTGGAAAATGGATAGCCGCCAATAACCGCGAAGAGTATGCGCAAGGCGGAGAGTGGCAAGAACTGGTAAGAACGCACGGATATGTCCACCAAAAAATGCAAGAGTTTGTAGATAAAAAAACCTCAAAAGTAAGCGAAGAGGAGCTAAAAAAGCTAGCTCTCGCAATAGAATGCGATATAGGCGTCGCCTTTGAGGCAATTAATCGTATCCGCGCAAAAGCGTGTCTTGGTATACAAAACAAAGCGCAAAACAACCCCAATGATCAAATATCCATCAAAGCGATAGAGTGCAAAGCAACCCCTAAGGCGTTGCCAAATAGTTTGGTTAGAGGCGATAAGCAGGCGTGGGAAGCTTTTTAGGCTTTTATGCGGCGTCTCAATAAGCGGCAAAAAAGCGGAGGAGGGGATAAATAAAGAACGTTAAGTCCGGTGCCTGTCAATATACATTTATTTATAAAATTTACCGTGTAGCCAAGCTTGTCAACTCTTTGTGCTTATTTGATTCATGAATTGCGTGCAAGTTTGCATACAAAAGCTTTGCCTTAAACTTTTAAAGCTCCAACTCGTCTTCGTCATCGTCTTTTTCAGCCATAATATTTTTAATCTATCCACCATTAAAATAGCGACCCCTATTTGATGTTATACGCTTAATTTCTCTATAGCTTTTGCGGCGAGAGTCAATCCAAAAGCCCCCGTTACGCCGACAAATGAGCTTTTTTCGACGCATTGTGGGATTTCGGCGCTAAAAATAACCTTAAAATCCTTATTGAAATTTATTTTTTTCAGCTCATTTCGCACTTTTTTTGCGAACGGGTCATTATAAGTTTTCCATATAGATATGTACTCTATTTTTGTAGGATCTAGTTTTTTTGCAGAACCCATCGACGAGATAAGCTTTTTGTGGCATCTTCTTATTATTCCGATTTTAGCTCTCATATCGTCTATCGCATCAAGCACAATATCGTAGGGCTCAAAGTCAAAAGAGTCCAAAAACTCCTCGTCAACCCTAGCGTGCACGGGCGTAACGCTTGGGTATAGCTGTGAGAGTCTATGTACTTTTACCTCGCCTATCGCCTCCGAGCCTATCTGTCTATTTTGGTTTGAAATATCATAAACGTCAAAATCCACTATTGTTACATCGGTTACGCCTGTTCTATATAGAGCGTCAAGGCAGTGTCCTCCTACCCCGCCAACTCCAAAAAGTAACACTTTTTTTGTTCTTAGTATCTCAAAACGCTCTTTTAAAAGCGCCCTTGAACGCTCATATCTAGCCAATCCAATCCTTTAACGAGTCAAGCTCCTCGTGAGCCGTCATATCAAGCTTAGTCGGCGTAACAGAGACATACCCATCTTTAATAGCGTCAAAATCACTCATAAAGCTCTTATCTCCATGCGCATGATCAGACCAGCTAAGAGGATGAAGCCCGAGCCAGTAGTGCTCCTCACCGCGCGGGTTTCTGTGCATATGCGCATCATTGCCGTAGTGTCTATATCCGGCTCTTGTGACCTTAAAACCTTTGTATTCGCTTTTTTTGATAATCGGAATATTGACGTTCAAAAAGCGTCTATCTCCAAGCGGAAATCCGACCTCCAATACCTTTGCGACAAGCTCTCTTGCGACAAGCGCCGCCACGTCAAAATCATACATATACGAGTGATCTCCAAGATGTCTATGTAGTTGAGAAAAAGCGATAGACGGCACACCGTGCAACACCCCCTCCATAGCCGCCGACGCTGTGCCTGAATATGTGATGTCTTCGCCCATATTTGAGCCTTTATTGATACCGCTTAGGATAATATCAGGCTTCATCTCTTCAAATAGTGAATTAAGAGCCAGATAGACGCAATCTGAGGGCGTGCCGTCGTCAAGCTTGAAAAAATCATCGCCAACCCGCACAAAGCGAAGCGGACGAACAAGCGTAAGGCTGTGTCCGCAAGCCGATTTTTCGCTTGATGGCGCCACAACCGTCACTTGCCCTAGCCCCCTTACGGCTTCCATAAGAGCTTTTAGCCCTTCCGATTCATAACCATCATCGTTTGTTATCAATATTTTTTTCATTTTTTACCTAATTTTTTATGCGAATTATAGCCATTCTTGCCGCAAAACTAAAATACTGAAATGTCAACCCTTTTCCCAATAAACGGATTTTATTTAAGCGCATAGCTTAATATAATCCCCCAAATTGTCAAGACAACATTCTAAAAAATCTTATTCCCTTTA
>DZAX01000057.1:1492-4136 GCA_022729705.1 Helicobacter cetorum | reverse complement strand
GATCCAGTGTTGCATTATCACTATCTGACATATCAATCCGCATTCCGAAATGACTGAGTTACTTACCGTATTGGTAGTACGCATCATAACCATAAGAACTATGACGCGTATTAACCTTGGTAAGAACTCCGCCAATTATTTTAGAGTGTGAAGATTTAAGTCGTTTCAAAGCATCACGTATATGTTCAACACGAGTCACACCCGCTTCAACAATTAACACTGTTGCATCAGCCAAGTTACCGAGCAAAGGCGCATCAGCCAAACCAAGAACAGGTGGACCATCTATTATCACAATATCAAATTTGTCAACTGCAAGTGATAAAAATGAAAACATTTTCCCACTTGATATCAATTCAGCAGGATTGGGTGGTAGCGGACCAGAAGGAACAATATACAAATTTTCAATAGACGCACTGCGTGTAATTTCAGCCGGTTGTGCATCACCCGCCAAATAATTGGTAATGCCCCAATCATTAGAGATACCGAGAACTTTATGCAGGCTCGCCTTTCTCAAATCCAAGTCGACAATCAAAACCTTTTTTCCAGCTTGTGCAAACTGAATAGCAACGGAAAGTGAGGTTGTACTTTTCCCCTCACTTGGACGAGCGCTGGTGAATAAAGTAACTTTAGGCGCGCCTTCCGAAGTAGTAAACTGAATCGAAGTACGTAGCGATCTGAAGGCTTCTGAAATTACAGAACGCGAATTCATATTTTCCGTGTGGATGTGGTTTGGCTGGTTTAACTCCTGTTTGATTTTTAATTCTGGAATAATACCCAGAACAGGGAGGGAAAACATTTTTTCAAACGCAGCTGCCCCTTTGATCGTGTCATCTAGCATTTCAATAAAGAGAACAAGAAAAATTCCACCGATCATTCCAATAAATGAAAAAATTAGAATAATAAGGGATTTCTTTGGTTTAATAGGGTGATCAGCCACTCTCGCCCGGTCAATCACACTAATGTTATTTAGTCCAACTCCGCCAGCAACACTAACTTCCTTCATTCTTTGCAGCAATCCTTCATAAAGCTGCCGATTTGTATCAACTTCACGTTTAATAACACTGTAGCGTGTACCACGATCCTGCACGCTTAGTATCAATTCTTTGGCCTCATCCCGCTTTGCTCGCAAGGCATCCTCCTCTGCCTTGACTGCCTCATAATTAATCTGTAAGGACTTTTTAATACTCAGAACTTCTTCGTCAATTTTCCTTTGAATTTCTTCGATCTGCCCCTTTTTTTGCAACATCAATGGAAAATCAGGTTTATAAATTTGTAGTGATTCTTGATATTCAACTTCCAAACTTGACTTTTTTGATTTTAACGACTGAATAACGGGGTTATCTAGAACGACGCTGAGAGAAGCCCCCCCTGATCGCTGCATTTGCTTGTAAATACTCTCAGCCTTAATGCGCTCTTGCTCAATCTGACTCAGAGCTGCTGTATAATCGCTAAATACTTGGCTGTCCGTGCTTATTTCACTAGAATTATTATCCTTGACAACACCAAGACTCCGGCTGTAAGCCGCCAGCTCCTTCTCCGACTCTTCAAGCCTTGCTCTAATTTGCTCTAATTGATCCCCAAGAAACGCTTTAGCATAGGTCGTTGCACCCATCCTTCGTTCCAGATTAAGATTTACATACTCTTCAGCAATACTATTTGAAATTCTTTCGGCAAGAATCGAATTAGCACTTTCGTAACTAACCTTTACAAGCATAGAATTTCGTACTGGGCTAACAGTTAGTCCCTGAAGAAAAGAATCAATAACCCTATCTCTATATTTTTCATTAGATTGCGCTTCATTTTCACCGTTGCTTCCATTTGGCTTCGAATCACTCATATTCCACAAATCTAGTTTTGTTATAACACGCGAAGCAAGTAAGCGACTCTTTAATATTTCATGTTGCGTAGTATAAAACTCACTCATTGGAGACAGCGATGAGCTTGTTTTCACATCTTCATATTTTACGATGTTGGATTCTTCTCGTCCGATTTGAAGAACCACAGTTGAGCTAAATATAGGTGTCATCATAAAAGATGATATTGTGGCGGATACGGTAACAATTAAAAAGAACGTTATTGCAGTCCATTTTCTCTTAACAATGACTGCCCAAAGCGCTTTAAAATCTATACCGGATTCAGTTTGGTTATCGCCTGAATTCTCTTGCTCCAAATACGCTTGAATATTTCTTTCCGATCGTTTGGCTAAGCTACGACCACCTTTGTCGGGCGATATCTCAATCATCCCTTTTTCTTCATCTTCATGATCATACATCAGCCTTAAAACTCCATATAAACGTCACCTACGACATTTTTTCAAAATCAGGTGTATCAAACAAGGTGAAAGGTGTAGCTTGAGATTTTAACTCAAAATAATTTTAGTGATCGCATTAGGGGAGCTCTAACATCGCCAACCTTTGAAACCCAATGTATTTGTAAGTTTTAATTTATGTAAAAAACTTGAATACCATGCTACGCGAGAATGTTTTTTCATTATTAGGACTTACGCAGATATTGGATTGTGCTCCATCGCCCCTCTGGGTAGAGGGTTGGGATGGGTGGCTGCACGTTCTGCTAAAACATAAGCTTATGCCGACATCTCCACCCTCACCCCAGCCCTCCCCCGCGTGCGGGAGAGGGAGAGGGA
>DZAX01000057.1:0-1392 GCA_022729705.1 Helicobacter cetorum | reverse complement strand
AAAATCTGGCTTTTGCGTTAAGCCCTAATTATAAGAACAGTCACTTATCTCCCATTTTAAATATTCCATTTTCTGTATCAAAAGACCCAACTCATATGAAAAATCAACACAAAGCCAACTTCATAATATTTATTTTTACTATGAAATGACTTGATCAAGCGTCATATAAGCCGGTGAATTAATACTATAGCTCTTCTATATTTTATAACGAAATTATAAAATACAATGAATCAGAACAAAGCAAACCAAGGGAGACTTTCTGTCATTCCTTTCCATAATGACTTAATACCCGATTTACCTACAACGACCACATCTCCACCTATAATTTCAGGATCCACCTGAATCCCCTCGCGAATTTCTGCCAAGTTGTAATCAAGAACCTCTCTTACACCATTATTCCGCATACGGTACACAAGGATCTTTTCCGTGTCTGCAACATTATCAACTCCTGATGCCAAGGCAACAACTTGAAGCAACGATACTTTACCAACTATTGGAAATACACCTGGCTTATTAACACTACCTTCAACAACGACTTTTTGGCTAGAGTATTCCTTAATAAAAACACTAACCTGTGGATTTTGAAGATAGCTTTCTCCATATTTTTCAGCCAATTTTTTCTCAAGTTCATAGCTGTTTAATCCACCCGCTACAACCACCCCAATAAGCGGCAAGTTTATTTCACCTCTTGAGTTCACTCGCACAGTACGTGACAAATCGCTGGTTCTGAATATAGATATATCCAGAAGGTCATTAGACCCAATCACATATTCATCACTTTCATTGGATGACGTGCTAGCTACCTTTGGACTTATCGCAGATCCAGATCGCTTTGAGTTATTATTTTCATCATCTTGAATTAATTGATTTTCAGGCTTAGTTAACGGATAATCCCCTGCAAATATACCAGTTGATACAGCAGCCAGGCAAAGCATTAAAGTCACTCGATTTAATCGCTTAAAAAATACTTCTTTCATTACAATACCTTTTTTTGTAAATTATATTTTAATCTTTCAGTGCCACTTGTGATCGACTGAAGGTTGCATCAAAAAACCATCATTACCGTGTTGTTGACAAACTAAATTTTTGCTGTTAACGGGCCGTCCGTCTACGACGGGTGTGTCGAAACAGCCCCCATTTAAAGAAAAAATTCGATAATTGAGAAAAGATACTAGCGCGCCAATATAATCACTTTTCACGCTAAATTTTTTCATTCAACTTTCGGCATATGATGAGGTTCAAATCCTCAAAAGCTTCTACACGCACTAGCGGACAGCCATAGGACTTTACACATGATCGACCTACATTGCCACATCCTACCCGGAATTGACGATGGTGCCCCAGACTTTGCCACTTCGCTTGCTATGGCGCGTATCGCTCTTGACGATGGCA
>DZAX01000056.1 GCA_022729705.1 Helicobacter cetorum | reverse complement strand
ACAGCTTTGGATTTTTGAGAAACTCTACTATCTCCTCAAGTTCCGCTTTTGCCTCATCCACGCCCGCTATGTCTGTAAATTTGAGCGTTCCTTTGACTTCGTATCATAAGGAGGATGCAAGGGGCGAATAGCCCCTGCCGCAAATACGGGCTTTGCTCGTGTTTGTGCGTAACATCAGTAGGTAATGCTCAAAGCCATTTAACCATTCTTTTCCAGTATATGCAGATACTCTGTAGTTGTTACGGCTTTGTGCTTTCTGCTCCCTGTCTTATCGGCTTTGAAGCGTTGATACCCTGCTTTTGCCACATCGTAGCGACCATAACGCTCCATTATCTGCCTTGTATCATTTTCGCTCATTAAACCTTCGTTGTTGTAACTAAAAAAAATATATTTAAAATTTGCGTTTTTGATTAGCTCTTCAAAAGCTGCTTTAACCTCATTTTTTTTGCAATAGCGAGAGCGCTCATACTCTCTGAGTCCTGTTTTGCCTTTTGGTTCAAACTTATCATAAAGAGCGATAGTGTTCAAAAGATGATAGTTCGCTCCGTACTCTCTAGCATTATATGGCGGGTCAAGATACAAAATATCCCCCTCTATCTTTTTGATTAGCTTGTTTGCGTCTTCGTTGTAAACCTCGTGGCTATTGTCGTTTATTTCGTATATTGCAGGCTTTAGCTCCAGCTGTTTTTGCGCTGATTTTTTGAGATGTTTTAGGTATGCGCCGTAGACGCTTGCCGTATTTGCCACTTTGTCTGCCGCTTCAAGTAGGCTTGCAAGCAAAAAATAATAATCGTCGTGGTCTATTTTTTTGTTTTTATACCACTTGTCAATTTTTGTCCTAATAGCGTCTATCTTCTGACCGTTTTCTGCGCTAAAGTATTGCCTACCACTTGCACCGCCAAACGAGTAATGCTCGAAAACAAACCCTTTGTCTCCGTCTAGGCTAGAGAGCGTAGATAGCATATCGCCTCTGTCTCTCTCTTCATGATTTCCTATGTAGTTTCTGCAAAGCGCAAAGCTATATGCTTCTTTATCGTTTGCTATGATTTTTTTAACGTCTTTTTTAAATACTCTGCCGACCGCTCCGGTACCTGCAAAAATATCGCAAAAAATGGTACCCAAAGATGGTTTTGCCGCATCTTCTATTGCGGATTTTAGAAAACTGGAAAGCTTGTGTTTTGAGCCGATGTAGTTCAATTTGGTCGCCCGATTTCAACAATATTAAACTTTGCATACAAACTTTCAGCGGTATACACTTTTTTTTCGCTCAAGCAATAAAAATCATCACGATATAAACTTGATTCTATCTCTTTTTTGCGCATATGCGACAAGTCGCCACTGTCTTCAAGATGTGCGGCAACAGTTGTAAAATCATTCATAAACCAATACTCAAAGATATTATCAACACCGTGCTCAAGAATAATTGGTTGTTTCGCTTTATCTATCATTTTTCGACCTTTATCTTTTCTTTCAACAACTCTAAGGGGCTAACATCCAAAAACTCCGCAAGCTCCACAACATTACTTTTTATCGGTACAAACTTCTCCGATAGAATATTTGAAAGTTGTGTTTTTGATATGCCAAGCATTTTGGCAAGCTCGCCTTGTGCGCTTATCTGTTTTTTTGCCATTAGCTCTTTTACCTTGAATTTGTCGATTTCAACCAAAATTATACCCGCTTCTCTCTCAAATGTCAAATATTTTATGAACTATTTTTAATTATTTTTTGAATTTACTATTTCATTTAGCTTTTTACGCCATTCGTATGGGTCATACCAAAAGCAACCCATGCACCCTTTTTCGTCGTGCAGGTCACCTTTCCAATCTTCGTTGCCATCATACCAAAAGCTAATACCGGGGAAAGAGCCGCGTTTATTGTTTTTGAAGCATTTTTCACAATATCTTGACTTTAGTAGACTATTGCTTCTTGTTAGCAAAATAAACTTTACCCTTATTTCGGCTTCGCTCATCGTCGGTTTGTTTTCTTCTTCGTCGCTATTCCAGCGTACCTGCGGAAATTTATGGTCAACTTCTAATTCTTTTGGCGGCATTTCTCTTAAAAATACCGCTTCTTCGTTTTTGTATAGCTCTTTAACTTTTCTAGCCAAATATTGAGAAATACCAGAGCGTACTTTTGTCTCCTCTAGTATTTCCAAGCTTTTCAATTTTCTATGCACTGTTATACTATTGCATTTTGGGCATTCTTGAATCTTATAAAAGTTACCTTTTTCGTCAGTATCAAGCTGTATACCGCTTTGTCGCCAAACCTGCCAAGTCTTTGCTTGTCCTGATTTTAGTTCGCACTTTGTACAATGCCACTGTAAATTTTTTAAAGTTTCCCAGTCTTGGTATGATGTAGTACCGTCCTTAAATGGGTTGTGCATCTAAACCATCCTTTCTGTATTTTTTATTTTCTAATAATTCTTGGATAGCGCTTTGAAAATCAAGCATTAAATTTTCAATGAGTTCTATAAATGGAATTATTTGCTCATAATCTTCAAATGGCAATGAATTTTCACCATGGACAATCTTATTTCTGTATTCCAGTAGCTTATTTAGTTCTGATGTATATGCGTTAAATAGGGAGGAATTCATATTGAGTCTTTTGCATATTTTGCTTAAAACTTTGAAATTTAAATTAGATTCCATATCAATTTTAGATTCAAAACGAACAAATGAGGCAAATTTACTATACAAACAATTTAAATGCTCTACTCGTTTTTCAAAATTAGTAATATCCGAGGTTTTGAATAAATCTTGCTCATATGCGGTCGCTAAAAATACCCCATTATACGCACTACTGGGCAATTGCAACTCATTTAAATACCTAAATACAACCTCAATAGTATACTTAACAAAGCCTTCCCAGTGTGCATAAATCATCGGAAGCATAGATTTTAAAATTATCTTAACTTGCTTATCATATATTGTTTCATCTTCATCAAACACGCTTAAATTATTGACGATGTTTTGATACTCTCTTAATTCATTTAACCGCCACTCTCTATTATCGTTAATTTCACTAAATATTTGATTAAGCATTAAAAATTTCAACTGCTCTTTTTATTTTTAATTGCATTCTTTTTGTGGCGTATGTGCTAGCACCAGACGCGGTTTTGTAATCTTCATCTTTTAAAAGCTCATCTATTTTCATTCTAAATTCAGAAGGCTTTTTACTGTAATAAGCAAAAAACTTGCTCGCCACATACATTATAGTGTCATATAAATTTGGCGTAAATAGTCCATTTTTTGCACGAAATATGCCGTAATCAAAATTTTCATTTATAAAATTTACAACATTATTAAAATGCTCTGTTTCTGCTCGCATATCAAATAGAATTATCTTTTTTGCTACATCTTTCATAAAATCCGTCAAATACATTTGTATACTTTCTTTTATTATAAAGTCCCTATATTCAAATTTGAACGCAAAGAATCTAAGGACAAGCTCTTCCAAAAACATTTCATCTCTTTGCATCTCTGTTGGCACAATAATGTTCAAGAAATTAGTGCCAGAAGAGAGGGTGTGAAGTAAGCTATTAAATTCACCAGTAAATATACAGTTTCTAATCTCTTGCTCTTTAAGCGGGGTAGCACCAGTATTAAGTCTATTAAAAAGCTCGTAGCGCATATCTAATTCGCTATCCCATTTAAGTATTTCAACCCTGCAAACAGCTCTTTGTATTGTACGTTTTAATTTGATGGGCAATGTATCACTTGTATATCCGGCTAGCAATTCATCAAGCAACTCTGTTTCAGATAAAGTAAAATTATTTTTATCTGGTCTACTGTCAAGAAGACCGAAAAAAGATAGAATCGTAGAAATTCTTTGAAGACCATCGACAAGCTCCCACTTTCCGCTCGTATCCTCTGCAACAAAAATTGGGGGGATGGGAATGCCGAGCAAAATAGACTCAATAAATCTAGTTTTTTGCTCAGGAGCCCACCTATATGCTCTTTGATAATCCGGAGAAATAATTAAATCCCCCGACTCATATATGCTCATTATTTCGCCAAAAGACATGTCAAGTCTGTCGGTTTTAAGTTCATTCCTAAGCTCGGATATTTTTTGTTCTAAATCCATTCGGTCAACCCTTTAAAGTTTTTTAAACACCAAAATATACTCGTGCTTAAAAATAAAATAATCGTTTTTCAAAGCCCGATACCGCCAAATATTATTCTGCCCGATTTTACCCCGATTGCCCT
>DZAX01000015.1 GCA_022729705.1 Helicobacter cetorum | reverse complement strand
TGTTAAAGGGAATAAGATTTTTTAGAATGTTGTCTTGACAATTTGGGGGATTGTATCTATCAAGCCAAACCTCCGGCTAAGCTTACTGTGTAGGAGATATAAAATGGATGCGATGACTTTATTCGTAGGAGTTATCGCTTTTTGCATGATAGCTTTGACCGTCATAGCGGCGATTGGTTTGAGTTTTATACTAAAAGCCGTGAAATCTCTGGATGAAAAGATTGCGACGCTTAATTTTGAGTTATCTCAAATACTTCCAAATGTTCATCGCATTACCCAAAACATAGCGGAGATAAGCGGACTTTTTAGTATTTTCTCTTTTTTCAAAAAAACAAAATAAGGAAAGAACGGATGGAAAGATCAGCTATATGCGTATTTGTCGGAGCTTTGGTGGGGGCTGCGGCTACATACGGCGTTATGAAAAATAAAGATAAAATAGTAGAAGAGTTTGAAAAACTTGAGGGCAAACTAGAGACAACGCTAAAAGAAAGAGGCGTAACAGCCGAAAAAGCAAAAGAGATATACCAAAAAGTAAGCGATAACGTCCACGCTTCAATGGACAAAATAAAAGAGATGCTACACTCAAAAGACATCGCCGATTTAGATAAAGAGCAGATTTTGAAAGAAATAGAGGCTCTAAAAACAAAAGTAGATAGAATGTCCTAAAAAGTTGCGGGTTTTTACCCGCCCTTTCTTGACATAAAAGTTTTATTTAGATAAAATTCCGTCCTCTTTTTAACAAAGATGGCAAGGTAGCTCAGCTGGTTAGAGCGCTGGTCTCATAAGCCGGAGGTCGAGGGTTCGAGTCCCTCTCTTGCTACCACCCAACTTATATATAATCCAAAAAAATTCACAATTCATTTAAAAACAATAGATTTACGTTTGCTATAAGAATACCAATAAAAAAACGCTTGACATATTGGCAAGACTTTTAATATAACCCGCAACAGGTCAAAGCTCTGCATGGGCGACCTTTTTTTTGCTTGTTTTTTAAGCGTCGGGGACAAATCAAGGCGGGTATTTCAATAAAAGAGGCAAAGCCATGCAGGACTTTAATCTATTCTTTCTTGTCAATTTCATTGACATTTGCCCGTTACGATATATGCTCACGCTAAAAACGAATAGGTTTTAGGAGAGGTCTAATACCTCCAATCTTCCGAGCAACAATTCCGTAAATCGAACCCGCAGACTTAAATATCTGTTGTCTTTTGATACAATCCGCAAAAAGAGGTCAATGCGTGATAGATTTTGAAAATAAAACAGACTACAAAATAGAGGTTGGCAACCTTGAAAATATAAGAGCGTCGCTCGTTCATGCAAAATCACTAGAGCTTATCATAGTAAATGACGAAGAGATAAGAGAGGCTAACCTAGAATATAGAAAACTAAATAAGCCAACAGATGTATTGAGCTTTCCGATAAAAGTGTCAAAAACAGAGTTTATAGGCTCCATCATCATATCCGCCGACACGGCAAAAAGGGTGGCAGACGAGATGGGACACACTTTTGAAGTTGAGCTAAAAATACTCTTTATTCACGGACTCTTACATCTTCTTGGCTTTGACCATGAGAGCGATAACGGTCAAATGCTACAAAAAGAGATAAGCGTCGCAAAAATGTTTGGTGTAGAGGAGACGCTTTTAAGCAGATAGAATTTTTAAGGTGCTTGCTACAAAATCGTCTGTATTTTCTATAATTGGATTTTTTGTCTAGTCAGGGAGTTTTGGCGGCTTTGCTTGGAATGCTAATATATCCAAGCTCTATCAGTTTTCTATACACATCCGCCACGATAGGTCCCGCTGCACTTCCGCCATGTCCGCCGTGTTCCACCATGGAGGTTATTACAAATCTTGGATTCTCATAAGGTGCATACGTCGTAAGCCACGCATGAGAGCGTTTGTAGTAGTCTAGCTGCTCCTCTTTCATACGATTTACCTCCGCTTGCGCGATACTTGAGACTTGAGCGGTGCCGGTTTTTCCAGCGACCTTAATTGGCAAAGAGCCGAGAGTTCCAAAGGCTGTGCCGCCTTGCGCATTACACACTTGATACATACCCTCTCTTATGACATTAAGTCTATCTTGCTCATTTACCCCGATTAACTCTTTAACGCCTGATGGAGTTGGTTTTCCGCCGGCATATAAAGCAAATTTTGGGGTTATACTCTTTCCTGTAGCTAAAGCGGCAGTAAATTTGGCGACTTGAAGAGGCGTGACTATTGTGCTTCCTTGTCCGATTACCGTATTTAGGGTCTCGCCAGAATACCAAGCTTTCTTGTACCTTTTTTGCTTCCACCCAGGGGATGGCATAATACCGCTAGACTCGCCCGGCAAATCAGCTCCTGTTTTTTGACCAAGCCCCAGCTCAAAGAGCGTTTTTGAGATAATATCAATTCCCACTCGAAGAGACATTTTGTAGTAGTATGTATCACAGCTCTCTTTGATAGATTTTCTCATATCAACAGAGCCATGCCCATCTTTATTCCAGTCTCTAAACTTCCTGCCGCCAAACTCAATAAAACCCTCGTCGTGAATAAAGGCGTTTGGATCCACACCGGCTCTTTGAAGAGCTAGAGCGACACCCGGCTTGACAACAGAACCAGGCGGATAAAGTCCTCTTGTAAGCCTATTTGTAAGCGGATGGTTAATATCGTTTACCATACTGCTCCACTCCTCCGAGCTAAGCCCTTTTGTAAACAAACCAATGTCATACTCTGGAAAACTTCCCGCTGCAAGCACCGAGCCGTCTTGCAAATCCAAAACCACAATCGCTCCGCTTTTTCCATCATAAAGCTCTGATATAAGCTTTTGAACCCTCAAATCAATAGAACTTACAAGGTCATGATGGGCTGAGGGCTCTTTTGAACTCATCTCATCCACAATCTCATTTACCGCATTTACGCGATATATCTTCTCCCCCGGCTCGCCTTGTAGCATTGAGTTATAAAATTTTTCCAAGCCGTCTTTGCCTGTGTATCCGTTTGGAGAGACGATGCCTAGTTTTTCGGCGTCGTCTTTTGAGATTCTAGAGACGTATCCTATCACGTGTCCCGCCACATCGGCTTGCGGATACTCTCTTAAGGTCGTAGGCTCTATGTTTATGTCCTCATCTAGGCTAAGCCGTGTAAAATTTGGCAACATCGTCTCGTATGGCACAAAATCAACAATTCTAATATTTTCGTGATTGTAAGCGGAGTCTTCTTTGATATATAGAGTTTTGATTTTTTCTATATTAAGCGTCGGAAAATACTCTTTTAAAAGAAGAAGTTTTTGGTTTAAAATCTCAATATTTGCTTTGCGGCTCAAATGCGGAGATAGGCTTATTGCAAAACCGAGCTTATTAATCGCAAGCGAGTTTTTATTTCTATCAAAAATAACGCCTCTTGGCGGGTATACAAGCTCTGTTTTTAACGAATTTCTGGATGAAAGCTCTTCATAATAGGCGTTTGATTTGACGCTAAAATAAAAAACCCTAACAAGCAGCGTTGACCATATCACAAGAAATAGAGCCATAACAATCTTATCTCGCATACCGCTACTCCAGCCCAACAGCCAAAAGCGTCTCAAAAAACATATAAATCAGTACCGAGGTAAAAGAGATTGATAAACTCTCTTTTGCAAAAAATGCGTCTATACTCACCAAAAATAGATAATATAAAGGGTACGCCAAAAAGGCGGCAATACCTGCCACGCATCGTTTACAAACCAAAAAGTTTTCAATTAGCGGTATTAGATAATAGATATAAAAAAACAAAAATACCCAACTAGAAAAAAGATAATACCCCCTATCCGCCTCAAAAATCAGCAGATAAAAAAGAGAGAACCAAATAATCTCTTTTTGTCTAACAAAATAAACAATTACAAGCAATACGCCAAAAAAAGGCGGCAAATATGGATTGATGGCGCTAATCGCTAAATAAAGCGCACAAAAAACGCCTAGAAAGATAAGCTTTATATAGTTTTTATCAGTGATATTTCGTTGCAAATAGGAAAATGCTTGCACTTTATACAGTCCGCCCAGATTTTATGTTCAGGTATGTTTTCTTTTGGTATCTCAACAAATCCGCTTTTTTCAAAAAACTCTTTTTGATAAGTAAGCGTCAATATTTGCGAAACTCCAAGCTTTTTTCCCTCGCTCTCAAGCGCGCCCAAAAGAGCTTTTCCAAGCCCTTTGCCTCTGTAGCTATCTTTAATAACAAGACTTCTGATTTCAGCCAATTTTGGAGAGTAGATATGCAAAGCGGCAAAACCAGCCAACTCCCCGTCCATCTTTGCTAGCATATAAGAGCGAATTGTATTTGCCATATCATCTTCGTCTCTAAACAAAATTACGCCGTTTTCAACTTCGCTTTTGACAAGCTCTTGCATTTTTGGTATATCGCCAAGCGTAGGCTTTGCAAGCTCTATCATTTGTGCTCCACAAACAGAGCCGAATGAACCTCTCTAAGCAGTGTGTCAATTCCTGCTTTTGAAGAGGTGGAGACAAACAGAGCCCCGGGATTATTTCTTTTTAAAGCCCCGAGCTCATTTTTTGTTAGTTTGTCTATCTTTGTAAATACCTCTTGAATGCGATAGTCTCTTCTGTTGAAGCTTTGCAAAAACTCTTTTACCTCGTCGTCTATCTCCATTTTTGGATGTCTTGAGTCGCGAAGCAACAAAAAAAGCTTGATAGAAATACGCTCATACAAAAATCTTGTAAGATTCTCCTCCCAAAGCTCTCTCTCCGACTTTGAAACTTTCGCATATCCAAATCCCGGCAAATCCACAAGACGAAACATAAGCCTCTCTTCGCCAAAAAGAGCCTCTACCGAAAAGAAGTTGATAAGCCTTGTTTTGCCAGGCGTAGACGATGATTTTGCAAGAGCTTTTTTGGATGTGAAAGCGTTTATTAGAGAGCTTTTGCCAACATTGCTACGTCCCAAAAAAGCAACTTCGGCAAAATCTTGCGGCAACGAGTCGTCGCATTTGGTGGACGACTTGATAAACTCTGCGTTTAATACTCTCATTTGGTTTTTTTTGTTTCGTTTTTATCTTCTACAAAAAAGATAAATTTAGCCGGTCGTCCGCCCTCTTCGCCGACAACTGAGGCTTTTTTTGTAGTATCGTTGACCACTATCTTCTCGCCGTACACCTTGCGCTTCTCCTCTACATACTCTACAAAAGCGTCGCCTAATAGCTGATACTCTTTTTGATTTGGATAGTAAATAATAGTTTTTGATTTGCCTTTATAGGTCTTAGCGCCCTCTCCCCTCATCACAAAAGAGGCGGAACCGATCGCCTCAAAACGCAAAGGCTTTCTAGCCGCGTCAAAGTAGATAAACATCGTATCCGAGAGTATAGTGTCGGCGCCTTTAACCGCTTTTACATTTCCGCTAAATTTTGAAACTCCGCTTTTATCGTCGCCCTCAAAATGTTTTGCAGTTATCTCCACCTCTGCGGCAAAAAGAGCAAACAACGGAGCAAAAATCAATATAAATTTTAAAAACATAGCTCTTTCGCCTTAGTAATTTAGCTTTGCTCGCACAGAGTTTATAGCTATTTTTTTATTTTTTATGTCTATCTTTGACGAATCGCCAAACGCCACAAACTTTTGCCCCTCAAAACGAAACGGCGAATCTATATAGAGCGTTTGCCGCCCTTCAAAATATCTTGTCTTGTCTGTAAACAGCTTGTATCCGTCGCTTCTTTCATACTTTACGCCACCACTCATCAACGTCTCGTCGCCGCACCTTAACGCTGTTTTTGAAGATATGGTCGTTATGTATGCACTCTCTTTTTTATGTATTTTAAAGTCGCTAATCTCATCTCTATCTTCAAAATGATACCCCAGCGAGCCTAAAATTTGAACCCCTTTTTGGGAAAATAAAAGCTCCTCATAGCGGAAGTTTCTTAGTTCCAAAAGAGGATTATTTGCCGACTTCTCTTTGGCACCTACCGGAATGTCGCTTCTAAAAACCACAAAAAGTGGAACCAAGCAGACAAATAGTAAAAAGATAAAGACATACGCTAGACACCCTTTGCCTTTTCTCACAACACCCCTTTTGTGCTAGGAGTCCCGCTTTGTCCTGACGCTCTAAGAGCCCTTTTTAAAGAGACGGCAAACGCTTTAAAAGCCCCTTCCACTATATGATGCAGGTTTTGACCTCTTATTTTTGTAATGTGGGCAGATATTTTTGTATTAAATACAACAGCGCGAAAAAACTCTTCGGCAAGCTCTGCGTCAAACTCTCCTATTTTGCCATGCAAAGCGCTCAAATCAAAGTATAAAAAAGGTCTTCCTGAAACGTCTATCACGCTCTCAACAAGCGCCTCATCCATAACTATCTTAGCCTCGCCGAATCTCTCAATAGACACAATCGGAAAAATAGCTTTATGAAGAGCCTCGCCTAACACAATGCCGACATCTTCTACCGTATGATGAAAATCAACATGCAAATCGCCTTTACACACAAGATTTATATCGATACCTGAGTGCTTTGCAAAGCTTGTAAGCATGTGGTCAAAAAAACCTATACCAGTCTCAATTTGAGATCTTCCGGAGCCTTTTCTTGTAAGCTCTAATACTATTTGTGTTTCTTTTGTTTCTCGCTCTATTTTTATCACTATCTTTAATCCAAGCTAACCGCAAAAGAACCTGGGAAGCGACCCTCTTTAATAAAGTCTTTTACCTCGGCTTCGCCTCTAAAACCAGTCAGCATCACCCTATACATCGGCGCACCCAAAAACTCATAGCTTTTTACGACCGATTTATATACGCCGTTTACGTTAGAGTGTTTTGACGCCCACTCATCCGCACCGCTTTTATTTCTAAACGCTCCTATTTGAAGAGCCATGCCTGATATTTGCCTATTCTCTTTTTGTACATTTTCGACAGGTGCGGCGGAAACCTTGCCGTCAAAACCAAGTACGACTAGCTTAACCGGAGCGGTTCCGGTTTTATCCATTCCAACACTCTTAGCCGCCGAATACGATAAATCAACAATACGTCCCTCTATAAAAGGTCCTCTATCGTTTATCCTCGCAACTACGCTTTTATTGGTAGCCAAGTTTGTCACCCTCACTATCGTATTCATAGGCAAAGTCTTGTGAGCCGCCGTATCACCGTACATATCGTACGGTTCTCCGCTAGCCGTATATTTATTTAAAGCGTCGGCGCCATACCAACTCCCTACTCCGCTATACTCTTCGCCAATAGAAACAAAAGAGGGGTAATACGTCTTGCCGTTTATCGTATACGGCTTCATTTTTGCCGAAGCGGCGGAACTCGTCTTTGTCTCTTTATTCATATCTATTTGATGCGGCTCGTTATATTTTACTTCGCTTCTTTTGCTTGTGCATCCAACAAAAAAGAGCGCTGTCGCCATAGATAAAGCAAAAATTCTCATCCTTTTTCTCCATTTTCAAGATTTGTTAAAAACTCTTTTATCTCATCATCGTTTGCAATAGCCGAAAGCATCATCACTCTTTTAAAGTAGATTTTAGATGTTTTTGAGAGTAGTTTTTTATTTGGACTTAAAATAGTGTTTAAGTCATTCGTTCCGGCTTTGCGTATCACTTTTTTTAGCCTGCCGTCGCCGCAATTATAGGCCAAAGCTACTACGCCCCAGTTTTTAAACTCCTTGTGCATATAGTGACAATAATCGGCAAATGCGGCGGTACTTTTTTCAACGCTGCGTCTCTCATCAGAGCCCTTGCCAACCTTTAAGCCAAACATTTTAGAGCTGTATGACGCCATTTGCCAAACACCAATATGTCTTGCTTTTTTTGATGTTGTAGCTGAGTTAAACTTTGATTCCGTCATCGCTATCCACAAAAAACTAAGAGGAACCCCTTTTTCTTCAAGAACTCTTTTTGCTGTAAGATAGTTGGTTTTATTTTTTAAAATAGTCTGCTTAAAAAACTCTTTTTGTCTTTTGCCAATGTCTTTCTCGCTTACCATTTTATATAGTACGCTGTTTTTTTCAGCCCCGCCCTCAATACCAAAAGAGACAAAACTATCATCCAAAGGGCTTGAGCCAAAGGCGAATAACACCATAAATAAAATTAAAAATATAGTTTTTTTCAAAGAAAATATGCTCTCTTTTTTCCTTATTCTAACTTAAAGTTACTTGACAAACCCACAATGTCTATTTTGCGAAAGCGTCTCGTAGCTTATCCGTACAAAGAACGCTATATAGGCTCCTCTTTGCCGCCATGGGATACTCGGCGGTAGAAATAGGCGTTATGAGCTTGCATTTTCTGTCGGCTTTTGGCACACTTTCCACGATAGTTTTTGCAAACTCATACCAATTGCTAACGCCCTCATCGCTTAAATGATAAAGTCCGCTTTTTTGTCTCAACGCAAGAAGTGGCTTTTTGAGTATTTCAACGCTTTTTTTTGCCAACCATCTTGCGTCGTTTGGTACGCCTATTTGGTCGTTTACCACCCTTAACTCCTCTCTCTCTTTGGCGAGTCTCTCGATTGTGCGATAAAAATTTGAGCCGTAATGTGGATGATACACCCATGCGATGCGAAAGATGAGGTAGTCGCATCCGCTATATTTTATAGCCTCTTCGCCCATAAGCTTTGAGTAGCCGTAAAAATTTATCGGGTTTGGCTCGTCGCTCTCCAAATACGGCTCTTTTTTTGAACCGTCAAAAACATAATCTGTAGAGTAGTGGACAAAAAGTGCGTTTATTTTTTTTGCTTCTCTAGCTATTATAGCGACTGCTGAAGCGTTAGCCGCCAAACATGCTATTTCGTCGTCTTCAGCCTTGTCTACCGCCGTATAAGCTGCGGCGTTTACTATAATATCTGGTCTTAACTCCTGAATCTTATGTTTAACGCTCTGAAAATCAGATATGTCAAGCGAGCTTCTATCAAATGAAATAAGTTCACCCACATCAGGTAATAGCTTATCAAGCTCAAAACCAAGTTGTCCGCCCTTGCCTAAAAGTAAAACCTTGCTCATTCAAACACCTCTGCATCTTCAAAAGACGGAGCCATCATATCTTTGCCGGAAAGCAACACATCAGCGCGAGGCAATCCCCACTCTATGCCTAAAGTTTTATCGTCAAATATAATAGCGCGCTCATAATCTTTTGCATAATATGCGTCAACCTTGTACTGAAACGTCGCCGTCTCAGACAAAACCACAAAACCATGTGCAAAACCTTTTGGAACAAATAGCTGACGCTTATTTTCACTTGAAAGCTCTACGCCGACATGCTTGCCAAATGTAGGACTTTTACGACGAACATCAACCGCAACGTCAAGCACAACCCCTTGCGTCACGCGAACTAGCTTGCTCTGCGAAAACGACGAAAGCTGATAGTGAAGCCCTCTAAGCGTGCCGTAAGAGGAGTATGATTCGTTGTCTTGTACCCACTCTATTTGCGCAATGTTTTTGCAAAAAAGGTCATGGCGATAACTCTCAAAAAAATAACCCCTCTCATCACCCCACACTTTTGGCTCTATAATAACCACATCCTCAATAGCTGTTTTTATAAACTTCATTTTGCTCCGCCTAATAGTTTTATCAAATACGCCCCATATCCATTTTTGGCAAGCCCTCTTGCCAACTCCTCTAACTTTTGGGCGTCTATATAGCCATATCTATACGCTATCTCTTCAGGGCAAGCTATCTTAAACCCTTGCCTCTCTTCTATAATACGAACAAAATTGGAAGCCTCCAGCATACTCTCATGCGTGCCGGTGTCAAGCCACGCATACCCTCTGCCCATTATCTCCACGTTAAGGGCGGAGTTTTTGAGGTATATTTCGTTTACATCCGTTATTTCAAGCTCACCCCTGCTTGATGGCTTAATCTCTTTGGCTATATCCACTACTTTGTTGTCATAAAAATATAGACCCGTCACAGCGTAGTCTGATTTTGGCTTTTGCGGCTTCTCTTCTATGCTTAAGGCTTTGTAGTTTTTGTCAAACTCCACTACCCCAAAACGGTGCGGGTCGCTTACATGATAGGCGAATATTGTGGCGCCCTCTTTTCTTTTGGAGGCGCTTTGCAACAGCTCAGTTAGTCCGTGTCCATAAAATATATTATCGCCAAGCACCAAAGCGCTGTCGTCATTTCCAATAAACTCTTCACCCAAAATAAAAGCTTGCGCTAAGCCGTCCGGACTTGGCTGAACCTTGTAAGAGATATTTAGCCCCCACTTTGCGCCATTTTCAAAGAGAGCTTCAAAATGCGGAGTGTCTTGCGGCGTGGAGATAATCAAAATATCTCTTATGCCGGAGAGCATAAGCACGCTAAGCGGATAGTATATCATCGGCTTATCATAGATTGGCAACAGCTGTTTTGACACAGCTAAGGTGGCGGGATAAAGCCTCGTACCGGAGCCGCCCGCCAAGATAATACCTTTTCTTTTTTTCATTATGACTCCCTACCCACATAGTTTTTTTCTACCCATGTTTGATACTCGCCGCTTCGTACGTTGTCTACCCACTCTTTGTTTGATAGATACCACTCCAACGTTTTTTTGATTCCGCTCTCAAAACTCTCCTCCGGGGTCCAGCCAAGCTCTCTCTGCAGCTTTGATGCGTCTATAGCGTAGCGACTATCGTGTCCCGGTCTATCTTTTATAAACGTGATAAGTTCTTTTGGGGCGACGCCTTTAGAGGCGGGGCAAAGCGGATATTGTTTTGCAAATTCCGGATATTTGGCAAAAAGTTCGCTTACCATGTCGCAAAGAGTATGCACAACTTCTAAATTTGTTTTTTCATTGTGTCCGCCTATGCAGTACGTCTCGCCGATAGTTCCGTTTTCAAAAACGCATTTTATGGCTCTTGCGTGGTCGTCCACATATAGCCAATCTCTGACGTTTGAGCCGTCGCCATATATCGGCAGTGCTTTGCCCTCTAGGATATTTAGTATTACAAGAGGTATCAGCTTTTCTGGAAAATGATAAGCCCCATAATTGTTTGAGCAGTTGGTGATAAGTATCGGCAAACGATATGTATGAAACCAAGCTCTTACTAGATGATCAGAAGAGGCTTTGGATGCTGAGTATGGCGAACGCGGGTCATAAGAGGTTGTTTCGCTAAAGTATCCGTCATCCCCCAAAGAGCCAAACACCTCATCCGTTGAGACGTGATGAAAGCGAAAAAGAGCTTTTTTTTCTTCATCCAAACCATCATAATAAGCGCGCGAACTCTCTAAAAGCGTATGAGTTCCAATAATATTTGTCCTAATAAACTCAGCCGAGCTACTAATGGAGCGGTCCACATGGGACTCTGCCGCAAGATGTATTACGCCGATTGGCTCATAATGCGCAAAAAGAGCGTCAATCTCCTCTTTATCGCAAATATCTGTTTTTGAGAAGATGTAGCGTTCATTTGTTGAGACGTCCGAGAGGTTTGATAGATTTCCGGCGTATGTTAGTTTGTCTATATTGACAATCGTATAGTTTTGCTTGCGGACTAGAAGACGAATAAGAGCGGAGCCTATAAAACCGGCTCCGCCTGTTATGAAAATAGTATTGTTCATTGGCACTTGACTTTAAATGTAATAATTTTAAGTCTGAATATTAGCCAATAGTAGTTTATGTTGCGCGCTAAGACGAACTACTTAACTTTTTTTACATTTAAAACATCAGTTGAAGGATAGAAGAAAACTGAGTCTCTTTCAACTACTATCTTCACCTTATCATCCTCTGCAAACGCTCTTATCTTAATAGCTATCGGCGTATCTTTTCTATCGTTGCTAGCCAAAACTTTGTCGGTTGTCAAAACAACGACTTTTTTTGCCTTACTTCCGGCGCTAAGCTTAAACGGCTCTGATGGTCTATCTATTTTAATATCGTCTCGTCCGACCACTTCAAAGTAGTAAGTGTGCTCTTTTGAGTCCGTGTTTTGAAACAAAAACGTATAGTGGTTTTCTACAGAACCATTATCCTTAACGGTGTACAGCTCTGTTGTTTTGTTGATATTAAGCAACATATGCTCTTTTTTAGAACCCATCACCAAAAGCGCAGCAAAGACTATCACCATAATTACTATGTAAGCGATAATTCTAAATCTAAATATTTTCGTTTTACCCGTTTCAAACGCCTCATAACTAGTCCATTTGATAAGGTTTTCTTTGCCAAGCCCCGCCATTATCGGCGCGCACGCATCGGCGCACTCAAGACAGTTGATACACTCAAGCTGCATACCTTTACGAATATCGATATGGGTCGGGCAAACATTTACACAAGCCATACACCCTATGCAATCGCCGCTTGAAGGCTTGTCTGCTATTTTTTTGCCCTCTTTGTCGTATATTGCGCCGCCTCTTTTCTCGTCGTATATCTCCATAATCGTATTATTGTCATACATAACAGATTGGATTCTCGCATATGGACACACATAAACACAAAAGTTCTCAGCAAGCCAAACTACATCGTATACCAAAAATAGCGTAAGCCCCGCGACAAAACCAATAAGCACAAGGTGTTCAGATGGATTTGACATGTACGCAAAAAAGTCTTCCGGCGGAATAAAATACCACATAAAATTTGAAGCGGCAATTAGCGCCAAAAACGACCAAATCAGTATAGCCACGACTTTTTTAATTTGATATTGTGCGTTTTCCATAGTTGCAGATTTTTGCTTGTTTCTTCTTTTGTTCATACCAAGAAGAGAACCCTCTATAAAATCTCTATAGATAACCCTAAAGATGGTTTGAGGACAAGCCCAACCACACCACACCCTACCGCCAAGCGTGGTAAGGAAAAAAACAAACATAAACATAAAAATAAGCAAAAACGGCATTAGATAAAACTCTTGCATATCAAATGCAATACCCATCAACTGAAGCTGGTTTTTGTCAAACGATAAAAGAAAAATATGGTTGCCGTTAATCTTAATAAACGGCAAAACCAATGAGACTATCGAAATTAAAACAAAGAATATATATCTTTTCTTAAAATACGGCGTCCACCTACTCATAAAATCTTGCTTATACGCTTTTGCGTCTCGAGCCGCTTCCATTGCGCCACTCCTTATAATTTGAATTACCCTGAAAAAATAAACTTTCAGTGAATAAAAGCTGAACTTATACTCAGCAACTATCATACTTATATGAAAATTGATTTTAGTCAATAAGAATTTAAAACTAGATAAATTTTGTGTTGTTTTAGATTTAATTTCAAATCTGCAAGTAGCATTAAAAAAGGGGAGGGGAGCCAAAAGACTCACCTCCCCTTTTTGAAAAATGGTAAAGTGTATAATTTACACTCTACTTCTAAGTATACTGCACCAATACATCAAAGGAAAATATCCACCAAATCTATCTCTCTTGTGGTGGGTCAAGCGGGAAGCTTGACATTTTTGATAGAGTCACCAAAAATTTTTACCATTTCCTGCTTCTGCTAATAGTTTTTAGTGTGATTTCACCTCATCAAGCTCAAATACTTTTGTGCCGATATAATATAGCAACAAACAAAGCCCCAATCCCCCGAGAGAGATCATAATTTCAGTGCTTGATGGAAAATATTCAACCCAGGTTGGAGCAAGTTGATATTCATCTTTTTTTAACATTTGAAGTGGTTTTAGCTGAGTATCATGAACAAGGTTGTATCTCATAAAAAACACCCCTACCATCCCACTAAGAGATGCCCAAAATATCCCTATAACATTTTTGCCGCCACTTTTTAAAATAATAAAAAGAGGGATAATCATCGCTAGTACAACTTCAGCCCAAAATGTCCAACTACCCAATATATGAATCGCAACTTCAGCGCGGTTTGGCATACTGCCATACACATCTGTTAGCATTTTCCAAGTGACAAAGAAAATTAAAATAGAGACTAGAAGTCCTTGAATTTTTGCCAGATTTGTAAGCATATTTGTACCACTTGGCGTAAAATTTAGTTTGTATCTAAAACCATACATTATAAATGTCAAATATATTCCCGTAATAAATGCTGTCAAAATAAAGTATGTCGGATAAAATACTCCATTTGAGATAGTTCTAGCATTTAAAAATCCAAAAACGCCGCCAAGATTTGAGTGCGCCGCAAGACCTACTAAAAGCCCTGTAAGCCCAAATATTCTTGCCATTTTCATATCATGTTTCAATAAAAACACGAACTCTATAATCATAAAAGTAAGGTACAACCCATAAAGTGTTCCCATCCACCAAATAGCGCTAGTAAGCCCTGGGGATAATATGTTGTAGATTATCATAGTCACAGGGTGTCCTATTTCAAAAGCGATGACTGCAAAACCAGCAATAATAGTTACAATTGAACCAAAAATTGCCCTTTTTGAAACTTCCATATAATCTTTGAAACCAAATACATCACCGAGTGAGCCGACTATACAAAGCCCCGTTGAGCTAACAACAAAGAATATATACACAGCTATCAAAAGCCCCCAAGGGTGCTCTCTTGTAACATTATACGCATGATGCCCATGGCTTAAATATATGGCAACACCAATAACAAACAATGATAAAAAACCAATAATTATCACTGCCAACAATAAATTCAAAGGGGTTTTAGGAAATGCCAAAATCTCTTTTATAGAAACCTTTTTTACAGGAATTGTTGTTATAAATTCTTTTATATTCATTTTTTAACCCCTTATGTTAGATAAAATAATTTTGGATTTGTTCCAAGATGTGCTTTTAATGTAAAATGCTCCCTAGCTCTTAGAACTTGACTTATTTCACTATTTGGATCATTCAAATCCCCAAAAATCCTTACTTTTGTAGGACAAGTATTTTGACAAGCGGTTGTGGTTTCTCCGCGAGCTAGTCTTGTATCTGTACAAAATGTACATTTATCAACAGTCATTGTTCTATCATCAACATATCTTGCATCGTATGGGCATGCATTCATACAGTAACTACACAAAATACATTTATCGGGATCAACCATAACTTGACCGTCTTTGCCATAATATGTTGCATTTGTAGGGCAAACATCTTGGCACGGCGCATCATCGCAATGTTGACATTGGCTAGGATAAAAAGCACTAGATGCAATATCCAATAGTGGATATTCACCTTTTATCTCAGCAACACCAACCCATATTCGATGTTTATCGGCTCCCAATAAAACACCATTTTCTTCTTTGCAAGCTGTTTCACAGGCTTTGCAATTTATACAATTTTTGTAATCTAATGCCATTCCATATCTTGCCATTGTTACACCTTTCTTATTTCAACATTTGTCTCGTGCATCGCAGCCGCACCATAGACAGGCTCTATCGCATCTTCAATAACAGCATTATCGTTACCGCCATTTTTATACGCCCATGTTAGCGCTGAACTCTCTTGTCCAAAACCATGAATAAAAAATAGTTGGTTTGGAGCAATTTTCTCTGTAGGATAGGCTTTTAGTGTCGTTTTGCCAGTTTTGGAACTAACCTCAATCATATCTCCAAATTTTATATTTTTTGCAATAGCTACTCTTTTATTTATCCATAAATAATTTTCAAACATTAAATCTCGAAGCATAGAGTTGTTTGCACTACCGCTTTGAGTAAACTGCCCGTGTCTTCCCGTTAGAAGTCTAAATTTACCTTCTGGAATTTTGTAACTATACTCATCTCTCCACATAGGCATAGGGTCTATCCCCTTCTCTTGCAGGGTTGCGATAATGCATTCCACTTTTTTAGAGGCGGTGGTCGGCTTGCCTTCATTTACGCTATAAAACTTTTTATCTTCTGGTAAATATTCAAACTCATTTGCAGAAACTTGTTTGAAATATTTCTTCATATCAGGATAATGAACACCATATTTTTTAAGATTTTCTTTTGCCTCTGGATACTCTTCAACTGCATGAGTATTTAATTCTTCTTGAGAATGTGCAAAAGGAATGGTTAAATCAAACTGAGCATAAACTGCCTCTTCGCTTGTAGTTGTAATTTCACCGGCTACCATAGTGTCATATTTTTTTGTTATCTCAAAAATAGGTTTTGAAATTTTGTTAGTTAGTCCACGTAAAATTTCTATAACCGGCTTAGATTCAAACATAGGATTGATTACTTTATTTCTTTGAGCAATTGAAGGTTCAACTCCGGCAAATGCTGCAACAGGGTCTGTTCGTTCTAAATATGTACATTCAGGGAGTACAACATCGGCATACATTACCGTATCGCTAGGCATTGTATCTATACAAACTACCAATTCCATTTTTTTGAGCATTGCCGCCGTCTTTGTCATATTTGGCATATTCATCATTGGATTGTGTTTATAACAAAACATTCCCCTAGCTTTATAAGGGTGCTTGTTTTCAAGAAAATCATTTCTCCATCCTATCCAAGAACCTCCACCACTAACAACCGCACAATGATCATACCCAATGCTCTTGCCTTCCGCATCTTTTTTTTCTGTTACTGCTCTTGAAGCGGCATTTTCATATAATGGCACTGGTCCATCATGCTCTTGCAATTTAAGTTTTCCACCAAAAATCAATCCCCCTTTGCAATCAATGCCTCCGCCTAATGCTTGATAAATTGCCATTGCCCGACGAAGCTGAAAATCATTTTTTGCAAAAGTACTTCGTCGCCCAGGGTAATAAACAGCTTGCGGTGCATTTGCCATAAATTCTCTAGCAATTTCAAGAATATCGGAAGCTTTAATGCCTGTGATTTTCTCTGCCCACTGAGGGGTATATTGATTTTTTAAAATCATATTTTTGTACTCTTCAAAACCATTGAAATTTTCTTCAACATATTTTTTGTTGTAGAGTTCTTCACTTATAGCGACATATGTAAGAGCCAAAACAAAAGCCAAATCTGTTCCTGGAATTATTGGGAGCCATTTGTCAGATTTTGCAGCAGTATTTGTAAATCTAGGATCTACACAAATCATTTTCGCAGCATTTTTTTTCTTTTTGATGTTTTTAAAACCATCCATAGTATCTGGGGTTATAATCGCTTCAGCACGATTTGCACCAGCCATTATTATGTATTTTGCATTTTCAAGATCAGCTTGTGGGTATGCCCCTATAGTTACACCATAGCCAGATGCTACAGTTTGCAAACATATAGAAGAGTGATTTAGCCAATTTGATGAACCAAAAGCATTAAAAAAACTTTTGAAAGTATGCTCTGCCATCCCTTCTCCAGCACAAAACAAAAAGCTTGAACGGTTATCTTTTTCTTCATCAAGTATTTTGACTGTTTTTTCTTTTATATACTCAAACGCCTCGTCCCAAGTCGCTCTTTTGAATTTTCCTTCTCCCTTTTCACCAATTCTAATCATAGGGTATTTAAGCCTATCTGGGTCATAAAGGGCTTGAATACCTGCATTGCCTCTAGCGCAAAGCATATTCCTTGACTTTGGAAAATAAGGATTTGGGTCTAGTTTTGTAACAACTCCATTCTCTACTCTTGCTATGGCGGCACATTTGTTTACACACATCTCACAAAGAGTAGGTACCAATAATGCCTCTTTTGTACCAGTTTTTGTTGTATGTCCACTTTTGTCTTTGCTTTGCTCGTCATTTGAAAAAAGATTTGCAAAAGTGCCTCCACCAACTATTGTAAGAGCAACGCTTCCTTGAAGAAATTTTCTTCTAGAAACTTCAACTTCCATATACACTCCTGCTGATAATTTTATACTACAAGTTAAAAAACAAGAGTACGATTCTAGCGCTAATATAGTATGATAAAATACTTAAAATTACATTTCCTTTAGAAAGTAAATTTTGAAAAATAAAAGTAAGAAAAAGCATATAATTTAAGAAAAAAAGGACATTGAATGCAGTCTATATATAGGGAGTATGACATCAGGGGCATCTTTGAAAAAGAGTTGAATGAAAAAACCGTAAAGGCGATAGGATATTATCTAGGCGAACAAATAAAGCTAATATGTGCGGCAAACGAGCATTTTGTGGCAATAGGATTTGACGCCAGAACACACTCTCCAAAACTTTTTGAGTGGCTCTCTTACGGTTTTATGCAGAATGGAATCAATGTTTTTGATATTGGTATGGCAACCACCGGTATAAACTATTTTACAAATTTTTTCGATTGGAGTGCTGGCGAAAAAATGGTAGCTCCATCAGCATCCGTTATGATAACAGGCTCGCATAACCCTCCGGAATACAACGGCTTTAAAATAACAATCAACAAAAAACCGTTTTTTGGGCAAGATATAGAGGCTTTAGGAAAGAAGATAATATCAAACAACTACGCCTATAACGCCTCAAGCGAAAACGCAAATATGTATAAAATAGACGCCAAAAAAGCGTACGTCGAATATGTTTTGGACGCTTTTGTGCCACTTAAAAATTTGGACGCCAAAATAGCTATAGATTGTGGCAATGGTGTAGCGGGACTCTCAATAATAGATATTTTTTCATCACTGGCGTTACAATTTGAAACACTTTATGAGATTCCGGACGGCTTATTTCCAAATCACCACCCAGATCCAAGCGAAGAACACAATCTTGAAGACTTAAAAAAACTTATGAAAGAGAAAAACTATAAGTTAGGTTTTGCATTTGACGGGGACGCCGACAGGATAGCTGTATTGACAGATAAATACAATATAAAAGGCGACCAGCTAGCGCTAATCTTTGCAAAATATATGGTTTCTCAGGGCAAAAGACCAACGGTCATAGGCGAAGTCAAATGCTCAAAAGTAATGTATGACGAGATAAACAAAATAGGCTCGACTATCATGTACAAAACAGGGCATAGCAATCTAAAAGTAAAATTGCAAGAAACGGGAGCCGACTTTGCCGCCGAGGTAAGTGGGCATATATTTTTTAACGACAAGTGGTTTGGATTTGACGACGCTGTATATGTCGCAATGAGAGTTTTGGAGCTTATCAAAAACGGCGTAGACTTAAACGAGCAGATGGAGAGTATGCCGCATCTTTTTTCAACAGACGAGATAAAAGTTAAAGTAAGTGAAGAGACAAAGTTTGGTATTATCGACAAGATAAAATCAAAGTTGCAAAATCCGCCCGCGTATCTACCAAAAATTATAGATATAGTCGATATCGACGGGGTAAGGGTTAGCTTTGAGGATGGTTGGGGATTGATTCGCGCTTCAAACACAACGCCTGTGCTTGTCACTAGATTTGAAGCGAGTAGCGAAGAGACGCTACTAGCCTACAAAAACGCTTTAAATACACTCATTGAAGAGAGCAAAAACTAAATGAAAACTTTTTCGCTAATATCACCACTTGATATGCATCTTCACCTAAGAGACACCGATATGCTTCGGCTTGTAGCCCCCTACTCCGCCAATGTGTTTGCCGGCGGAGTTGTAATGCCTAATATTGCACCGCCGATTACGACGTTAGACGCTTTGCACGCATACCGCAAAAGAGTTCTTGAGGCGTGCGGCTCACATCTATTTTTGCCATATATGACAATGTTTTTAAAGCAATACAGCGACAGTTTTTTGGAAGAGGCGGCGGCGCATATCGTCGCTATGAAACTATATCCGGCGGGCGTCACGACAAATTCAGAGGAGGGCGCAAAAAGCATAGACTCTCTTGAGGCGCAGCTAAAAGCGATGGAGGCGCTCAAAATACCTCTATCGGTACACGCCGAGACGCATAGCCATAATCTATTTCATAGAGAGCAAAACTTTTTGCCGATTTTGGAATATATAGCGAAAAAATTTCCAAAGCTAAAAATTATTTTTGAGCATATAAGCACCAAGGATGGTTTAAGATTAGTGGAGGATTATGAAAATATTTACGCCACCATTACCTTACACCACATGACGCTAACAGTAGACGACTTAATGGGGGAAAAGCTAAACCCTCATCTATATTGCAAACCGGTCGTAAAAGCCGAACACCACAGAGATGCGGTATTGGAGGCGGCGCTAAATGCGGGTGCCAAAGTGATGTTTGGCTCCGATAGCGCCCCGCACCCAAGAGAAGCCAAAGAGAGCGCCTCAGCTCCGGCAGGAATATTTAGCGCTCCGATATTAGCTCCAAAACTTGTCGAAATCTTTGAAGCGCACAACAAACTAGAAAATCTGCAAAAATTTATATCAGACAATGCGCAAGCAATCTACGGCATAAAGCCGCCTGAAAAAGTAGTTACGCTAGAAAAGTATGCAAGCACGGCGCCAATAGTCTGCAAACATGTAAAAACGGAAGTTGTTTGTATGTTTGCGGGAGAAACTTGCGAGTGGAGAGTGGCGAGCGTTGAGTAGAATCTTATTTGTAGAAGATGATTTGCTATTTCGTGAAAGCGTTACGGAGTTTTTGGAGCTTGAGGGGTTTGTCATAAGAGAAACTGAGAGCTTTGAGGAGGCTTTAGAGGCTAGCTTTCAAGAGGTTTTTGATCTGTATCTTTTGGATATTAATCTAGGCTCAAAAAGCGGTATGGAGCTTTTACGGGAGCTAAGAGCCTTTGGAGACAATAAACCCGTCTTAATGCTCACAAGCCACAAATCTCCAAAAATCGCCTCTGAATGTTTTGATGGCGGTTGCGATGATTTTATCAGAAAACCGTGCGAACCGTGCGAGCTAATCGCCAGAATAAAATCAAAACTAAGATACTCTTTTGGGCAAAAAAGCGCACATATTGAGCTTGGAAACGGTATCTTTTTTGACCTCGACAAAAAAAGAGTAATCGACAAAAACGGAGATATAGATCTTAGCCAAAAAGAGCTAGAGCTTCTGTCTCTTCTAGTAAAAAATAAAAACACAACTGTCACTATAGAGACTATAGAAAGAGAGCTTTGGCCCGCCGCCAAAGAGCCTAGTTACGCAAGTATAAGAGTCTATATCAACTCTCTAAAAAAACTTTTAGGCAAAGACTCTATCGTAAATATAAAAGGAATCGGCTACCGTTTTGAGGGCTAAAAAAGAGTTGTTATTTTTTTCTATACTTATAACTGTTGCGAATAGCTTTATCTTTGGCGTAGCCGTTTTTTTGCTAGCAAAACTGGAGAGCATAGGTCTGTTTGAATACGCACTTTTTGGTACTCTTTTTATTTTTTCCACCATATTGCCAATCTATTTCGCCGGCGAGTTGATGGAATCCGCACTATCTCCTATCAAAAATTTTAGGCTTTTGATAGAGGATACCATGCACGAGATAAACACCCCAGTAGCCACAATAAAAACAAACTCCGCAATGCTAAAAAAAAATGCAAACACCGCAGACCTCAAAAGATGCCAACGCATAGAACTAGCTTGCGATAAGTTGCTAAATCTATATGAAAATCTAGAGTATTTTGCAAAAAAAGAGGCAAAACTAAGTCAAAAAATAGACGTTAGCCTAAAAGACGCTATTTTACAAGAGATAGCCATTCACGAGGATGCCTATGCAAAAAAAGGGGTTTTTCTCAAAACTACAATAGAAGACGAGATTCTATCAATAGATAAAAAAGGGTTTTCGCTAGCGTTGTCAAACTTACTTTCAAATGCGCTAAAGTTTAGCCAAAGCTCCAAAATCGTAGAGGTTAGCTTTGCGAGTGGAACACTCAAAGTAAAAGATGAGGGTTGCGGAATAGCCGAGGACGAACTTATAAAAATATTTGACCGCTACTATCAAGAAAATGGAACAAAAGAGGGACGAGGAATAGGGCTCTTTCTTGTTAAAGAGTTTTGTGATGAAAACAACGTAGGTCTTTTTATCCGCTCAAACGTCGGGCTTGGAAGCGAGTTTACGCTTGATTTTGATAAAATTCGTAAAAAAACTTAGGAACTTTAATGATAATTACAAGATTTGCTCCCTCCCCTACCGGATATCTACATATAGGCGGACTTCGAACCGCTCTATTTAGCTGGCTTTGGGCTAGAAAAAATAACGGAAAATTTTTGCTTCGTATAGAGGATACGGACTTAAGCAGAAACTCAGAGGAGGCTCTAAAAGCGATATTAGAAGCGTTTGACTGGGTTGGGCTAAGCTATGACGGAGAAGTGGAGTATCAATCAAAAAGATTTGATATTTACAAAAAATATGTGCAACAGTTATTGGACGAAAGCAAGGCGTACCACTGCTATATGTCAAGAGAGGAGCTGGAGGCGCTAAGAGAAGCGCAACAAGCCGCCGGAGAGCAGCCAAGATACGACGGTAGATATAGGGATGGCGTTATGAGCGCTGTGGATGGCGTAGAGCCTGTAGTGAGAATAAAAGCTCCGCTTAGCGGCGCTATAGAGTTTGACGACGGCGTAAAGGGCAAACTCAGTTTTGGAGCAAAAGAGATGGACGACTTTATCATCGCTCGCTCGGATGGCACGCCGACATACAACTTTGTTGTCGTAATAGACGACGCTTTGATGGGCGTGACAGAGGTTATAAGGGGTGATGACCATACCAGCAATACGCCAAAACAGATAATACTGTACGAAGCTCTCGGCTTTACAATCCCAAAATTTTATCATGTGCCTATGATACTTGGAGAGGGCGGCAAAAAACTATCAAAAAGAGACGGTGCGGCGGATGTGATGGAGTATAAAACGCTCGGCTACTTGCCGGAGGCACTTCTAAACTTTCTAGTAAGACTTGGGTGGTCTCATGGCGATCAGGAGCTATTTACGATGGATGAGATGCTAGCCTTCTTTGACCCAAGCGGTATCAACAAATCAGCAAGCCAATACAACCTTGAAAAACTAAACTGGATAAACGGCGAACAGCTCAAAAAAACGCCTATCTCAAAACTAAAAGAGCTCTTGGCTGATTTTGGTTGCGCAGAGTTTGGCGCGAACGAAGAGTTACTGTTTAAAAACGCTCTTGAGAGAGCAAAAACGCTTATAGAGCTTGGAGCCACAATCAACACAATGACAAAAGCGCCGACAAGCTACGACGAAGCCGCAGTCACGAAAAATATTAACGACGAGGCAAAAGCTATTCTTAGAGATTTTGCAGAGGCGTTAAAATCTACAGACGCAAGCGACGAACATGGATTTAAAACAGTAATAGACGAATTTTTGGCGGCTCGCGGAGTGAAAATGCCAAAGCTTGGAATGTCTATCAGAATAGCCCTCACAGGCTCCACACAAAGCCCGTCTATAAATGAGTTGATTGCGATAGTTGGAAAAGATGAAACCATAAGAAGAGTAGAGAGTTTTTTACAATAAAAAAGAAAATTGCACCATCTTTAAAAATCTGCCGCCCAAGGCGGCTAGCTTTAGCGGCTTAGCGCTAGCGTAGCCATTGACGGACTTTGTTCGTCATGGCGTACCATTAAATCTTGTGAGCCATATCAGACCACTCTTTTTGATTCCAAGGGTCAAGATTTTTTATTTTTTTCATGAAGTACTCAAAATCATTAGGCAACAACGCTTGTTCGCCATCAGAGAGAGCGCATTTTGGATTTGGGTGAACTTCGATATTAAAGCCGTCGGCTCCAGCCGCCATTCCCGCATATCCAAGAGCCATTACATACTCTCTTTTGCCCGCCGCATGGCTAGGATCTATGATAATAGGAAGATGCGTCAACGTCTTCAAAAGAGGCACTTGCGCTACATCCATTGCATTTCTAAGAGCCGTCTCATAGCCTCTTGTGCCTCTAAGACACATCATAACATCTTTTAAGCCCTCGCTCATCAAATACTCAGCACTCATTAAGTGCTCTTGAATCGTGCTTGCTATACCGTTTTTTAGAAGCGTCGGCATACCAAGCTTACCAACCTCTTTTAACAGCGAAAAGTTTTGCATATTTCTAGCGCCAAGCTGAATAACGTCGGCGTATTTGCAAATAACGTCTATATCTCTTTCGCTCATTAGCTCGGTTACTATCGGTAGTCCAGTCTCATCTCTTGCGTCTGCAAGCATCTTAAGAGCGTCTTCGCCGCCGCCTTGAAATGTATAAGGGCTAGTGCGCGGCTTAAACGCACCGCCTCTTAACATATTTGCTCCAGCCGCCTTAACAGCCCTTGCTATCTGTATCAACGTCTCGTATGTGTCAACAGAACAAGGTCCCGCCATAAAAGCTTTGTGTCCGCCGCCCACTTTGACGCCTCTTATGTCGATAATCGTATCGTCCGGATGAAAGTGTCTACTTGCAAGTTTATATGGAGCTGACACTTCAAGTACTTTTTCAACTCCATCCAAAGCGGTTAGGGCTCTTCCCGCCAAATCTCTCTTATCGCCTATAATTCCTATAATCGTCTGCTCCTCACCCATTGTAATGCTTACTTTGTGTCCCCAGTTTCCTATCTGGGCGGCGGCCGACTCTATCTCTTCTTTTGTTGCCTCAGGGCTCATCACTAATATCAAAACACTATCCTTTACATTTAAATATATAAAATTTTAAGTTATACTATCAAAATAAGACAAAAATTAACTTTAAATACCTATAATAGCGTCTGTTTAAAAAGGACCAAAATGAATAGTGTCAGAGAGTTGGAGAGTTTTTTTGAAAAGTTTCCTATAGAGCATAATGAGATTATTAATTTTTCAAAAAAACTTGGATTTGGCGAATTGTCGCCCGATACATTGATAGAAGCGCTAAGAGCGTGTGGAATGCCGATAAAAGAGGATAGCGGAAGCTTTATTTTGAGCACGTCTCATACACCCCTAAGAGACGCTGTATTTTGCTTTGTGGATATTGAAACCAACGGTTCAAACCCTAGAAATTCACAGGTCATAGAGATAGGCGCCGTCAAATACAAAAACGGCGAAATTGTAGGCTCTTTTGACGAACTTATCTATGCGGAGAGACTACCACAAAACATAGCGGACATTACAGAGCTTACGCTAGAACTCCTCAAAACTGGAAAAGTTGAAAAAGTTGTATTAAAAAGCTTTAAAGAGTTTTTGGGCGACTCTATTTTTTGCGCACATAGCGCCGATTTTGACTTCAGCTTTTTGTCAAGAAGTTTTCAAAAGTACAACCTAGGACCGATTCTCAACAGAAAAATATGTACATTAGACTTTGCAAAAAAAACACTCAAAGCCTCAAAATATGGCCTCAAAGCTCTCAAAGAGGAGCTTGGACTAGGCGACTCCGTCCATCACAGAGCGTTGCCAGATGCCAAAAGCTCCGCATTTGTATTTGAGGCGGGACTAAAAAATCTTGAGGAGTTTCCAGCCTCTATCGACCAACTTATAAAATTTATCAATGCAAAAGAGCCAAAAAAAAAGGAAGCGGAGATTGAAAACAAGTAGATAATTTAAAACTTACATATTAGCGTTTAACATCCTCTATCGCTTTTGTAGTGCTATCTAGCGACGTGGCATAAGGCTTAAGAAGACCGCTCTTTACCATATTTGAAACTACTCCCTTAAATACCGGAACGGCGGTCATCGAACCAAAATGCTCTTTTTTTGGTTGGATAACCAATACTCCTATCGTGTATTTAGATCGCATATCATTCGCAAAGCCAAAAAAAGAGCTGTTAAAGAGTCTGACATATCCACCACCCTTGGCTATATGAGCCGTCCCCGTCTTGCCGCCAATATCTAACCCCTCTATTGCAGCTCCAACGCCCGTACCTTTTTCGACAACTTTTTTTAATATACCTTTTATCTTATATGCGCTATCTGACGATATTACTTGACGCTCTTCGTCTGGCGTAATTTTTTGTCTGTAGCTATCGGAGTATAGAGAATCTGCTAGCTTTGGCGTGATATATTTACCTTCATTGTTAAAAATGTTGTATCCGGCCATTACTTGCATAAAATTCACCCTAAGCCCGTACCCATAAGAAGCCGTAGCTTTGTATATCTCATGAGATAGTGAAGACTTTTCGGGAAGATTGCCTTTTAGCTCATAGAGCATATCTATATTGCTTTTTTTACCAAAGCCAAACTTCGAAAGCCCATCATAATACTCAACAGCCCCAAGTCTTTGTGCAAGCTGCGCCATTACTATATTGCTTGAAAAAACAATACCTTCTTCGGCGCTCATATACAAAGCTTTATGCTCGTCTGTAATTATTTTACCGCCAAGCTGCATTCTGCCGTTGTAGCCCTTGACTATCTCGGTAGGATTTACTTTTCCAGATTCAAGCAATAACGCAAAAACAAATGGCTTGAGGGTGGAGCCAGGCTCATATACATACTGGATAGAGTTTATTTTCATGGCGGAAACAGAGCTTTTTGGGATGTTGCTTGGAGCATATCTATTGGAAGACGCCAAACCAATAACCCTACCTGTAGAACTATCCAAAACAGAGGCGATAATCTCATCAGCCTCAAGACTATTTTTGAAACTATCTACAATATGTTCAATCTGCTTTTGAAGTTTTACATCGATATTTAGCTTTAAGTTTAGGCCGTCGCTTTTTACTATCTTATCAAGCTTGGCGTTTAAAATAAGATTCCCGCCTACGTCTTTATACCCCCGAGTAAACCCTGGTCTTTCGGCGGATATACTTTTTTCATAGAAGCCTTCCACGCCCGCAAGACCGCTCATACCACCGGTTTGCACATAGCCTAGAGCCGGTTCTAAAGAGTCTCCGTACGGATAGTTTCTCAAAAACTCGTTTTCCAAAACCTCCAAACCATATCGATAGTATTTGCCGCCTACTTTTTTTGGGGTAAAGATTTTCATTCTATCCAAAGTGGTTGATAGTTGCCGAAAGTTTCTCGCTGTTTTCGCGTCTGCGCTATTTAATAAGACAACCCTCTTGTCTCCTTTAAGCATAGCTTTTAGCTCTTTTTCATTGAGACCTGAATAAATGGTAAAAAGTTTTATAAAAAGATTATATTGATCTGATTTTATGTTTTCGGGGTTTACGGCTACGGAGTATGTCTGTTTGCTGTTTGCAATTTTATACCCGTCCGCTGAGGATATTTCCCCACGCAAAGGGGTGTCTGTCTCTTTTTTTATTAGATTGACCTGAAACCTATCGGAGGTTGTAATGTCAAATACCCTAACTAAAAACAGTATAAACCCGATAGTAAGAATAGCAAATAAGCCTAATATCTTGCCCGCTTTTGAACTCATTAAAGACCTATTTGCCCAACACTACATTTGAGTTTTTGAAATCTCTTTGTATGCTGAAATCGCTTTATTTCTTACCTCTAGCATCATTTTCATGCTTAGCTCCGCCTTACCTATCGCAATTGCCGCTTGATGAAGATCTTTTACGTCTCCTGTAGCCAAATCAGCCATTGCTCTATCGGAAGTCCTCTGCTCAGCGTTAGTTGAGTCAAGAATTCCTTTTAGTGTATCAGAAAAAGAAAAACTACTTGCCGGCGGTGCTTTTACTTGTGAAGCACCCAACATGGAAGGCTCTATAATACTTCCTACTTTATTTAATAAATCTGCCATTTTAAACTCCTTACTATGCTCTTAACATATCTATGGCACTTGTAGCCATACCTTTAACACTCTGAAAAGCCGCAACATTCGCCTGATATGCCCTTGTAGCTTCAACTAAATCGGACATCTCTATAACTGGATTAATATTTGGATACGCAACATAACCTTGTTGATTCGCATCTGGATGGTTCGGCTCATATTTTAGCATAGGTTCGCTGTCATCTCGCACTACTTTATCTACTATCACGCTCATAATCGGCGGTTTTGCTTTATTATTTAGCCCTATCTTCTCATCTAACGGATTTTCATACTCATGAAAGTTTGAATTTTTCTCCAACTCTTTGTTGTAATGTTTTTCAAAATCTACAGCTTTAAAAATTGCGCTCTGTTTTCTATAAGGACCGCCCTCGTCGGTTCTTGTAGTGTTTGCATTTGCTATGTTTGAGCTTATCAGATTTAGTCTAAATCTTTGTGCGGAAAGCCCGTACCCGCTTATATCGAACGAATTTAAAAAAGCCATTTTGAATCCTTAAATTAATTACAAGCCTTTGCTTGAGTCTATAACAGAGCTAAAGATAGAACCGTTTTTCTTGTAAGCGCTAATAAGCGCACTATACATTGTTGAGTTTTTATTCATCTCGCTCATCTCTACATCAAGGTCTACGCTGTTTCCGTCATTTCTTGCCATATGTCCGTCTCTAAAAAATGTCGTAGGCTTCGTATTGCCCGCATCGTCCATAGAGCCTAAGTGATTACCAACCGTTTGAGCCAACTCAAGAATCGGCTCTTTTGCGCCTGCAAAAGTTTTATTCGCCTCTTTTTTCATGACGTCTTCAAAATTCAAATCCCTAGGTCTATAATACGGAGTATCGACATTTGCTATATTTGAAGAGATCATATCCTGTCTGACGGCTCTCGCATTAAGTGCGGAATGCATAAACTCGCTGGCTTTACCCATCGAAAAAGGACTATCAAACATCATCTTGCAACCCCCAAAATTTTACTTAGTTAATGCAAAGAGCATTCCACTTTTTGGGGTCATATATTCATTAATATCTGGATACAAAAAATCTGCCATATAACACAGCTAACTTAAGCGGCTTAGCGCCATTAAGCCCGAATCGGATAAAATCAAATAAAAAAGTTGACGCTTTGATGGTAGATAAAAAACTTTTTGCCCTAACGGTCGCCGCCATTACAATAGGCGTTATTTTCTCATACTCTTTGCCGGTATACCTATCTATCAACAACGACCTAAAACTATCGTTTTTGATAAAACAGCTTTTTGCGGCCGTACTTGGGATTTTCATAATGGGAATTCTCTCAAAGTTAAATCCCGAAACGGCAATATCAAAGATAGGAATGTCTTTGTTTATTCTATTTTTGCTAATAATGGCGGCTATGCCTCTGCTTCCGTCCTCGGTAGTGCCGATGATTAACGGTGCGAAAAGATGGATTAATATAGGGGTGACAAACTTATCTCCGGTTGAGTTTTTTAAAGTCGGCTTTATATATTTTTTGGCTTGGAGTTTTAGTAGAAAGTTTTACTACAAAGACGAAAAGCATAGCCTAACCCATGAAATAAAAATCTTTTTTCCATACGTTGTGGTTTTGGCGGTATCCTGTTTTCTTATAGTCGTTATGCAAAACGATTTGGGGCAGGCGATAGTAATATGTGCGACACTCGCCATCATACTGCTCTTTGCAGGAAGTAGCTTCAACTTATTTTTAAGCATTATAGTTGCCGGAGCCGCTGGAGCTGTAGCGTTTATCATATTTTCTAGTTATAGACTTGGCAAGGTGCTACAATGGTGGGCGGGGGTTCAAGACTATATACTCTCCACCCTTCCCGCTTTTATGTCTGAATACCTAAGGGTTGAAAAAAATGAGATAGAAGAGGCGTATCAAGCGACGCAATCTCTAAACGCTATACATAACGGCGGTATTTTTGGGCAAGGTCTTGGAAATGGAATTTTTAAACTAGGATATGTAAGCGACGTACACACCGACTTTGTGCTTGCCGGCATTATCGAGGAAATCGGATTTATAGGGGCTTTTGTAATTAGCTTTTTACTTCTTGCGATAGTTCATAGAATCTTTAGAATAGCAAACAGAAGCGAAAACCCTGTGTTTTATCTATTTTGTGTTGGTATTGCTACAATGATTAGCGTTCAGTTTTTGATGAACGCTTTAGGAATTAGCGGCGTTATGCCGATTAAAGGTATTACGGTTCCGTTTATCAGCTATGGCGGTAGCTCACTAATATCGCTGTGCATAGCTGTTGGAATGGCGCTGATGATAAGCAAAAGGGCTAAAATATGATTAATTTCTCACATTTTGAGCAAAGCCCAAAATGAGGTCTTCAGCAGACGGCTCTCGCGGCTTGCCGCTCTTGATAGACTTGTTTTATTCAAAGGGTTCATAAATGATAGCGATAACGGGCGGCGGAACAGGCGGGCATTTGGCGATAGCGAGGGCTCTGAAAGAGGAGCTTAACGCTAGGGATATAAAACCGATATTTGTCGGCTCAAGTAGCGGTCAAGATAAGGCGTGGTTTGAAAACGACGATGGTTTTTGCAAAAAGATATTTTTAGATTCAAAAGGCGTCGTAAACAAAAAAGGGTTATCAAAACTAAGCGCAATAATCAGTGTAATAAAAAATATTGCAGTAGCTATAAAAACGCTAAAACATGAGCGGATAGATACGGTTGTCAGCGTCGGCGGGTACAGCGCCGCTCCTCTTGTATTGGCGGCGATAATTACAGGAAAAAAACTCTATATTCACGAACAAAACGCTGTACAAGGGGCGTTAAACAAGATTTCCGCCCCTTTTGCAAAAGCTGTTTTTAGCTCTTTTGCAGACGCTTCCCCCTCAAGAGACTATCCTGTATCGGCAAGATGCTTTGAGCTAGCCAGAGATAGAGAGAAGATTGAGTCTATAATATTTTTGGGCGGCTCTCAAGGCGCCGCAAAAATAAACTCTCTAGCGCTAGAGTTAGCCCCGACGCTACATGAAATGGATATTGCTATTATTCATCAAACAGGCGTAAAAAACTTTGAAGAGATACAAAAAGAGTATCAAAAGCTTGGGATAAAAGCGGATGTATTTGGTTTTAGCGACTCTTTGCAAGAGAAAGTGGCAAAAGCGGATTTTGCGGTCGCAAGAAGCGGAGCTGGAACGCTATTTGAACTCTGTGCGCATAGACTCCCCGCTTTTTTTATTCCATACCCACACGCTGCGGCAAACCATCAAGAGTTTAACGCAAAATATTTAGCGGATAGAAACGCCGCATTTTATAAAAATCAAAATGACGTCTCGGCGCAAGATATACTAAACATCATAAACGACAATGAAAAAATTAAAAATGTATCCGTCTCTTTAAGAGATATTATTGATACTGGCGGCGCAAAACAAATAGTGGATTTTATAATCTAAAACACCTTTTTGCATTTTCAGTAGAGATTTCGCACAGTCTCTCTTTGCTTACGCCAAGTAGCTCTGAGGCTTTTTTGACGATTAGCGGCATGTATGAGGGTTCGTTTCGTTTGCCGCGATGAGGCATAGGTGTAAGATATGGTGCGTCTGTCTCAAATAGTAGTCGTTCAAGCGGGATTTTTGGCAATACCTCTACAAGTTTTTTTGCATTTGAAAATGTAAGAACTCCGCCAATGCCAAAATAAAACCCGTATTTTGCAAGCTCCAAGAGATTTGAATCCGCATTGTAACAGTGCAAAACTCCTCCGACTCTGCCCGCCCCCATATCAACGAGTATTTTTTTGCTATCCTCGCTAGCGTCTCTAATATGCACAATAAGCGGCTTATTTAGCTTTTTTGCAATCTCTATTTGAGCGATAAAAATATCTTTTTGTAGCGTTTTCTCTTTTTGCCTTCCCTCTTCATCATCGGGCAACCTATAATAATCAAGTCCGCATTCGCCTATCGCCACGCACTTTGGATTGATGCTCATTTCAAAATCTTTTTCGCAAAACTCTGCGGCGTGATAAGGGTGAACACCAACGGCAAAATATACGTTTTCATACTTTTTTGAGAGCTCTATAGCTCTTGGTAAATCTTTTGGGCCGGCCCCGGGAACAATAAATCCATTTACTCCCACCTCAAAAGAGCGCGCCAAAACCTCTTCTATATCCTCAAAATATCTTGTATCATCCAAATGGCAATGCGTATCTATCAACAAATCAAACTTCCCCTAACGTCTCAAGCTCTTTTTTCACGCTTAAAACCTCTTTATCTCTGCCTAGCTTACTAAATATCTCTATAGTCTCTTCATACTTAGCCTTAGCCTCAGGTGTCCTACCCTCTTGTCTTAAGGCTCTTGCAAACAAGTGAACACTTTTACCCTCCTCGGATAAAAACCCGTTCTCTCTCGATATACTCAAAGCTTCTTCAATATATACATACGCCTCTTCTAGCTCTTTTTTATCCAGCAAAACATTAATTAACAATATTAGTGTAGCGGCGGCTTTGCGAAGCGAATTCATATTTTTAAAGTCGCTTAACGCAGAAAGCAGAGCGTTTTGCGCCTCGCCAAGCCTGCCTATATCCGCATATAAACGTCCTTTTGCCAAGAGTGCAGCGGCGCTTCCAAGCTTGCTCCCACGAAACGATAGCCGACTCCATGTATCCCAGCAACTCCAACACCTCAGAGTAATCTTGGTGCACCTTAGACAGGGTTGGGTCTGGATTTTCAAGATGAGAACCTACATTAATAGCTTGTTCAAAAAACTTTGCCGCCGATTCGTTAGAGTACGCCGCTTTTGCCTTTATCGCACTTTGAACGCTAAAATAGTACGCTTCTTTTAACTCCCCAGCCTCAAAATAGTGCATAGCAAGCGCCTCTACATATAAAAGTAATCGCTTTTTTAGCTTCCCCTGATAAAACGTCTTTATCTTCGCCTATTAAAAGCGGTAGACCGTCCGTCAGTTTTTCCGATACGGTCGGAGCCAAATCGTCTGCGTCAATCGCAAACATTCGTCTAAATATCTCTATAAAAGTGTGGTATGCGATGTTTTTACCATACGATTGGCATCTGCCCTCTATTATTTGTGTATTTTTTTGTCTGAACTTATTTTTTAGCTCCGCTTGAATACGACTCTTTCCAAAACCTGGATCGGATATTAAAAATATTGTTTGCCCCTCGCCTTGCAACAATCTTTCAACGCTAATAGATAAAGACTCAATCTCTTTTGCGCGACCGACAAGAGGTATATCCGACATAGAGGTTGACTTTACCTCTGAGACGTCAAGGACTCTCACAACCTCAAAAACAGCCACAGGCTCTCTTTTTCCCTTAACCATAATAGGCTCTTGCTCGATAAACTCAAATAGATTTTTTGTTTGATTGTGTGTGTAGGCTGAGACAAATATCTGCCCCTTTGCCGCATTTGATTCAAGCCTTGAAGCTAGATTTACCGTATCCCCCATGACGGTATAGTCCATACGAGCGTCCGAACCTATTTTTCCGGCTACGACAAGCCCCGTATTGATTCCGATATGAAGCCCTAGCGGTTTTTCTAGTTTTAGTGGAAGTTTTTTGTTGTACTCTTCTATCTTTTTACTCATCTCCAAAGCCGCTCTTAAGGCAAGCTCAGGGTCATTTTCATGAGTTGTAGGGGCTCCAAACAAAGCCATAATACAATCGCCGATAAATTTGTCTATATACCCCTCATAAGAAGTCACAGTATCGCCCATTATTTGCAAGCAGTTGTTCATGATAGTTGTAACCTCTTCGGGGTCTAACTTCTCACTCATAGCGGTAAAACCTGATAGATCCGCAAACAGAACCGTAACCGTTCTACGTTCAGAGATTAGAGCGTCGTCGCTATGCTCTTTATGTTGACTTATTTTTGCAACTTCGCTTTTAACAAGATGTGGTTGTATCTTTGTCGTTTGCGCACTTGGCAGTTTATACCCGCAATTAGAGCAGTATGCGTCGCTAGTCTCAGCTTTTGCATAACAAACAAAGCAAACGTTTTGCAACGCAGAACCGCAACTAACACAAAAATTTGACTCTTCTCTATTTTGACCACCGCAGACAGAACACTCCATAGTTAGCTCCCGCATTTAATGTTATACGCTAATACGGACATGTGGCGGAGTAAAACTCCCACCAAGCAAGCCCGTGTTGGCGGCGGGAACATAAACACCCCCTGCAGTCACCCAAAGCTTGCCCGCATTCGCAAGAGAGAGTTGACGTGCGCAATGTTAGCCGCTAAATGTCCCCTTCGGCTTTTATACGATACTCTTCAAAGGTTGATAGCGGTTGCTCTGGTTGTTTTTGAGGCTTTAGAAACTCTGTTAGTTTTCTCTCATTTTCAGCCAACATCCGCTTAAACTCTTCGCTTTGCACATCATGCTCTTTTTCGCAATATCTGTCAATTACAAGATTAGTGCCGCCGACTAATAGTAAATATCTAATACCGCTACACTCTACAAGCATAAGCTTATTACTTGGATCTAAAGAGCTTTGCGTCACTATCTGTAACTTAGTCTCTTTTATATCTGGAGTTGGAGCTTTTTGCAAAGATAGTACGCTTTTTAGGTCGCCGTTCAAAAGCTTTTTTTTGAGATAAAGAGCAATCGCCACCAAAAACAGTAAAAATGACACAACAACAACATATCGCCAACCTATATCGTTTTCGATCTCAGATGCTGGAATCGGTGTTTTAATTGACTCCGGCATTTTCTCTACACTTGCCTCGCCTATTGGCAAATTTGCGTTTTTTGGCGTTAGCTTTAGTTGCAACTTGTATCCATCGCTGTTTTTAAGAGCTTCCAAAACAACCTCTTGCTTTGTTGTAATTGTGAGTTGCGCACCGTTTGTTCCATCTGGCAACATAACAACGCGAGAGGCGACCTGATTTTGCGATAGAGGTGCGTCTTTTATATAGGGAGCCACAATGTTTGAAAACTTAAGCGTTATGGTTTGAGATGACGCATTTTGCTCTATACGCCCGTTAAATACCGAATCCAGTACAATATTTATCTCCACCGCTTCGCTTTTTTCGCTTACAGACATAGAAACAAGATTTGAGGCAAAAACGTTTAACGCTATGATACAAAAAAGAATTAAAGCTCTCATCTACCTCTCTTTAGAAAAATACTCAATAACAGTTTTAGAGTCAAGTATCTCATTTACCCTAATCGCTAAGTTTTTTTCATACACCATTATCTCGCCTTTTCCAACGATTCTTTGATTTACTATAATCTCCACAGACTCTCCGGCTGGTTTTTTAAGATCTACTATAGAGCCCTTATGAAGTTTTAGCATCTCAGCAAGCTCTATCTCGGTTCCTCCAAGATATGCTATACACTCTATCTGCATATCAAGAAGACCAGAGTAGTCTATCAGTATCTCTTCGGCGCTATAAGCCTTATCTTTTCTTAGTATCTCAAGACTCTGCTCTAGCTCGTCTTCGCTAATGTCCAAATCGTCGTCGTGCATTTTGCCTCTTTTTTTTACCGATGTTACACGCTTGTGCGAGCAAAGCCCGTATAAGCGGCATGGACATAAATGTCCCTTGCAACCCCCTAAAGTACCCGCATGAATGCGGGGGAGTAGAGTAGCTGAGATTGTTTGGTTGTCGCCTGATTTTTAGTATGAAAGCCTATCTATGCTTATTTTACTTAAACTAAAATAAATTTTTAAAATTAACGCCAAGCAGCCTAGTGGGCGTTTTGACAGAAGCGATGTCGCTATACAATGTGGCTATTTTGGCGGCTTTTACTGTTTCATCTTTTTCGCTTGTTTCATACCTAGTTTTAAAAGCCTCCAAAAGCTTTGTTTTCAGAGCTGTTACTTGTGCGTCCATCATCAAAAACGAGTCTTCATTCTCATTTTTTGAGCCAAATACATCCAATGAGTTGTTTGCGTCAAGTGCGCTAATCGCTTTTGGAGATAAAACGTTAAGAAGACTATCCGAGGAAAAAAGAGAGTCAAACTGACTTTCGTCGCTATTTTCGCTTTTTACAGGGTCATAAGAGAGCAAAAAATCCAAAAAATTCCCTCCGCTCTCTTTAGCGGCTTGATATTTAGCATAATCCAAACCAAAATTAGAACCCAAACTAGAAGATATTAAGCTCATCTCACACTCCTTAGGTTTTTAGCGTAATAGTTTTGTAAAACCTCGCGCTTTCAATTGAAGACTTATATTACCTTAAAAAACTATACTTTTTACAAGTTTTACAGCAACTTTGATTCCTTTTTTAGGTATAATTTGCGCTATGAAAAAAATAGAGATTTTAAAATTTATCTTATTGTATGTATTTTGCCTTAATCTAGGCGCCGCTGAAATTGTAAACATAGGCACCGTCTCATTATCATCAACTACGGAACAAAATAAAGCTTCAAAAATATTCTTATAGTTTAAAAATATAGACTCATAACTTAAGGCTAGATACTCAAAATTTTGCCTGTAATGCCTATCAATCTTCTCTCACATCTCATAGCTTAAAGCTAAAAACGCAACAACTTCCAATAATGCAAAGATGCCGTACCTTTGCAGTTTTCACTACTCTATACTCATCATTGGAACGCCCATATAAAACCCCTGAACCAACGTAACGCCTATTTTTTTGAGAATCTCCAACGTCTCTTCATCTTCCACATACTCAGCGACCGTTATTTTGCCAAACTCGCGGCTTATCTCGTGAATATGGCGCACAAAGACTTCGTCTTTATAGTTTGCGGCTATATTCTTGACAAAAGCTCCGTCTATTTTTACTATATCCACATCCATATATTTTAGATAAAGGAATGATGAGAAGCCGGAGCCAAAGTCGTCAAGCGCAAATCTTATGTCATATTTTTTCATCTGCTCTATCAGCGGTATAAACTCTGTGATATTTGGCACGGCTTCTCTCTCGGTAATTTCAAGTACGATATTGCTATTTTGTCCGCATCCCGCTTCATCCAAAATATGCAGGGTATCTTTAATAAACTCCTCGTCGTGAAACGCCTTGCTTGAAAGGTTTAAAAATAGATATATATTTGGATTTTTACTTTTTTGTCTATCTTTAAGCGCTTTTCTCAAAATTACTTTGTCTATTTGACGCGTTATATTTAGATGTTCTGAGATTTCGATAAACTGCGAAGCTCCAATATAACCCTCGCCGTCTTTCTCTTTAATACGGGCTAAAACCTCATAAGCGTATAGCTCTCCGCTTTGCGTGTCTACTATCGGCTGATAAAACGGTAGAAGTCTATTTTCATCTATCGCTTGTTTGATAAATTCACCTGTTTTGAATATTTCAGCCGACAAAAATGCATCGTCTTCTTCTGAAAGTCCTAATGTGTTTTTACCAGCTTTTTTTGCTTTATACATTGCGATGTCGGCGCCCGTCATCAACTCTTTTAGCTCTCTCGCCTGTCTTGGAAACTCTATAAGCCCAAAACTTGCTGTAATGCGCACTTTTCCGTTTGGAATCGCTATGTCGGCGCTGGTTAGTGCGTCTTTTAGCCTATTGATACTATCTATACCTTCTTTCTCGTCCGTCTCTATCAAAATTACGGCAAACTCGTCGCCGCCGACTCTGGCTACGATGTCACAACGACGTAGATTGTTGTGAAATATCGTTGACGCTTCTTTCAGTACAAGGTCGCCAGTAGGGTGTCCGTATGTGTCATTGATAAATTTGAAGTTGTCAAGGTCTACCATAACCACGCAAAAGCTGTATCCATGTCTACCCGCCCTACCTATCTCATACTCCAAAAACTCCTCAAATTTTCTGCGGTTATAGAGTTTTGTAAGAAAGTCTTTGTCGGAGAGCTCTTTTAACCTCTCATAATACTCTTGCAAGCTGCCAAGGAGTTTGTTAAAAAACGTCTCAATATTTTTAACCTCTTTGATTTGCGTATCAATATGCACTCTTGTCGTAAGGTCGTTTTTATAAATTATCTCTCGTATATTGTCGATAAATAGCTCTATTGGTCTCACCAAAAGCCTGTTAAGATTAAAATATAGCATTACAAATATTGCGGCGATCAATATTGCAAAAAAGATTAAAAACGAGTTTAGCATCAATGAGAGCGACACTTTAACTTTGTCTATCGGATATGAAATATCTATAACTCCGTTTATCTCGCCGGCTTTAGCACTTATATGGCACGCTATACACTCGTCTTTGACGTAAATCGGATAGAGATACCTAATCGTACTGTCTTCATTTGTCATAAAAAGCTCTTCTCCTTTTAGAGCCTTTTTTACATCCAAATCCATCTCTCTTGCGACTTTATCTCTTTTTATATCGCCAAATTGCGCCGCAACGCCTTCGCTTCTATAGATATTTACCGTCATATTCGGCTCTATCTTATTGAATCTCTTCACAATTCCTTGCAAATCGTCCTTATTCCAACCCTTTGCCATAGCCGCATAAAGCCCTTGAAAAACAAGTTCGCTTGTTTTTTTTGCGTCATTTCGCACAATTTCATTTACTACTCTGTTTTTCAGATAAAAACTTGCTATAATTCCCAAAACTATACTAAGAACCAATGACACAACAACCATACGGATTATAAGCTCTTTATAAGCCATCTCTTTTTGAAAAAACATTACATCTCCGCTATTTTTTAAAATTAGTAATTATTATGTGAAATTTTTGCTAATTTAGGCTTAAAAGTCATACTAAAGTCTAGCTACATAAAAAAGATGATTTTTATACAAAAATAGTAAAATTTGATACAAAATTAAGTAGCGGCTATCTTCAAAAGAGTTTAGCTCATAGCCGCATAATATGAGGCAAAGAAAGATGGAATACGAAGAAAACAGCTTTTCAGAAAACAAAGAAGTTGACGATTTTGTACGTCGCGTACTCCTAGAGGTTCACACCTTTGCCCAAAAACAAGCCGATCATATCCAAAAACTAAATGAAATCGGTGCGGCACTTTCGGCGGAGAATAATCTAAATAAACTACTTGAGATGATATTGACAGAGGCGAAAAACTTTACAAACGCCGACGCAGGAACGTTGTATCTAATGACAGATGACGAAAAACAACTCAAATTTACCGTCGTAGAAACCGACTCTCTTAATATCAAAATGGGTGGAACTATGGGGGAAATCACTTGGCCGCCCCTGGCTTTATACAAAGCGGACGGCTCACAAAATAAAGAGATGGTTGCGGCTCTATGTGCGCTGGATGGGCGGCTTATCAACATAGAAGATGTATACACCGCCGCTGGATTTAACTTTGAGGGTACAAAAAAGTTTGACCAAGGCACAGGGTATCGCTCCCAATCAATGCTAGTAATTCCTATGAAAAACTATGAAAACGAAGTAATCGGCGTCTGTCAACTCCTAAACAGAAAAGAGCCTCAAACAGGAGAGACGATAGCGTTTTCAAAAGACGATGAAAAATCCACCACCTCCCTAGCCTCTCAAGCCGCAGTCGCTATTACAAATGCAAAACTGATTAACGACCTTAGAAATCTACTCGAATCATTCATCAAAAGCATCGCCTCCGCCATCGACGCCAAATCTCCATACACCGGAGGTCACGTGCGCAAAGTAGCGGAAATTACGATGCTGATCGCCGATACTCTAAACGCCAACACAAACGGCTACTATAAAGACGTAAAATACAGCTACGACCAACTAAACGAGCTACGTATTGCGGCTCTTATGCATGACATAGGCAAAATAACAACCCCTGAATATATCGTAGATAAAGCCACAAAATTAGAAACCATATACGACAGAATTCATGTGATAAAAACACGTTTTGAAGCTCTAAAACGAGACGCAAAAATAGAGTATCTTGAGCAACAATACGCATACGAGCGCGAAGGGGCGACTCACGACTGGGTGGATAAGCTTGAAGACGCTTATAGGCAAAAACTAGCGGCGATAGAAGATGATATGCGCTTTTTGGAGGCGGCAAATATCGGTGGCGAATTTATGGCGGATGAGAAAATAGCGCGCGTCCACGATATTGCAAAAAGAGTGTGGATAGAGGATGGGGTAGAAAAACCACTATTAACGGACGACGAGGTCAAAAATATTACAATTAGAAAAGGCACGTTAACCGAAGAGGAGCGGGAAAAAATAAACGACCATGCTAGAATGAGCAAAGAGATGTTAGACAAACTCCCATTCCCAAAAAAACTGCGCCGCGTGCCTGAAATAGCCGGAGGACACCACGAAAAGCTAAACGGCAAAGGATACCCGCAAGGACTAAACGCCGAACAACTAAGCTTAGAGTCTAGAATATTGGCTCTAGCCGACATCTTTGAAGCCTTAACAGCCTCCGACCGTCCATACAAAGGCGCAAAAAAACTTAGCGAAGTGGCGAAAATACTGAGCTTTATGGTAAAAGACGGAGAACTTGACCCTGAGCTTATCAAATTCTTTTATGAGAGCAGGCTCCATATCAAATACGGAGAAAAAGAGCTAAGAGACGATCAGATAGACGTTGAGAGTATAACCCCTCAAGAAAAACAAACAATTTTTTAGAAAGTCTTATTCCTTGTAAGTAAAATTTGATTATACAAAAGAGGGGTAAAAAAATGAGTAAAAAAAGAACCACATATAGTACAGAATTTAAAACTAAAATTGTGTTTAGTCCCCCATTCTTCAGGCATAATACACAAACACCCAAATCATCTAGCTCCATCCATGTTAGCGTACGAACAACCCTAATAAGCTCTTTGTCTAAATCAGATAGGACATAGTGAATTGTATTTGGCTTAGAGCTTTTATTCTCTTGATAATCCTTGTTTCTCCACTTGGAAACACTTACGAATGTTTATATTGTACATATTGGCTAATTCAATATTTGCTAAATCAGATTTTTGTATAATTTCTCTTACATGCTGGTTTGTGCTGGCATTAGAGTGATAGATTTGACACATCTTTTAAATCCTTTATTTTGCAACTAAGATTTTACTTGATTGTTGTTTGTCTATTGCTTGTATTTATGAAACTAGGCAACTATAACGTGGTGAAACTGGACACTAACCACCAGAAGAAATTAAAAGCTTTAAAGCTTAAGACTCCTTATACTATATTGTTAGAAAAGTTTGACTCCAGCCCTGAACTTTTTAAAGATAATCCGTACCTGAAGTTTAGGGGGCTAAACAAGTTAATTGTTTCATTTTTTTACAAACCTCTAGTTTTCTACAAAGACAATAGCAAATAGCCATATCTTGATTTTTTTTGAGATTTTAACATATTTTTAAGTTTTTTGCCTCTCTTGGATGGTTTTATATTTGCGGGCTTTGTATAGTTTCCCGCCCGAGATGGGCGGAAGGTGTAGATTACAGAGAATTTACAAGCACAGCAGACACTTTCTTAGCAAAAGCCGCCGGATCTTTCAGACTCTCCCCCGAAAGCATCACAGAAAGCTCAAATAGCAGTTCGCCAATCTCGCCCACTTTCGCCTCATCCGCGCTCTCAAGCTTGTTGATTATCGCGTGGTTTGGGTTGATTTCAAACGTTGGCTTGCTCTCCGGCGCTTCTTGACCCATCGCTTTTAACATCTCTTTTAGTTGAGCCGTCATGTGCGCATCGTCGTATACTACGCAAGCGGCGGAGTCTTGTAGGCTTCCTGATACTTTTACCTCTTTTACTTTTGAGCCTAAAGCGGTTGTTAGTTTTTCTATTAGTGGTTTTAGTCTCTCTATTACCGCTTCGTCTACGTCCGCTTTTAGGATTTCGTCGCTTAGTGAGGCGGATACGTTTTTGATTTCAAAATCTTTGTATTTATTTACCGTTGGCATTACGATAGTATCCACCTCGTCGTCTAACACCAAGACCTCTATATTTTTGGCTTTGAAGCCCTCTAGTATTGGAGAGTTTTTGGCTAGATTTTCGTCGTCGCCAATGATATAATAGACCGCTTTTTGACCCTCAACCATTCTAGTCGCATACTCTTCCAAGCTTACAAAACCGTCCGCCGCCGTAGACTTAAACCTCATAAGCTCTAGCAAGTCGTCTCTATTTGCATAGTCTGAGTATAGACCCTCTTTTAGCGCCCTACCAAACTCTTTGAAGAATACCTCATATTTTTCTTTATCAGATTTTGATAGTTTTTTTAGCTCTCCAAGTATTTTTTTTGTGGAGGCTGTTTTGATAGCTGTGAGAAGTCTATTTTGTTGCAAGATTTCACGGCTTACATTTAGAGGCAAATCTTCCGCATCGATAACGCCTTTTGCAAATCTCATATATGTCGGCATTAGCTCTTTATCATCATCGGTGATAAACACTCTTTTTACATAGAGTTTTACGCCGGCTTGGTAGTCTACTCTGTACATATCCATCGGGGCTTTTTGCGGGATATAAAATAGCGTCGTATACTCGTGTGTACCCTCCGCTTTTGTGTGCATGTGTAGAAGCGGCTTGTCGTTGTCGTGGCTAAGCGCTGAATAAAACTCGTTGTACTCATCTTCGCTGATTTCGTTTTTTGCTCTTCTCCAAAGTGCGCTTGCTTTGTTGATTTGCTCTATGCTTGTTTCAGACTTGCCCTCTTCTACGTATTTCTCTTTTTGCATAAAGATTGGGAATGGGATATGGTCTGAGTATTTTTTGACTATCGCCTCAAGTTTCCACTGGCTTAGGTACTCCTCGGCGTCCTCTTTTAGGTGTAGCGTAATTTCCGTTCCATGTGTCTCTTTTTCACCCTCTTTGATTTCATACTCGCCGCTTCCGTCAGACTCCCAGACAAACGCTTTTTCTTCACCGGCTTTGCGGCTAAGCACAGATATGTTGTCCGCCACCATAAATGCGGAGTAAAAACCAACACCAAATTGACCGATAAGATTGCTGTCTTTTTTTGCGTCGCCTGTTAATTTTTCGATAAACGACTTAGTGCCGCTCTTTGCGATAGTGCCGAGAGCCTCCATCATATCTTCATCATCCATGCCGATACCGCCGTCGGTTATCTTGATGGTTTTTGTCTCTTTATCGTATGTGATCTCTATTTTAGATTCGCCGCTTAGGTTTTTGTATTTTTCATCTGTAAGGGCTAGGTATTGGAGTTTGTCCATAGCGTCCGAGCCGTTTGATATAAGCTCTCTGAGGAATATGTCTCTATCGGAGTAGAGAGAGTGAATCATCAGATTTAGCAGTTGTTTGATTTCCGTTTGAAACGCGTGTTTTGCCATTGTATATCTCCTAAAGTTGATAGTATGTAAGTAAACTAAGAGCTATATTTTAGCAGATAAAACTTTTAAGCGCTAATTTTTGCCGTCTTCGCCCCCGTAGCCGCTATCAAAGCGGCGTTTGCAATCTCTTTGCGATTAAGTGCGCACCATCAAGGAAATAAGCGTAACCAGTAGTATTGGCGGCGTTACGAGTAGTCCAAATTTTGAATACTCCAAAAAGCCTATCTTGACGCCTTTTTTTTCTAAGACGTGAAGCCAAAGCAGGGTGGCGAGAGAGCCAAATGGGGTCATTTTTGGCCCTAGGTTGCACCCTATGATATTTGCGTACGCCAAAAGCTCGTTTGCATATGGTTTTAGGGCTATATCCATCACCATGACTGTCGGCATATTGTTCATAAGCGCGCTAAGCGTCGCCGCCAAAAAGCCGACCCCGACAATGGCGGCGGGCTCTCCTAGCTTGATTAGTTCGCCGACAATAAATGAGATTTCGTTTGTAAGCCCCGCGTTTTTGAGACCATAGACGACGATATAAAGCCCTATGCTAAACCATACCACTTGCCAAGGCGCATTTTTGAGCGTTAGATAAAATTTTGCCGATTTTCTAGCGGACGCAATAGCCAAAAAGAGTACGCCGCCGCCAAGCGCAAAGAGCGATACCGGAAGATGCAAAGCGTCGCCGATAAAGTAACCGCATAGAAGTAGCAAAAGAAAAGCCCAGCTAAAGAAAAAAAGTTTTTTGTCTTTTAACACGGAGTCCGGGTCTTTTAGAAGCGAGATATCAACGGTTTGCGGAATATCGTTTTTGAGGACAAGCCATAGAACCCCGATAGAAGCTGCGACGCTAACAATAAAAGGCAAGAGCATATTAAGCATATAATCTGCAAACCCTATACCAAAATATCCCGCCGTCACAATATTTGTAAGATTGGAAAACACAAACGGCAACGAGGCGCTGTCGGATATAAAACCGCCTGCAAGCAAAAAAGCGACGATAGTTTTTGCGTTTAATTTTAAAAGTTTCATCTTTGATAGTAGTATCGGCGTAAGGATAAGAGCCGCTCCATCATTTGCAAATAGCGCGCTCACGCCGGCTCCAAGAAGTAAGGAATAGACAAACATCCGTCTTCCGTCGCCGTTTGAGAGCTTTGCCATTTTGATGGCGCACCACTCGAAAAATCCTATTTCGTCAAGCGCCATAGAGAGTATGATAATGCCGATAAAACTAAGAGTAGCGTCCCACACAACCCCACCAACCTCAATCATATCCCCAAAGTTCACAGCCCCAAAAATATAAGCAAGAGCCGCACCTATAACGGCGGACGTACCTATTTGCAGCCCTCTTGGCTGGAATATGACAAGCGTCATTGTGAATAAAAATATTAAAATAGCGATGGTCATAAGGTTTCCTTTTTGCGTTCTATTAACGCTTACATGTCAAAAATTTGACTATGAGTTCCGAGTCTAGCAAGAGTTAGAGTGTGTAATTTTTTATCAATCATTAATGTTATGCACTAATACGAGCGAAGCCCGTATTAGTGGCAGGGACATAAATGTCCCTTGCATCCCCCTGAAGCTACCCGCATACGCGGGAGATGGGGGTTTATGCGCATGAAAGTGCGTTAATCAAATCTTATGTCGTAAGATTTTTGCCGTCTCTTATCTCTAACATTGCTGTTCTTGTCTCATCGTTTGGGTTGTAAAAAATTTCATCTTCGATGACCTCTGCTTTATCTTTTGGCAAAAGCTCCAAAAAATGTAAAAAATTTGAATATATAGAATCGTCTATCTTTAGTGTTAGCGCGCGCATGATGGCTCCTTAAAACTGCTAAAATTATATCACACAAGCTGAAAACAAAATAGTCAAAACTTGGGATAAAAATGCAAAGAGGCGTTAATTTTTCAACTTGCGCAGACTGTTTGCTTTTCGGCAAGCGCGAGGGTCATAGAGTCTATCTCTTTTAGCAATATTTCATGTAGGACGCTTTTTGGAGCTAAGTAGTAATATGCGTAAGATCCAAGCCGCTCAACCCCCAAAAATCCGCTCTCTTTTAGTATTTTCAAATGCCTTGAGAGTCTCGATTGTATCATCTCCAAAGAGATCTCAAGTTCGCATACGCAACTTTTGCCGTGTATTATGAGAAATTTTAGGATTTTTACCCTTGTTTCATCATTTGCCGCCCTCATACACTTCAAAAACTCATCCATCTTACTCCTTTGGTGCATTCTCTAAAATTTCGTTACTTTCAATACCGGCTATTAGTTTTTCAACTTTTCTTTTGACGCTATCTCTTATGACGGCGACTCTTGCGAGCTTTTTTTCTTTACTTCCGCCAAGGCTTGCCGGATCTTCGACACTCCAGTGGATTCTATGTGTTACGCCCGGAAATATCGGGCATTTCTGCGCCGTCATCTCATCGCATACAGTGATGACATAGTTATATCTTTTGCCGTCTTTGAAAAAATCAAAAACAGATTTTGTTTTGGCGTTTGACAAGTCATAACCTAGTTCGCCCATTGATTCAACGACTAGTGGATTTAAGACTCCCGGCTCAAATCCAGCGCTTTGGGCTTCGTAATCGTCGCCTCCAAGCCCGTTAAGGAAAGCTTCCGCCATTTGGCTTCTAGCGCTGTTGTGAATACATACAAACAAAACTCTTTTTTTGATTTTCATATATAGCTTCCTTATATCACAAAATCTTGATATATTGATATTAGCTTTCTATTTTTACGCTTTGGCGACAATTAATATAATTGAGCCATCAAATTATGGTATAATTTTTGCAACTACTAAATTAAAAAAAGAAGTAAGAGTTGATGTGTACAAAGAAGCTGTTTTCACTGTTTTTTATTATTGTTTTTGCGGCTCTGTTTGGCGGGTGTGCAGGGCTTTTGCCGCGGGGGAGCGAGACTAGCCGTTCACTTTGGGACAATTATGAGGATGCGGCAAAATCGTTTGATAGTGTGGACGCTCTGCCTATCGGTGTAAAAGAGTGTTTAACCAGCAAAAACTCATGCTACGGACTTGAAATAGATATAGTAAAGATGGAAAGCAAGCGATACGGCAACGCCTTTTTGGATATTTTTAACTTCAAAAGAAGCGTTGAGCAAAAAGGGTGGGAGTTTAACGGGTTAATCATCGTAAAAAACGATATTGTAGTCTACAAGCTAGCGGGCGGTAAGCCCAGTATCGCCGCCAATAAAGTACAAGTAAACCCTCTTGGTCCGCTTCAATCGCTTGATGGTTCGATGTTTCTAAACGGCGCAATAAAATGACGGAGGATATGGCGACAGCCGATGGGGTATCTTTTATGGTGGGATCCGCACTCTTATTGGCGTTTCTTTGCGTCGCTCTTTGCATCGTGTGGATATGGGCTATTGTAGACGTCATCAAAAGCGACTTCAAAGACTCCGCCGTCAAGTTTATTTGGATAGCCGTGCTTATATTTATCCCTTTTGTGGGCGCTATTATCTACCCGTTTGTCGGCAAAAGCACAAAAAAACCGCCCAATGAGTCGTCTTGAAGAAAATCGTCCTAACGACGCTAAACGCTAGATATACCCACACCTCTTTGGCTCTTCGTTATCTATACGCCAACTTAGGCGCACTCAAAGACGACGCTGTTGTATGCGAATTTGTCATCAATGAAGATATGCAGAGAGTAGCCGAGAGCATTTTGGCTTATTCGCCGCTTGTAGTCGGTATTGGCGCATATATCTGGAACGCCTTGGACGTAAAAGAGCTAATCTCTATTATCAAAAAAGTATCGCCGCAGACAATAGTAGTTTTGGGCGGTCCGGAGGCTAGCTATACGCCTCATCGCATCGATTTTTCGGCGGCGGATTATGTCATATCAGGCGAAGGCGAAGAGGCGTTTGCCACTCTGTGCGAAAAGACGCTTGCGGGTGAACGTCCAAGAGAAAAGCTCATAAAAGCCGCTCCGGTGGATTTATCCAAAATAGTTTCGCCATATCGCTACTACACCGACGAGGATTTGGCGCATAGATACCTCTATGTGGAGAGTTCGCGCGGATGTCCGTTTGAGTGTGAGTTTTGTCTCTCCTCGCTTGATAAGAGAGTGCGATATTTTGACGATGAGGCGTTACTTGGAGAGCTTCAAGCGCTTTGGGTGCGGGGCGCTAGAACGTTTAAGTTTGTAGACCGCACTTTTAATCTCAATATCGCCAAAGCCTCAAAACTACTGGATTTTTTTGCCGCCAAAGAGCCGCCTTTTAGCGTGCATTTTGAGGTTATACCAGAGGTTTTTCCACCCGCTTTAAAGGAGAAGATAGCGGCTTTTGCACCGCATATGCTTCAGCTAGAGATTGGTATTCAGACGCTAAACCAAATAGTCGCCAAAAACATAAACCGCAAAATAGATTTTGAAAAAATCAAAGAAAATGTAAGCTTTTTGGAGAACAACACAAACGCTCATCTACACCTAGACCTCATAGTAGGGCTTCCCGAAGAGGATTTGAGAAGTTTTGGCGAGGGGTTAAACGCTCTTTTGGCTTTGAGTCGCTCAAAGATACAGATAGGAATCCTCAAAAAACTCTCCGGTACGACGATGGGGAGACATGATGAAAAACACAAGATGATATATTCAGACAAGCCGCCTTATGACGTATTACAAACAGGCTCTGTGACGTTTGGCGAGATACAACGGATGAAGCGTTTTGCGAGGTTTTGGGATATGACGCACAATAGCGGCAGATTTGGCGGCGTTCTCGCTCTTATGGGGGAGGGCGGCGATATGTTTGGCTCTTTTTTGGCTTTTTCGGATTGGGTGTACAAAGAGACGTTATCGACTTATCAAATATCGTTTGCGAGAGTTTGCGAGCTACTGTTTTTGTATCTAACCAAAGAGCTTGGGCATGAAGAAAAAAGAGTAGCACAAATGATAGCCGATGATACGCAAAGCTTTAAAGGCAAAGGGTTGCCGACGATTATCATCGAAAAATTGAAATAGAATAAAATCAAAACACTCTAACACGCTAGATTATGGGCGTAGATCGTTGTGGTTTTTCGATTTATTTGAGTTTTGTTGTACTAATATACTAAAGATACCAAGCACCTATACTTTTGAGAAAAAAATAAGAAATATTCCTGTAATGATACCTACCCCTCTTTTGTTACTATGGCAATCTAGCAGTAGCCCAAAGGGTTGCATCCAGTAGCGTTAACTATGTGCTATACGAATTTTTTTATTCTCAAATCATCTCATAATTAGGAAGTATTATGTTAAATTTGATCCAAGCAAAGTTTTTTTCTAAATGACTGATAGTATCAAAACAGAATTAAATCACTTAAAACAATCAACTGCAAAGTATAATTTTTCCGTTGTTGAACTTTTTGCAGGTGCAGGTGGTTTAGCACTTGGACTTGAAAAGGCTGGATTTGATACAAAACTCACCCTTGAAAACAATAAATGGGCTTGTGAAACTTTAAGGAAGAATAGACCCCATTGGAATGTTTTAGAAGCAGATGTTGCAAAAATAGCTGATGATAGTATTAAAAAATATTTAAATTTTGATGGTGAAATTGATTTACTTTCAGGCGGCTACCCTTGCCAAGCATTTAGCTATGCTGGTAAAAAGTTAGGGCTTGAAGATACAAGAGGGACGCTTTTTTATAGCTATGCTGAAATTTTAAAAGAGTTAAAACCTAAAATGTTTTTAGCTGAAAATGTAAAAGGCTTAGTGAGTCACGATAACGGTCGAACACTCCAAACCATGATAGGTGTTTTTGAAGAAGTTGGTTATAAAGTTTATTATCAAGTTTTAAGTTCAGTTAATTATGATGTTGCACAGAAACGAGAAAGAGTGGCTATTATCGGTGTGCGAAATGATATACAAGAACAAATTGGATTTGATTATACTTTTCCACAACCCTTAGATAAAAAATTAACTTTGAAAGATATTTTACAAGATGTACCAAAATCACTTTGTGCGACTTATAGCGATAAGAAAAAAGAGATTTTTGCACTTATTTCTCAAGGTGGTTGCTGGAGAGATTTGCCCAATGACATTGCCAAAGAATATTTAGGAGGAAGCTATCATTTGGGTGGCGGAAAAACTGGCATAGCTCGAAAAATGTCATGGAATGAAGCAGGACTTACCGTTTTGTGTACTCCTGCTCAAAAACAAACCGATAGATGCCACCCTGATGAACTTCGTCCCTTTAGCGTTAGAGAAAATGCAAGAATTCAAAGTTTTCCTGATGATTGGGAATTTGTGGGAGGAATGGCGGAGCAATATAAGCAAATCGGCAATGCAGTTCCTGTAAATCTAGCGTATCATATAGGATTATCAATCAAAAATTACCTGCAAGGAAAAAAGGAAAAAACGATGAATAATTACAATTTAAATTTCATTTCTAATCAAAATCTATTCAATCATGTAAAAGAGAGTGTTTTAAAGTATAGATTTAAGATTGATTTAAAAGAGTTTAACAAAAATTTAATAGACCCAATCAAATTGACATTTGATTCTAAGGTTTATAAAAAAGATTTGCCATCGCTGATAAATGATGAAATCATGCGTCAAATTGATAAATCAAATACAAATCATATAGGATATTTTCATCAAAATATTTTTAAATATTTTGGCAATAGATGGAGTGTTCCAAAAGAGGGCTTTGATATTGTCAATGAGGAGTTGAAAATTTTTGTTGAGATGAAAAATAAGCACAATACAATGAATTCTTCCTCATCTCAAAAAACTTATATGAGAATGCAACATAAAATAAATATAGATCCAAATGCTCAATGTTTTTTGGTGGAAGTGATTGCAAAAAATAGTCAAAATATACGATGGACTATTTCTCTTGATAACGAACAAATATCGGATGAAAGAATACGGCGTATTTCCATTGACACGTTTTATGAAATTGTCACAGGTGAAAAACAAGCTTTTAAACAACTTTGTGAAAAATTACCTCTTGTTATTGATGATATTCTTACCACTTTGGAAGATGAAATTATGCAAAATAGTGTTTTTGAAGAACTTCAAAAAATTTCACCAAATATCTTAAAAAGTTTGTATTTACTCTCTTTTTCAAAATATGAAGGTTTTGGTAATTTTGATATTTAGTTGTTTTCAATGAACATCCTCTCCCTCTTCAGCGGTGCAGGCGGCTTAGATTTAGGCTTTAAAAAAGCCGGATTCAAAACCATCTGGGCAAACGAATACGACAAAGAAATCTGGGAAACTTTTGAAAATAATTTCCCAAATACAAAGCTAGACAGGAGAAGTATTGTCAAAATCCCCTCAATCGAAATCCCAGAAGCTATCGGACTGATAGGCGGGCCGCCGTGTCAGAGTTGGAGCGAGGCTGGGGCGTTGCGGGGGATTGAAGATCATAGGGGGCAACTATTTTTTGAATTTATACGGGTGTTGCGAGACAAAAAGCCTCTATTTTTCTTAGCGGAAAATGTATCCGGAATGCTGGCGGGTCGTCATGGCGACGCGCTAGAAAACATCAAAAATCACTTTATAGAGAGCGGATATAATCTATTCCTTAGGCTTCTCAATGCGCATGATTACGAAGTACCACAAGACAGGCAGAGGGTATTTTTTGTTGGGTTTAGAAAAGATTTGAATATTACCTTTAAGTTTCCGGAAGCTTTTTTGACAAAAAGATTTTTAAAAGATGCGATTTGGGATTTGAAAGACAATGCGCTTGCCGCAAAAGATAAAAATTATACCAATGCAAGTGCTTGTGGTATTGACAATCACGAATATATGATAGGCGGTTTTTCCACTATTTTTATGTCGCGTAATCGTGTGAGAGGCTGGGATGAGCCATCTTTTACTATCCAAGCGGGAGGGCGGCACGCTCCTATTCATCCGCAAGCTCCAAAAATGGAGTTTGTGGAACAAAACAAAAGAATTTTTGTAAAAGGAAGCGAACACCTTTATAGGAGACTCAGCATAAGGGAGTGCGCAAGAATCCAAACATTTCCCGATGCGCATAAATTTTACTATAGCAATCTAACCGCCGGATATAAAATGGTCGGCAATGCTGTGCCCCCATCTCTTGGATACTATATGGCTAAGAGCATCATCGAAGCTCTAGCACAAGCCAAGAAGCCAGAGTTTAAGGAAGATAAGCACAAAGGTGATGGCGGTTTTGTGGTGCAACAGTATATGAAGACAGGAACATAAAAAGAGAGGGCGATATTCTTTACTAATCTGTCCTCATTTGTCAAGACTAAATAGAAAAACAAAAGTCAACAATAGCTACTAATTCTATAAATTGAACCCTCTGATTAATTCTCACATTTTGAAGCATTGCCCCAAAATGAGGTCTTCAGCGTGAGGGCTCTTGCGACTAGTCGCTCTTGAAAATTCATTTTAATCAGAGGATTCAATTAAACTTTGCTTACCTGTTGAACATAATAAGAAAAGAGCGACTGTCGCGCGAGTCATTGCCGAGGAATTAATTGAGATGTCATGAAAAAATTTTATCACGCCGCTATTTTTTGTGATAAGCGATAAAAGGCTTTTAAATGGGCTTTAGAATAAACACAAACGCAACGGCAACGAATACCCATAACTACATGGTCAAAGCTACCGTCGCAAAGAGTAGATGTTACGCATCAAGACTAAATTTTTTATATCTTTTTTAAAAAACAGGTTTTTAGTACGATTGTTCCGTGTTTGTCCACTTTGCCCTCTATCTCTTCATCGTCTGATGTAAGGCGAATATTTTTTACGGTTGTTCCTCTCTTTATCGTAAGTGCTGCACCCTTTACTTTTAGGTCTTTGACGACGCTTACGCTGTCTCCTTCGTTTAGCTCTGTTCCGTTGCTGTCTCTTGCGCTCACAGTATTTTTCCTTTACTTGTCCAGTTTCACCACGTTATAGTTGCCTAGTTTCATAAATGCAAGCAATAGACAAACAACAATCAAGTAAAATCTTAGTTGCAAAATAAAGGATTTAAAAGATGTGTCAAATCTATCACTCTAATGCCAGTACAAACCAGCATGTAAGAGAAATTATACAAAAGTCTGATTTAGCAAATGTTGAATTAGCCAATATGTACAGCATAAACGTTCGTAAGTGTTTCCAAGTGGAGAAACAGGGATTATCAAGAGGATAAAAGCTCAAGACCAAACACAATTTATAATCCCACAAATTGTCAAGACAACATTCTAAAAAATCTTATTCCCTTTAACATATGTTACTT
>DZAX01000055.1 GCA_022729705.1 Helicobacter cetorum | reverse complement strand
AAAATGCCTATGCTGTCGAATATAACGCTATTTAATTAGGTGCGAAAGATGAGTACTATAAATAAACAATGGGCAGAGGCAAATATAAAATATACGAACCAATACATCCATGCTTTGCCACCTGCACAATACTTTACTGGATATTGATATTTACAACAACGCAAACAACCGATATTGTGTTTGATTGCCTAAAATATCTCAGCAAAGAATATAGGCGTCAGGTATTAGAAATAACTCTCTATTATGTAAATAGCTCATTTTCTTCATCTTCGTTATATTGGACATGTTGAATAATGTTTCTTTTGTGTTTTTAAGCCCAATTTTGTAGAGGTAAAAATAATATTTTGTCTTATTGCACAACAAGTCTATTATAAAATGCGAAACAAAAAAGATACTTTCGGTCAATTAATAGTCAACAGGGTTATTCCCAATACCCGACTCCTAATTTCTAATAATTTTCTAGATTCTTGGTTTAAGCCAAATTTTTAATAATATTGATATAATTATTAGTGTTGAGTTTCTCATATTTTTGCTTTGTTTTTTGACAACTAACTTTACCTAAAACATCGCAAAACTCAGCTTTTATGAGCTTTTTCAAACTTTCAAAAACCTTAAATTGAGAAAGTTTGAAGGATTTGCGAGTGGCTCCATATAATCTTAATATAAATTTAAGGATAAAAATAATGGAAAGTTTTCAAAAAGCAATAGTTACTATTGTGCTCTTCTTAGCTGTGTTAGTTTATGGTTTTACGCATATGCTTATACCATACTATCCATCGATTGATGATAGCTATGAAAATCATTATGTGAATCAATTTATTGTCGATTCAGTTCAGCATGAAATAAATATATACCAAAGAGAATCATTACCGAATGGTACAGTAACAAAAGATGAACTTGATGAATTCAATTTTGCTTTAAAAGAATTCGGAACCAGTATGAATAAGTGCAAGAACGATAAAGGATGTCTTATTGGTACTTATAATAATTTTATGAGCGATAATGTGTCTGATCTGACTAGAAAGACAACACGTTATAAATACATGAGAAATTTAGGTTTTATAGGTGACCAGATTAATGAATCTTTTAGCTGGACTTATTAGCATGAGATTTTTTTATGTGTTTATTTTTATTTTAAGAGGTAGGTAACTACTCACCTAACCTCTTAATTTTTAATTATTTTGCTTATTTTTTGCCAAATATGACTTCAAGATTAGTGCTTTTTGACGCTTGTTTAGGTCAAAATCAGCTTTTTTGTCAGCTAGGCGAGAGGTTATAAAATTAGTATGCTGATAGTATAATTATAAATAGTATATCAAAGAATCTACATAATATTGAAACTTGAATATGATTATTTATGAAAGTAAATTGGTAAATTTAATTCTCGGAGATCTTTTATAAAGAGATTTATTTTCATTAAATGTATGTTAAAACTAGTAAAGGAGTATGAATAATAATGAATCATCTACTAAAAGTTATTTTTGCGGCTTCATTAATATTTGGTACATACTATTACTTAGACAATTCGTTAGAAAAAGTTCAGGATACTACAATAAAAGATTTAACTTATGTTATGCAAGGTGATAACAGGAATCCTGCTTACAAAGAGCAACAAGAAAAAAGATTAGACATAATGTTGAATAGCATGGAAAAGGGAGGATTTAATATTGATGAAGATCTTTTAGATGCATTGGAAAATAATTCTTATGTTCACGACTTACAGTGGAATAAAAAGGAACAAGTATATAAAAGTTTAGATCAAATAATATTAAATTTTAAATTAGTTGATGGGGAATTTAAAATTCCTGTAAAAATATCCTTTTTTGTTGTACCAAAACCTTCAGCTTTAAACTTTATAACCAATCCTAATATTTCAAAATTATACCCATTGCTTGCTGTTGAAATTAGTGCTAATGGAAAAACAGCAACATTCGATAATTCAAGAGCATACGAATTATTAGTTACATTTTACAATGAAGAAGCATGTAAAAGTCTTTTTCAAAGTTGGAAGAAACATTAAGATTTCCTCATTTCCAACGTCCACGTTAAAAAGGGGGTGCATCTAGGGGTCTGCCCGAATGGCGCTTACTTAAGCTTCTTATTCAGCTACGCCGAGTCTCGCCGAGGCGTTAATTTAAAAAGCCCGACACGCTCGCCGCAAACGTGAATAAAACTGATGGGTCATTATGAAAAACTTAGTTCAAATTTTCAGTAGAATTCGCACAATTTTGCTTAAGTAAGCGCTATTCGGGTCTGACCCTTTTAGTACAAAAGAGCGACTAGTCGCGAGAGCCGTCTGCCCAAAATTTGAGAATCAATCAAAATGTGCCAGAACTTGCAAGAGTGATTTTGCAAGGTGTGCGTTAAAAAGTCCATCGCCTCCCTCGCTTTTGTGCGTGATACTTGGCTCCTCAAAACGTGTTTTAAGGAGCCGCCTAAATTCTAATTTTGAGGTCTTAATATGAAAAAAGCTCTTCTTGCCAAACTAGCCGCCGCAACCATGCTATTCTCAGCAGACTACACAAACTCAATAGGTATGAAATTCAAAGAGATACCCGCCGGAAGCTTTGTGATGGGTACAAAAAACAACCCGTTAGCTACTAGAGCACCGGATAGCTCCGAAACCCCAGCCCATACCGTAAGCGTAAAAAGCTTTTATATGGCGGAAACAGAGGTGACGCAAGGGCAATGGTATGAGATAATGGGAGACAACCCCTCAAAATTTAAGACCAGAGACGCAAATATGCCGGTGAAAATGGTAAGCTGGGATGACGCAAAAGAGTTTATCCGCAGCCTAAACGCAAAAGAGAAAACAACCAAATACGCCCTGCCCACAGAGGCGCAATGGGAGTACGCCGCAAGAGCTGGGACAACTACGGAGTGGTATTGCGGAGACAACGAATCATGCGTAGACTTCATAGCTGTATATAATACTCAGAGCCCAAAACCGGTAAAAAGCAAACAACCAAACAAATGGGGACTATACGATATGAGCGGTAATGTATGGGAGTGGGTGGAGGATTGCTATAGCAATAACTACAAATACGCTCCAACCAATGCGGAGACGCCTTCAACTAAGAACTGTAAATATCGCTCCATTCGGGGCGGTTGCTTCCATGACTTCGCGGATTTCGTTGGCTCGGCGGATCGCGGCTTCAATACGCCGGACGACCGTGTCAATGATCGCGGGTTGCGCCTCCTCAGGACTAAATAAACTGTAATATGTCGCTCATTCGCTCCATTACTCATTACTTTAAAATTTGGGTTCTGGAAGTGGACATCTGTGTCTCCTTTGGTGGGGGGTCAGACCTCTTTAGTAGCGTTTATCTATTTGTGGCTGATGAGATTTATGCTAGTGCTGCTTACTTAAAAAATATCAATGGTATCTACTCGGTAAAAGAGTTAACCAGACAAACACTTCTAAATATGGCGGACAATGTATGATTGAATTTCTTACAAAAACAGTAAGCTTGCCATTTATAGTGGGAGAATACGCAAGAGCGGCGGTCAAGATAGTCGATAGTAGGGGCGTTGAGAGCCTCAAAATCATAGAGCTAGGAGATGTAAGATGAAAACCGTACAGATACATTTTGATGAGTCAATGCAGGAGCATTTGATGTGGTTTCTGAAGAACTTGCCAAGCGTAGTCGTGGAGGAAAAAGCAAGTGTAAAAAAAACAAAAAAAAGTGTGGTTGATGAATTGGCAGGTTGCTTTAGTGAGTATACAAAAGGCAAAGAGGGAATATCTATCAAAGAGGCAAGAGAGATAGCATGGGATGCCGAGATGAAGGAAAAATATGGTTCTGGTCGACACTAACGCCATTGTTAGATTTTTTACAGGCGAACCGCAAGAGCAGTTTGAAGAGAGTAGAGCTTTTTTTGAAAATATAAAAAATGGAAATAAATCTTGCATGGTGGAACAGATGATTATCGGAGAAGTGCTTTTTGTGATGTCAAAAGTTTATGGTGCAAAAAAAGCTTTTACCGTAGAAATGTTGAAAAAATTGTGTTGTTTGAAGGGTATTTTTTGCGATGACAAAGAGGTAATGCTAGCCGCTCTTGATATGTATGCTAAAAAATCTATCGACTTCGCGGATGCAATACTTTGCGCAAAAGCCAATTTGCGAGGGTTTGAGGTTTTTTCTTTTGACAAAGATGTCAAAAAATGTACGAAAAAAGCAAGTCAAAAATGAGCCCTAAAACGGCCAAACACTCTCAAGAACCTTAGACCCCCACCCTTGTGTAGAGGCTCTTTTTATATCCCCTTGAGTCTCATATATTATCTTCGCATCGGACATATACTCAGAGTTTATAGAGTTGTCTTTGCCAATGTCATCGGCTCTAATTA
>DZAX01000075.1 GCA_022729705.1 Helicobacter cetorum | reverse complement strand
GGGGGATGTGAAAGGCGGGTATACTTTTATACCTACCACCTATAATCGTTATTATGGTTCTACTGGAACTCTTTATAATTCTTATTCCGGAGCCGGTAGTAGCTATTATAGCTCCAATACTAGATCTGTATCTACGCCGACAACCACAAATAGCTCTATATATGCTAGGGCGTTTGGCTCCTCATACTGGGGTAGATAGGATGATTAGGGCTGTTGGTGTAGCCTTTTCGGCTATGAAAGTAGATACAAACGCAAAAACCAAACAACAGCTTGAAGCGGAGGAGAGTATCGGACAACCGTCCGATGCCTCCAAGCTTTTAGAAACTTCCAATATTCAAGATAAAGTAATCTCCGCAAATCCAAACGAACAAACAGTGTTATTTGCAGACCCAACAAACGGCAATCTAGTAAAACTAAATCTCTCAAACGAAAACATAGACAAACTCAAAAAACACTTCACTGGTGAAAACAATTTCCTTGAGAGAAAAGACGGCTCCTTAAGGCTGAATGGAGAGGCTGAAGCTTTTGTATCCGGATGGTTTGGAGATATAGCTTATAAGAGAGAGTTTTTGAGGGCTGACGCAGATAAGGATGGAAAGCTTAGTGAAGAAGAATATAAAGATACACGAAACGCTTTCAAAGGAGCCGGAATGGATTTATTGACTTTTGGAAGCGGTAAAATTATTGTATTGGATAGTGTAGAAAGTATAGCCGATGAAAACTCGTATGCAAGAGTCTTTGAAGAAAGCAAGCGAGAAGGGATGGTGAGATATAACGATGGCTATTCTGCGGCGTCTATTGGGGAAGAGTTAAATACAACTGTTCGTATAGATTCCGATTTTAGTTCAAGCGTAACCCTAGAAGAGGCATATAGGGCTAGCGCTAAAAATAAAAATCTATCAACTACTCAAATAGTTACAAAGCATATAGAGGACTATTATGACCCTGAGCAAGTAAAGGATAGGTTGTCAACCGCAAGTCCTGCTGACGCAAAAGAGCTTGAGCTTCTCTTGCTTAAAACAAAAGCCCTACAAAAACTAAGAGCCTCAAACGGCGACGAAAACACCCTAACCGCC
>DZAX01000054.1 GCA_022729705.1 Helicobacter cetorum | reverse complement strand
TGAGTTTTATGCTATTGCTTTGAATGGAATGGTACAACGTGGTGAAACTTGACAGTTAAGGATATCAAAAAACAAGCAAATGAACTTTTTAGGACACTGTTTTATATTTTTGCACTGGGTGCCTTTTCGTTTTCAGTCATAAATATGATTATCAAGTATGGTTTTGGATTTTTTATCAAAAAAAACAAAGAGATATCAGATGAGTACTACGAAACAGACATGAAGCTAAAGGCAATGAACGCCAAGCTAAATCCTCATTTTTTATTCAATTCACTAAATGTCATATCTGAGATGATACACATAGATAAAAATACAGCTGAGAAGAGTTTGCTAATCATATCAAGGCTACTTCATAGTTATCTAAAAAGTGATGACATAATCACCCTAGAAAAAGAGATGGTATTTGTCAGAGACTATTTCTATCTGCAAAATCTCAGATTCAAGGAAATGCACACACTGGAAGAAAAAATTTGTTGCAAACATATCGAAAGCATTGATGTTCCAAAATTTTCTGTTCAACTCCTTGTAGAAAATGCATTCAAACACGGCTACGATGGCGAGCATCCATTGAAAATCAAAATAAAAATCATCGAGACAAAAGAGGCTATTGTAATATCCGTCTCTGATACAGGTGTTGGCTATAAAGATTTAGCAGAGGGTTTTGGGCTCCAAAATCTCAGAATCAGACTAGCAGAACACATCAAGGGTGAATTGATGTACAAGCGAAAAATGGGTGTTACAAATTTTAAAATTATAATAAGGGAGTATCATGAAATTTCTCATAATCGACGATGAGCCATATGCACTTTCTAGGATGGAAAGGCTTTTGGGTGAACTCCATTTTTCAAATTTTATGTCAACAACTATCCCATCAAATGCTCTAGAACTATGCAGATCGAACAAATTTGATATTGCTTTTGTAGATATTGAGATGCCAAAGACAAACGGCATGGGGCTGGCAAAAGACATTTTATCTATAGACAAAAGCATATTTATTATTTTTACAACTGCTTATAGTGAGTATGCACTAGATGCTTTTAGGATTGGTGCCACGGATTATCTAGTCAAGCCAATAATGAAAGATGATTTACAAAAATCTATAAACAGAGTAGTAAACTACGCTACAAATCAGCACAGCGGAGATTCAAACGAGCTAATTATCGCTAAGTCAGAAAACAATCTGATCTTTATAGGCCCAGAAGAGATCTACTATGTAGAAGCACAACTGCACGAAACATCTGTTCGTACAAAGGAAGGTCTATTTTATACTAACAAAAAGTTATCTGATTTCATCCATCTGCTTGGTGGCAAGCATTTTGTAAGAGCACATAGATCACAAATAGTAAATCTAAAAAAAGTATCAAAACTAGAATCCATAGAGCAGAGTAAATATTGTATTCATTTTAAAGATATCAATGAAGTGGTTTATACTAGTAAAAGTGGTGCTCAAGAGTTACGAGAAATATTCAAAAATTGCTAAGGAGAGAAAGTGGAATTTATAAAAAAAGAGTTGTTGATGATTATCACAACCATACTGCTAGCTATTCCTATGTTCTACAGGGTTGATGCCCAAATATATGAGTTTATAAAAGCTATCTCGTGGGTTATTTTTTGGATATATCTGTTTAAGAGTTATAAAATCAACAAAAACTGGACTCTGCTGTTTGTATTGCCTATTTTGCTGTTCAATCCTATAATCACCCCTACCTTTTCTGTAGAAATGGCAGGAGTTATCAACGGTCTGATATTCGTCATAGCCTTGTCATGGATCTTGAAAATGCTCAGAATACATTTGTTAGAAAACAAAAGATAGTGGCTCTTGTAGTTTATTTGTAACCACCAAGTAAACCCCATCTAAACCACTTTATGTATTATAGATTTTAGCTAAATTGTGGTTTTGGATTGGTTAAGTGGTGTGGGTTTTTAGAGGTGCCCTTATATCTAAAAATCTTTTCATCATCCCAATAAAAACTCTAATTCATCAGCGCTAATAGTTTTTAGCCCAGTCTCGTCACCACCAATGATTCTGTCTGTCAAATCTTGTTTTTGCCCTTGAAGCTCCAAAATTTTTTCTTCGATAGTTCCTTTGGTGATCATCTTATAGCTAAAAACAACGCTTTTTTGACCAATTCTATGCGCTCTATCAACTGCTTGATTTTCAGCGGCCTTGTTCCACCAAGGATCAAATATAAAGACAAAATCCGCCTCTGTAAGATTTAGCCCAACGCCTCCGACTTTTAGCGTCATCAAAAAAAGCGAGTATTTTTTATCATTTTGAAACTTATCCACCAAGGCTTGCCTATCTCTTGTGCTTCCAGTCATCGTAAGATAGTTGTATCCTTGCTCCTCAGCCTTATTTGCGATGGCGTCAAGAGAGCCTAGATAGTTTGCAAAAATAAGAACTTTATGGTTATTTGCAACTATGTCTTCCAACATTTCAAATAGCGCTTCTATTTTTGAAGACGGTATTGGCGCGTCACTTTTTAGTTCGGGTACTGAGGCGATTTGACGAAGGTCGTTAAAGGCTTGAAAGATGGCGAATTTGGAAGCCTCTATACCGCTTGTCGCCACTTGTTTTTCCAAAATCTGTTTGTAATACGCTCTTTTTTGCTCATAAAATGCTTTATGCTTCTCTTCCATATCCACAAAAACTATCTACTCTTGTTTTGGCGGCAAATCTTTTAAGACGTCTTTTTTGAGTCTTCTTAAAATAAATGGGGATATTTTAGTTTTTAACGCATGAGCTACATCTTCGTTTCCATCTGTTTGAATGGGGGAGGCGAAATCATTTTTGAAGTTGTTTATCGTAGAAAACATACCATTGTTGATAAATCTAAAGAGTGAGTAAAGTTCAAAAAGTGAGTTTTCTATAGGCGTTCCGCTTAGGGCAAACTTATGTTTGGCGCTTAGCAACATCACAGCTTTTGAAACCTGAGAGTTGACGTTTTTGATGTTTTGAGACTCATCTAAAATTATCGTGTCAAACTCTATCTCTTTTATCTGCTCTATATCGTTTCTAACAATGGCGTAAGTGGAGAGGATAACGGAGTAGTTTTTAAACTCGCTTACATCTCGACTTGTCCCATAATGTAGATAAAAAGGCAAGGAAGGGCTAAATTTTAATAGTTCATTTTGCCAGTTTGTCGTCAAGCTTTTTGGCATAACAATAAGAGATGGAAGTTTTGTTTTTGGATAGATACTTGATAGTAGTCCAATAGTCTGCAAAGTCTTGCCAAGTCCCATATCATCGGCAAGGCAACCTCCAAAGTTGTTGTCGTAGAGATATTTTAACCATTTTACGCCGTACTTTTGATACTCCCTTAGCGTTACGTTGTTTAGTTTTGGCAGAGTCTGTTTTGAGGTTTTTAACCCCTCAAAACCTTTATAAAAATCTTTTGAATCTTTAAACAGTTTTTGATCTTTTTGGGCTATGAGTTGTTCTATCTCTGGTAGGTCAAAAAAGGAGATTTTGATACTATTGCCGTCTTTTTTGAAGATCCGCTCTAATTTGGCGATATATGACTTATCTATTATCGATTTCTCACCATTACTTAGGGGTATGTAAGAGTGTTTTTTGTAGAGATTTAGCATATCAAAAAGAGTAAATGTATCATTTTCAATAGTGACGCTTACCTCGTCTCTTCCAAGCAGGTCAACTTTGTTTTTAAACGAGATATTTAGCGTTGGTTTTGAGGTGTTGTATTTGTAAGTTTTTAGTTTTTCGCTTCCATAAATCTCGCAACCTGCGACGATTGAGGCTAGATGATTTAGTAGAAATTCACCGGAGAGCTTAGCATTGATGACAAAAAGCCCTTCGTCTTCGCTAAAGCTTGCCTCTTTTAAGCTTTTTTTGAGAGCGCTGAGCTGTTTGAAAATATTTGAGTATGATTCAAAAACCTCGCTAAAATCACACTCATAGACATTTATACTCTTTTCAAAATCATTAATAAGAACAATTTTAGAGATATTAAAATCGTTAAAAAACTCAGGAGTAAGTCTTCCAATCACGGCGCTTGTGCGGAGTACAAGTTCATTGTCCGCCGTAACCTTCTCAAAAATCACAGCAGGTTTTATAAGTTTCTTCTCTTCTTTTAGTTCAACGCTAAAATCTTCATATTTGATATTTATATTTTCAAAATGCGTCGTCAAAATAGTCAAAAACTCTTCTAGTTTCTCTTTTTCTATAACGCTTTTGAAGTTTTCTAGTTTATTAAAATTTTCGCCAACACTGCAAACTTGTTTGATGACGTTACCAATAAGCACAAAGCCAGAGGTTATAAATCTAAAATCTAAAACAGCGTCGACAGATAAAGAAATAGCTAGTTTTTCATCAGTTGTAGTTATATCCAATTCAACGAAAGAGACCCCGTCGCTACTTAAAAGTTTTTCATTGTTGTAGTAAAAGTTTTCACTAAGTCTCAAAAGCTCCAAAAGCTTTGAATGTTTAAAAAGGTAACCATTCACCACCCCAAAACAACAAAGGAACCAAAGTTGCTTAATAAACAC
>DZAX01000034.1 GCA_022729705.1 Helicobacter cetorum | reverse complement strand
TTTTGGGATTTTTTGTAAAAGTTTTAGTTTTTTTAGTTTGGGGTTGTAGATTTGGCGTATCCGCTCTCTGGCGAAATCGTTATTATTGCTTGTCTGCCATCTTGATGCGTAAGCGTTATGTTGCAATCTGCGGTCAATTTGTACTGATATGGATTGTTTTGTGCGTTGTTTGCAATTCCATAATACGGTCTGCCTTTTTCATCAAAAACTATAGCGCCAACGTCGTTTTGAACCATTGTAAAGCCTATCGCTTGGCAATTTGGCGAAAACGCTACATTGTTTATTGAATATTTGGAAAATAAATTAACATCCGGTGAACTACTTACGGAAATGTATGTATTTAGTTTTAATCCATCATACGGATTTGTGGCAGCTTCTTGATGCGTAGTTCTATCTATATTGCCCTGCCTGTCTCTGTCTGAATAAACAGAGTAGCCCACTATACGAGGTGTACCACTTTGCATAACAAATCTAATCTGCCATCTTGACCTAAAGTATTTTCCATTATTCGACGGGGTTTTGTTGCCGGGGTTTATTTTGTAGTTTGCATCTTTTGGGTCAAATCTATGATTTATCATAGCTAAATGTTGCGTATACCTTATGTGCTCAAGAGTCTGATATGTCGCAAGGGCTAGCTTGTCCTCTCTAAAATAGGGCGATGCAACCACGGATAAAACTCCCAAGATAACAACAATAAACAGAAGCTCCAAAATTGTAAAGGCTTTTTTTGTCATGTAACATCGCTAATAGTTAAGTGCTAGGCGCTTAATTTTTGCAAAACTTTGTTTAAAGAGCGCAATTAGAGGAAGACTAATTGCGCTAGAAGCGGAAAGTTGGTTTTTTTAAGATTAAATCTCTGTCGCTTTTTTAACGTCATATAATATATCATCGATAGGGTGTCTATACATTGGCATTGCAAGTCGTTTTTCGTCAAGCACATGTCCAATAAAGCCGATACATCTACCAAGAACAAAGAATGCATTTAGTGCGCCCGCATCGATAAATACATCCATTTCATCATCCGTGTAGCCAAGAGAACGCCACATATCTATCATAAGAACACCGATAGTACCGTCAACATTTAGTATTAGGTTATCTTTTTTACTTGTCGTTAGTTGCTCAACTTCTAAAGCATAATTTAATAGCGAAGTTGCGGGAAATACGTCTGTAGCATATTTTTTAAGTCCTGAAACTCTAAGGTCTGGATTTCTAAGGGATTTAATCCTGTGTCCGATACCCGGAATCGGAATGCCTTGTTTTTTCATATAATCGATAAACTCCGCCGGAGTAAGTCCATTATCGTAACCGTATTTAAAGTATTTTGCCGCACCGTCAATAGCCCCGCCAAATCTTGGTCCTATAGTAAGAAGACCAGTTACGAGAGAGCTAATAACATCTTTGCCGGCTCTTGCCGTAACTCTCGCATTGTGAGCCCCTGAAACCGCAGGTCCATGATCTGCAACAGTCTTGACAACCGTCTCGATAAACTCGGTAGCCCATTTTGGGTATCTCTTTTTGAACCATAAAAGACTCACAACATCACCTATGCCAAATCCGGTATCAGGCGTTGCGACGGCGCTTATCGGATAACCGCAATATGTAGCCTCATCGCCTCTATCATCGGAAATAGTGCAGATAAAATTTTTCGCTTTTCTAACAGGCGGCAATGTTTTTAGCGTCGGTTCTTCGATTTCGCCTATTACGCCTTCCGCTTTTAGCTTGGTGTAAACCTCTTTGATTTTCAAAGGCAGATCATTGAAGCTAGTCGGTACATATATACCCGCCTCTTCCATGGCCTTGTTTTTTGCGGCGGCAGTCTCTGCGTCGGCATTTGCGCTAGCGCCTGCATGACCGAACTGTACGCCTGAAGAGAAGTGCTTTGCTATTGTGCCTATGCACCATGCGATAATAGGTTTTTTGATTTTGCCTGATTTGACGGCTTCTATTACTTTATACTCTTCCGTGCCGCCGACTTCGCCTAAAAGCACCATGTATTTTACTTGCGGATTTTGCTCCATTCTTAGAAGATTATCGATAAATACGCTTCCTACAAATCTATCCCCGCCTATCGCAACGCCTTCCGCGATACCGTCCGCATTGATTGCTATAATATTTGATAGTTCGTTAAATAGACCGCCTGACCTTGTCACAAGTCCACAACTTCCGGCTCTGTGTAGCTTTGAGTTGATGATATTTTCGATAGTTCCGCCGATATTTGCTATCTTAAACGCACCCGGTGCTATACCGCCGACAGTTGCAGGACCGATAACGATAATGCCCGCATCTCTTGCGGCTTGGTTCATCTTTCTAGCCATTCTCTCAGGGATACCCTCTGCTGTTACCATGATAGATTTGAATTGACCGCCTAGAGCTATCGCCTCCATCGTAACATCGTACGCTGTTCTAAATGAACCAAAGTTTAAAAGCACATCCGCATTTGGGCAAGTCTGCGCCGCATCTTTAGTATTTTTGTAAAGAGAGATCATAATCTCATCGCCGCCCCAGAAAAACTTCTCAAACTTATCATCTGTTGTCGGAGCTACAATAGCCGCAACGGACGGAGTGGCTCTGCCAATTACATAATCGTAATCTAGCATTCTTTGAATTGCGCTTTTGTTGTTATTCCAGAAAATCGCTTGTGTTTCTTTTGTATATAGTGCACTCATCTCTTATCCCCTTACTTCTCTAGCGCCATACGAACGATGTCTGTTACATGCGTCTCAGGACCGTAAACTTCGATGTAAAGCCCCAGTCTATCAGCCGCCGCTTTGATGTCTTTGAGTCCTTTTTCGTAGTTTGGACCGCCTCTTCTTACATATATTTTCACGCCCACCGCTTTCATTTTGTCGGCATATTTGTCAAACGCCTGAACAATTCCCGTAAATGTTTTTGCAACATCTGTGAAGTTTGCTATCGCTCCGCCGATAATAAGTATCTTGTCCCTACCTTGTGCGTCTTTTTCTCTTGTCATCAAATCAAGTACGGTTGACGCATAAAACTCGGTCTCGCCAGTAGTTGGGCCGCCTGAGTATTCGCCGTAGTTTGCAAGGTCTTCAACATTTCCGCTAAGGTCTGCAATAGTATCGGCGTAAACAACCGATGCGCCGCCGCCCGCCACCATTGTCCAGATACGACCTTTTGGATTTAGGATTGTAAGCTTTAAAGATGCACCAGATTTTGCGTCAGCTTCCGCTATAGCTTTTTCTTCAGGGGATTGGTCTTCCATGCCAAATGCAGTCGGGTACTCGATGTCGCCCCACGTCTCTCTCATCAAAAAGCCAGCCGTATCGTCAAGTCTCGCCACAAGGTCAAGAAGTTCGCATGTGTCGCCTTGCATTACTATCGGGTTTATCTCAAGGTATGCAAAGTTCATATCTCTATAGAATTTGAAAAACGCTACGGCAAATTTACCGAATTTTTCTTTGTCTTGTATGTCGGCAGGGATATTTGCTCTTACTTTTGCCTCCATATCAGCGTCACTCATCGTGATAGGCACGGCTACTTCGATGACTTTTTCATCCCATCCCTCTTCAACCTCCATACCGCCCTCGGCAGACATATAAAGAACGTCGTCTTCGCCTACGGTTGTTGCGGAGATATAATACTCCTCTTCTTGAGTGTGCGGCGTAAAAGGCTCAACTATAAAGTGAGTCAATACACCGTGTTGACCGGTTAGAAGCGTTGTATTTTCTTTTGTTTTTTCATCTATCCAAGACGCCGCTTTTTCAAGACTTACATCGCCCGGCTTTTGATCTTTAAATAGTACTAGGTTATTTTTGCCTCTTTTGCCAAACAGCATATCCGGTTTTGCCACAAGCGCTTTATTATTTAACCACTCATAACCCGCCTCTTTGGCTTTACTTCTAAGCTCGTCGCCACTTGTTACCAAAATGGACTCAAATCCATATTGAAACCCGTCAAAATATTTGCCCCACACTTTGGCAAACAGAGCCTTGCCGTCATACTCTCTAATAGCTCGTTGCGCCATAGACCTCTCCTCTTTCGTTATTTATCAAATTGTAACATTTTTACTAAATATAAAATTTAAAGAATGCTGTATGCTATGCTCAAAAACTAAAAAGTGTTTACTTTGGTAACATAATAGGTTCCAACTATGTTGCCGCTGTATACTATTGAAACTTTTTTACTATTTTTATGCGGCTCTTCAGAGAGTAGATACTCTTTGCCGCTTTTGATTCCGTAAAACTTTAGTCGCAACGCCATCTCTTTGTCGGTCGTATCACACTCGCTCACGCCAAGTTTTTTAAGCTCCAATGAGAGCTCCTTTGCAATTTGGTAGTTGTATGCAAAATGCTTTTTTGGCAGCTCAAGCACCGCATACAACGGGTGATTAAAAAACGCTAAAACGAAAAAAAATGCTAAAGAAAATGCCAAAATGCCAAAACCAACAGAGTACACCCCTTTGTTTGCCCCTATTCTGACCCTGTATGAAGCAAAAAAATTTCTAACCATAAACGGAATAGCCAAAACGACAAAAGGGGCGAAGTCATATAGCATTATCTTTTGCCTAAACGATAAAAGGAGAGAAAAAATAAGTGCCCAAAACGATATATACCAGCCAAGTGACCTCTTATCTTCTGTTCTTTTATACAAAGAAAAAACAAAATATAAAAATAGAAGAGGTGAAAAAATCAGCATATAAACGCCAAGCGTGTCAAGAAAGTAACTTTTTGGAACGCCGCCGTCGTTAAAACCAAATATACTCATAGAAACGCCAAAAAGCAAGATGTTAAGCGCTATCAAAGCGTTATTTTTTTTGCTGACTCCGTAAAAGATAAGAGATAAAAATAGTATAGCAAACGCTCCGTCAAGCATCGCAAAAAGAGTCAACGACAAAAAAGATAAAAGCGTTTTGGAGGAGCTATGCAAATATATGAAGACAAGCGTCGCAAAAACAACGACGGACGACTTCATCACAAGCAAAGCGGAGAGACTGGAAGCCGGAAGCAAGCAAAAAACAATCAAAGCAACCCTTGCGTCGCCCTCTTGTTTTACAACTTTTTTTGAAATAGAGTAAAACAGAAACAACGAAGCAAAGTGTAGCGCAATAAAAAAAGCCCTAAGGGCAAAGTCGTTTTGACCGAAAAGAGAGCAAAAAAACCTTGCGATAACCCCCAAATAGCCTTTGTCATAATAAAAAATAGACGCCTCAAAATAGCTTATCGACAGATAGTGCGGATAAAGTGCGATAAGAAGCGTATAACACAAAAGAAAGGCTAAAAAAAAGTTTTTTGAGTAAAAAAGCCTAACCATTGAACGTCAACTAGCTAAAGCTTCAAAAAGTTTTCAAATATCTTATGCCCATACTCCGAAAGAATAGACTCAGGATGAAACTGCACCCCGTAAATTGGTTTGCCTTCCACCTCAAGGGCCATTATCTCGCTGTCATCTGCGCTAAACGCCGTTGGAATAATGCAAGATGGAATACTATTTTTGTTTATGATAAGAGAGTGGTATCTAGTCGCCGTAAACTCTTTTGGAATATCTTTGAATATTGGAGAGTCCGCGCACACCAGCATAGACGACGTCTTGCCGTGCATCATATTTTCGGCTCTCTCTACGCTTGCGCCAAACGCTTGACCAATAGCCTGATGCCCAAGACAAATGCCAAGTATTGGGATTTTACTTCCCAGTTTTTTAATAACCTCAAGACTAACTCCCGCCTCATTTGGCGTAGAGGCCCCCGGAGAGATGATAATTTTTTCAGGATTTAGAGCCTCTATCTCCTCTACGCTCATCTCGTCATTGCGTATTACTTTAAGATTTGCGCCGAGTTCTCTAAAATACTGTACGATGTTGTAGGTAAAGCTATCATAATTGTCTATCATTAAAATCATTTAATTCTCTTTCTCAAAAGAGCGGAGCATCACTATCTCCTCCGCCCAAATATCTTCGTTTGGCGTCTCAAGTATCAAAGGAATAGCGTCAAAACGAGCGTCCGCCATGATAAGCTCAAAGCATTTTATGCCAATTTCGCCCTTTCCAAGGCTATCATGCCTATCAAGCCTAGAGCCTTTGGCTCCTTTGGAGTCGTTTAGGTGCATACCTCTTAAATATTCAAAACCAACTATTGAGTCAAACTCCGCAAAGCTTTTTGCAAAGCCCTCTTCGTCCCTAAGCTCATATCCGGACGCAAAAGTGTGGCATGTGTCAAGACATACCCCTACTCTTGTTTTCTCGTCGGTTAGCTCTATTAGTCTTGCTAGTTGCTCAAACTTATATCCAAGATTGCTCCCCTGCCCCGCCGTGTTTTCAATTACCAAAACAACCTCTTTTGTCTTTGAAATAACCTCGTTCATAGATTCAGCTATAAACTTTAGACACTCCTCTTCGCTAATCTCTTTTAGATGGCTTCCCGAATGAAAGTTTAGCAGTTTTAGTCCAAGCTCCTCAGCCCTTCTAGCTTCATCCAAAAAAGCGTCAAACGACTTTTGCCTAGCTTCCTCTTTTGGGGAGCCTAAGTTGATAAGATAGCTATCATGAAGCAATACGTCGTCCGCAGAAAACCCACACTCTTTCATATTGGTGCGAAACGCATCTATTGTTTTGTCGTCGTAATCTTTTGCGTTCCACTGCCTTTGGTTTTTCAAAAACATAGCAAACGCATTTGCACCAATCTTTTTTGCGTTAAGAGGAGCGTTAAAAACGCCGCCCGTAATGCTGACATGAGCCCCTACTAATTTTTTTGTCGTCAATCTACAAACCTCGCCACAAATTTAAATCCGCTAATTTTTTCAAAAAAATATATCTCCCGTTCGTCCGTTCTATACAAAATATCGTAATCATCAGTTTTTATCTCTTGAATAAAGCCATTTTCACTCTTTATGATTGTTGACTCCACTTTTAACGGTTTTTTACTTAGAACGTCATTCATCAAATCTCCATACAGAGCTTTTGAGATGTACTCCTTGACAAACTCCGCTTTTTCCATACAACCAGAGTCTATGCAAACAAAATCGTCAAAACTAATCTTAAACACCGGAGAGCCCAGGGCGTAAACCTCTAAGCTTTTTTTATTCTCAAACTCATCCAAAAAACCCATATCGGCAAACTTGATTTTATGCGCGTTTATGGATACGAAAACTGTTTTTGAAACATTGGGAGTTCGCGACGTGCACCCTCCAAAAAACAAAAAAGACGCAAAAAAAACAGTCGCTATTTTAGTCATACTAAAAAGAGTTCATAGGAGAGGGTTTGCCAAAATAGTAACCCTGCGCATAATCAACGCCAATCTCTTTTATTTTATCATACACCTCTTTGGAGTGCACAAATTCGGCGACGCTCTCTATATTAAGTTTTTGGGCGAAACTAACGATGGTCTGCGCGATAATTTCGGCGTTTTTGTTGACGTCTATATTTTTTATGAGGCTTCCGTCTATTTTTATAATATCCACGTTCAGCCTAGCCAAATGCTCAAAATTTGAGTGCCCGCTTCCAAAGTCGTCTATCGCTATCTTTGCGCCCATATTTTTGACATTATACAAAAACTTAGCCGCCTCTTCATAGTTTTCTATCCCCTCCGACTCCAAAATCTCAAAGATGACCCTATTTCCTAGATTGTAATTCGCAAGAGTATTTATAACAAAAGAGCTTGTTTCGCTATCTAAAATATCCTCTATAGATAGATTTATAGAAAAAAACTCTTTTCTGTTTTTGAATATCTCAAACGATTTTAAAATAACGGCTCTTGTGATGCGAGGATAGAGCCTTGTAGCCTTTGCCACATCCAAAAACATAAACGGCGACAACTCGTCTCCATCTGGTTTGACTATTCTAATAAGCGACTCGTACTTTTTTATCTCTCCTGTTTTTACATCTACAATCGGTTGAAAATAAGGCGTAAGCCAATCGCCTTCAATAGCATCTCTAAGAGTTTTTGACATTGAAAGATTTTTTTCATAATTTTTTGAAATCAGCATACTCTCGTCATACACGGCAAACTGTTTTCTATTTTTTTTGGCAAAACCAAGAGCCATACTAGCTTTTTCCAAAAGAGCCTCATCTCCTGCGGCAATACCAATCGATAAACTAAGCACCATTTCTATATCTCCACACTTTACGCTTTTTGAGCACATAAGCGAGACGCCGTCCAAAATATCTCTTTCAAAATTATCCGCGCCGTTCTCACACAAAATTCCATACTCATCGGCGGAGAGTTTGTACGCCGCATACCCGTTTGGCGTAAATATTGCTGATAGCCTATCCCCAATCTCTATAAGCGCACAATCTCCGACTTGATTGCCATAAAACTCGTTAATAATCTTAAAAGAATCAATATTTAGTATGGCTAGTTTGGCGTTTTTGACCTCTTTTAAATCAGAGGAAAGCTTATATCTATTTGGTAATCCAGTGAGAGCGTTTGTAAACAATTTTTGCTTGTTATTAATGAACTCTGTTATATCGTGCCTTATACCGACAAACTCTATTATCTCGCCGTTTAAATCCAAAATTGGAACTATTGTGGCGTCTACAAAATAACTACAACCATCTTTGCGTCTATTTTCTATAACCCCTTTGTAGATGCGTTTGTCTCGTATCGTATCCCACATCTCCCTAAATACACTTTTTGGCATATTCGGATGGCGAACAATACTTTGAGGTTTACCCAAAAGCTCCTCTTCACTATATCCGCTAGTGTCGCAAAAAGCCTTATTGATGTATGTAATAATCCCTCTTGTATCAGTCTTTGAGACAATATTGCTAGCGTCGACAGCCGCTTTATATTCGCCAAGCAAAGAGGCGTTTGAGCGTTCAGCGTGCCTAGCTCCCTCAAGGCGTTTTTTGAGTCTGGCGCTTAACCGCTCTATTTTTAAAAAAAGCCTGGAGTATCCAATTCTTACGGCAAACCCAACTCCAAAAATCAAGATTATCGAACTGATAATGGAAAAATATATTATTTGAATGTTATGTTTTTTAAAGTCTGTTATATCTTCGGAAAAATAAAGCTTTGACCCATGTGACTCATATGCTCCAAATACGGCAAAAAAAGAGGCTCCCTTTTGTTCTATGCGATACTGATTTTTAACAAAATTTGCGGCGGGTTTGAACGTCTCAAAAAACTCTCCTTTTCTCTCAACAACCTCAAGTCCTCCACCATGCTTTTGATAAACCACATATTCAAAAGGCGAGCTTTGGAGTGCGGATAGACTTACGGTCGAACTTGCTATAAAGGCAAACTCTTTTTGTTTTTGCTCCATTAGCTTTTCAAACGCCGCATTTTGATATGTGATGCCGATTGTGGCAAATATGGCGGATAGGCATATTACGCAAACAGAGATAATAGCGTATGCCGTTCTATTAAAATTTACGATATGAAACATATATAAAAACCGCCGTTTTTATTGTGATGTTACCTATGGGAGGCTTAAAAGTGACTAGTTGCGAGAGGTATTGCGGCACGAAGAGCTCATTTTGAATAAGAACGCCGCCCTTACGAGCTTTTAGCGCATAAGTAGGTTACTTATAAGACTCTTTTCTTGCCAAAACACGATAAACAGTCAGCTTGCCCATGTCAATATCAAACAGGACTCTATATTTTCCGATTCTTAAGCGATATCTTGGAGTGTAATTGGTTAGTCGTTTTATGTTTGATATGTTCGGAAACTCTTTTAAAGTTTCGATTTTAGATAAAATCTCCGCAGCCTCTTTTTTGTCTATTTTTGACAAATCTTTAAGAGCCTTTTCATCCAAATGTACATTCAAGACAACCCCAATATAGCTTTCGCTTCCTCTATCGAGTAACTTTTTGCATTTTGTGATTTCGCTTCTTCTATAAGCTTAAAATCATTATCGTCGGCGCTAAGCTCTTCAATATCCGCTTTTATACAAATACCGTCTTTAAGCGAGCTTATAAACGCTTTTAGTTTTGCAAGGGCGGTTTCGTTTTCAACATTCAAAAGTAGCGTATACATTTTAAAAAAACCTTTTATTTGTATTTCGCCGTGATCATATAGCCGCCATCCTTAAAAAGGGACGGCTAAACAAATAGCCTATTACTTTACAAACATATCCGCAAGCTTTAAGACAGTAACGATAAGAGCTATCATACCTATGCTCCATCGCATATTTGTATTGATAGCCGTTTGTATTTTAAGGTCTATATCGCTTTTAAATGTATCCAACTTTGAGGTTACCGTAGTTTCCAAAAGCTTAAATTCTGTTCTAAGATTGTTAAATTCTCCTCTAAGAGCGTTAAACTCGCCCTTAAGACCGTTAAACTCGCCCTTTAATCCGTTAAACTCACCCTTAAGGCTAGCCACATCGGCTACCACTTCGTTAAGCTTGTCGTCAAGATGATTGATATGGTTGTACTGGCTTTTTAGAAGTAAAGTATTTATATCCTCTTGCGTTAGCCCCTCTCCTCTAGCAAATCTCTCTTCTATCTCTTTTATTCGGGGGCTTATCATCTCTATAAGCATATCGTCTACTCTAGTTTTAGTCATCGCAAGCTCTTTTTAAAAAAAATATGAGCTAATTGTATCTAAAAATTTTAGATACGCCTCCCCCTCTTATGGCTTTCAAAAATATATTTTCTACCAACTCTTTGCAGTCGTCGTTGTATTTGATTTCACAAAAAGGCGCATGGCGCAAATGGTACGTGATTCACATTTGTTTGTTCCCGCTAGTTCTCTATAGATGCACAATCGTCGCTCCATACCCGCCCATAGAGACTGGAGCGTCTTCGATATAGGCGACGCTTGGATGGTTTTTTAGATACTCTCTTACAACTGCGGCTAATCTGCCCGTGCCTATACCGTGATACACGAGCGTCTCTTCAAAACCCGCAAGCAAGGCGTCGGATACAAACTTATCCAAAAGCTCTATAGCCTCATCCGCTCTTAAGCCGTGTAAATCTAGCTTTACGCCGCCGCTTTGCGGTTTTTGCACAGTTAGTTTTGTTGGTTTTGCTCTCTCTTTTTTGATTTTATCGATTTTTTTTGCCTCTTCGCAAAACAGCTTTTTATCTATCTTGAGCCGTCTTCCATCGACTACTATCAAAACGTCTTTACCGATAGATTCGATAACGCCTTTCATATTTCTAAAAAGAGCTGAGTCACCTTCTTTAAAACTCTCTTTTTGTAGCGGTTGTCTTGATTCTCTTATCTCTTTATACTTTTCCGTTGCAGAGTTTAGGCTTCTATGTATCTCTTTTACATCGCTTTTTTTTGCCGCTTCCCTTGCCAACTCTATGGCGTCTTTGTACGTTTTTTCAAGGGCAAACTTTCTATCTAGCCACTCTTTTTGCTCTTTCTCTTTTTCCTCTTCAAGGCGCAACTTTGCGAGCTTTAGCCTATCTTTTTCGCGTTCTATGTCTCTGAGCTCAAGATTTAGCCTATCTTGAAGTAGATACCCCTTATCGATAAGCTCGGAGAGTCGCTCTTTGTCTTCGCCGTATATTTTTTTTGCTTTTTCTACAATATGCCTTGGAATGCCATATTTTACGGCGGTCTCAAATGCGTAGCTTTTGCCGATGATGCCTTGCAAAAACTCATACCTAGGAAGCTCTTTTTCCTCGTCATACAGCGCCGCCGCAAGCTCTACGTTGTCGTTTGAGGCGAGCATTGAGGCTAGTTTTTTGTGGTGCGTGGTGACTATGACAAAAAATCCTCTGCCGATAAGCTCCTCAATAACAATCTTAAAAAGAGCCGCCGCCTCGTCGCTATCCGTGCCTAGTTCTATCTCATCCACGCCGATTATGCCGGGTTTTGCGTTTAGAAGGGAGCTAAACGCCCTTATTCTGCCGCTAAAAGTGGAGATGTTGTTTTGCACGCTTTGCGGGTCGTCTAGTATGAGATTGATTGTGGCAAACGATGGAACGGCACTTTTGTGTGCGTTGATATGCATCGGCACTAGATATTTTGCCAAAAAGCACGCTGAGAGCATCGACTTTAAGAGCATTGTTTTACCGCCGGCGTTAACACCGGTGACGATGAGGGCTTTTTTGTCAAGAGAGATATTAAACGATTTGGCTTTTGTTTTATCCAAAGCTGGGTGATAAAAATCTTTTAAAAATAGTTTATTCCCGCCGACGTTTTCCAAAAACTCATAGTCGTTTAGTCTTGCAAACAAAACTCTAGCCTGATAGTGGTCAAACCTATCAAACTGCTTATTTAGAAATTTTAAAAATAGTAGTAGTTCGGCAAGCAAAAGGGAGAGCTCTTTGCAAAGCTTGTATTCTAGCTCTTCAAAATGAGAGATTTTTTTCTCAAGCTCGTCTTTTAGGGAGTCCACAGAGGAGGGTAGCACATAAAAAAAGCCTGATGCACTTCGTGAGACTATCTTGCCTCTAAGTACGGCGTTAAATCCAGGGCGAAGCAATAAAAGCTCGTCTTTTCCCAAAAAGTGGAGTTGTCTATCAACTAGGTATGGGGCTAGTTTTTCGCTATGCAGATATTTTGAGAGCTCTCTTGTGACGCTCTTTTTTGCATTTTCTACGTTTAGCTTGGCATTGTAAAGCTCTGAGGATTTGGTGTAGTCAAAATCTCCGCTATCTTCAAAAAAAGCGCAAAAATCTAAAGCTTTTTTTGGAATTTCAATAGAGGAGAGCCACTCTACCAAGACGCCTTCAAATCTATATCTTTTAAGTCTAGAAAAGTATGAGATAAGCGTTGCAAATTGGAACAAGGAGCCTTTTGTCAAAACGCCTGATTTTTGCAATCTAATAATATCTTCATCAAGGTTTTTTAATGGTTTTGGCGGATCAAACTCATGCCTTGAAAGCTCTTTTATAAATCTCAAATGCAAAGAGCGATCCCCGTCCATAAAGAGCGGTTTTTCTCTAGCCAAAAACGACAAAAAAGAACCGACAAACGACTCTAAATCCAGCTTTTTTACAATATCATCGGTAGCAGTCAAAATTTATTTGCTTATTCCGAGCACAGCTTCTAATTTTTCTTTAAGAACTTGCGGCGTAAAAGGCTTGACTACATAGTTGTTAACACCTGCTTTTAGCGCCGCAATAACCTCCGTCTTGCCGCCCTCTGTCGTTACCATGATAATAGGAATATCAATATATTTTTCTTCAGATCTAACTTTTTTTACAAGCTCCAGCCCATTCATATTAGGCATATTCCAGTCTGTAATCAGGACGTTTATGTCTGAGTTTTGCGTCATGCTATCCCATGCTTGTATCCCGTCTTCAGCTTCTAGCAAGTCGCTATATCCTAGATGATTAAGCGTATTTTTTATAATTCTTCTCATAGTCGAGCTATCATCTACCACAAGTATCTTCATTATTTTGAACCCTTTTTTTCTTTTTTAAACTCATCTAGCCTATCAATATGCCCTTCGTCATTTAGAGCATTTGCGTAACCTATCGTCTCCCCTACCTTGATACCTTGTTGAAATACCTCTTCCAATATAGACTGTATCCTAAACGACGCATCGGATATGATCGTCTCGTCCATATCTTCCCTTGCGTGCTTTATAAGCAACTTCTCTTCTTTATTCACAGCTTAATACTCCAAGTTTTCAAAATTGACGGTAGCATGTTTTGTCCGTATTATATAGTATTACTATTAAATAAATTCTCCGTTTTTAGACAATTTAAAATAATTTCAAATATGCTACTATAAAATGTTTAAAAAAAGCATAATTAAAGAGTGTTGATATGACGCTAAGAGTAGCATTAATAGCCATTTTGTTTGGTATTTCTTTGTTTGCAGACATAAAATTAAAAACATACGAAGAAGCTATCAAAGAGGCGCAAGCTACAAACAAAATAGTAGCGCTTACCGTAGTTTCAAGCAGTTGTTCATGGTGTCACAAGCTTCTTAGGGAGACCATAAAAGACAAATCAATAGAGAGTGCCTTAAATAAAGATTTTGTATATGTTACAATTAATAAAGATATAACCGCATTACCAAATGGAATTGTCGCAAGGCTTGTACCGACGACCTTTTTTTTAGATAAGGACGGTCAAAAGCTTATCCCGTCCGCAATCGGTTTTTGGAATGCGGAAGATTTTGGAAGTTATTTGAGCGACGCACTAAAAAAATCCAAAAAATAGCCGCTTTGCTTTCAAAAAAATGAAAAAACTATTTTTACTCTTTTTTATTTTTATAAGCTTTGTTTTTGCTTTTTCAGAACACGACGAGAGTTTTAAAGAGTATGGAGAGCATTTTGGCGTGCCTCCGCTCCTTTTAAAAAATATCGCCAAAGTAGAAAGCTCCCTAAACCCAAACTGCATAAACCACAACAAAAACGGTACGATAGACTACGGTATTATGCAAATCAATACGGTTCACTTTGCCGAGCTACAAAGATACGGGGTAAGCGAACGCAACATAATGAACCCAAAAGTGAATATTATGGCCGGCACTATACTTGTAAAAAAGCTTATTGACAACAACCAAATCAACTACGACTCCATCGGCAAATACCACTCAAAAACATTGCATTTTAAATCGCTTTGGGTTCAAAAGCTATCTCTGGAGTTAAGAAAAAGTAGGTAAACGAGCCTCTTGCAAATCCCCAAACAAACCATCCAATTTTTGGTCAAAAGACAGAAGACGTAGAGCTAACAACTTTGGGTCAAGCCACAAAAATCATTATCGACAAAGAAAAGCTACAAGAGAGACTTGCAAAACTAAGCGACGGTATCGCGGTAATCAAAGTTGGCGCTCCACCTCTTTTGACAATACCAGAAAATATGCTAAAACATCCCAGAAAACATTAACAACCTTCTTGCTTATTTTGCCGTTGTTGTTTTGTTAATAGTGCCTATTGGCAACTGACTCGTATTCTCTTATTGCCTCAAATAATTTGATGTTTTATTTTGGAGCGGTTTTTTATTGAATTTTAATTGCTTATTTTATCGTTTGCGATTGTCCATAAAATAAAGCAATGCTACATAGTATATTTTACAAGATATTATTCATCAGCCATTTCTATAATGTCAAAAATTACTGATAAAAATTTGACCTGCTTACGGTCTATGATTTCCCTAAGTCTTTGCGGCACTTTTATTCTAAACTCATCCATATCTTTTGGCTTTTGCTTCACAAACTGATCAATCATAATCTTTGACAAAATACACCTTGGATTTTTTGTATCAAACTCTTTTGAAATTTCTTCATCTCTTAGCTGCGTCAATAAATCTTTTAGTTTTTCGTCGGATACAAAAGCTTGCTTATATGAATGTTGCCTCAAAACATTTTCATTATGCGCTTGTTCAGCTTTTTCATCTTTAATTTCTTCAGGTAGATTTAGCTTAATTGCTGGATGTTTTTGTGCATCATCTAGCTTATCGACGATTATCTCTTGATGGGCAGGAGAAGTGATCACTCTATGTTTATATCTCTCAGCAAATGCAGATAGCTGTTCGTTTACAACTTTGAGTAATTTTGAGATTTCGTTATCTCTATTTTTGAACCAATCCGTTGACCATATTCTATACACTCTCCATCCAAGTCGCTCCAAGACTTCTTGTTTTAATCGGTCACGATCTCGAGCGGATTTGGATAAATGATAGGTTGCACCATCGCATTCAATAGCAATAACATAATCATCGCTAACGTTCGATACAACCGCCAAATCAATAAAATATCCCGCTACCCCAACTTGTGGTGCAGATTTGATACCTACATTACTTAATACCGAATAGACCGATTCTTCAAACAGTGAATCAAACCCTTTTTCATCGATGATTTTAGGCTTATAAGTTAAGTTGCCACTTTCAAGGTATTGTAAAAATCCTCTAAGGGAAGTTACACCCATAGAAGAACTTGCAGATACTACGATGTCACTTGACTTCATAGAGGTAAAAACATGCATTTTTTGCTTTGAACGAGTGATAAGAACATTTAAGCGTCTCCATCCAGATTTTTGCGTCATCGGTCCGAATCGTTGGAAAACTTTTCCTGTCAGCTTATCAGGTCCAAATGTTGTTGATATAAAGATTACATCCCGTTCATCACCTTGTAATGATTCAAGGTTTTTTATAAAAAATGGTTCACTATTGTCTTTCCAGCGGTTCAAATAATTGGCAACATTTAGATTAATTTTTTCTTTTTCATCAAGAAGTTGCTGAATCAAATCTCTTTGCTGGGTATTGAATGTTCCAATACCAAGCGATTTATCGGGGAAAAGTTTCATTTGTCGTTCTATATGCTCTACAACAACCTTGGCTTCAAGTTTATTTATACCGCTTTGATAAACACTGTTTTGAATATAGGTGTGTTTTATTCCTAATCCATCGTCATTGATGCTTGTCGGGGATGGAAAGACAATAAGATCATTATCATAGAAATGTTGATTTGAAAACGCAATCAATGATTCGTGTTGTGATCTGTAGTGCCAACGTAGCCGTCGTACAGGGCTGTAAAGAGTGATACAAGTGTCTAGAATAGATTCCGACTCATCAACAATCGTATCTTCGTCATTATTCTCTTCATCATCCGTAATGGCATTAAAAAATGAGGTTGGAGGAAGCTGTTTTGGGTCGCCAACAATAACGATTTGATTTGCTCTAGCAATAACCCCAAGCGCTTCTTCAGGGCGCAACTGTGACGCTTCATCTACAATGAGAACATCAAACTTAATACTTGCCGGAGGAATATATTGCGCAACCGAAAGAGGACTCATCATAAAGCATGGCTTGAGTGCTTTCATGGCATTGCTTGCTCTTGTTACTAGTTGTCTAATCGGAATGTGCCGTTTTTGCTTTGAAGTTTCATTCTGAATTAATTTTAGTTCTGTCAAACTTTTTACAGAACCGCCGCCTACCCCAATAGGAATTTCTTTATCAGCCGCTTTTGCCGCAATCTCTTGGCGATTCAATTTCATCAACTCAAGATCAAGCTTTTTAAACTCTTCAATTGCAAATTCTTGAGAAATTCTTCCACTTTGTTCGATCTGAGGATATGTAGCAAACGCTTTTCGAAGAATTGAATAGTAAAAGTTATAGTAGTGTGCATCTGTAATTTTTTCTTTTGGCAATATACCTTTTTCTACAGCATCTACAATTTTACCCAACTCAGAGTCTTGCAATTTTTTAATAATATTTTTGTAATCGAGCCAGATTGACAAAGTTTGAATATTTTCTATCATAGCAGATGTGAATGCCATGTAATTATCGACTTTTTTCATTTTCGGAAACATTCCGCTTGTCAATAAAGAATGGCGATTGAGTTCATTCATATTTGTTTGAGATTCAGTATAAAGATTATCTATTTGCTTCAATATAGAAAAATTTTGTTCGAATCGTTGCAACAATGCTTCTTTTAATAAAACCGATAAATTAGATTCCATAATTGCATAATAGATTTTTTTAGTTGCATTAATACTTTCAAATTCTGTTTGCGTTTTTTCAAGCTCTATGCCAAGTTCATTTTTAATTCGGTTCTCTAATTCATTGACAACTAATTGCTCGTTATATTCATTTCGAATCATCCGAGCTATCTGGCTAACATCTGTTTTTTGCGATACAAAGAAACCTAGAAGCTTAGTAATATCAATATCTGAAATTTCATCCGCTATATCTTTTGCCAAATCGCCAATAACCCGACGTACTTGTTTTTCACCTTCAATAAGTGTAGATTTAACCTCATTAAAATCTTTAAAAATCTGATGAATTTCAAATAGTTTTTTATTCTCATCAATCACATATTTTCTAATCGTTTTAATATAGGGGGTTAGTTGATCGTTGATAGTTACCAACTTATTCCGCAAATCAATAATTCTAAGGTCATCAAGAGCTGTGTAAAAACCTTTAAAAAAGGAAGCTAAATATACCGTTTGCAACTCATTCAAGCAAATATTGAAATGTTCCATTTCATTTTTGATCGCTTCCCCAGAAGAGCGTAAAGCAATCAAAAGTTGCTCGTCACCTTTCATCATCATATGCATCATTGAGATGATTTGAATATCTTGACGAACCTTTTTGCTCCATTCGTTGAGTTTCTCAATTTCTTCCCATTTTGTTAGCTCCCCTTGGAATAATTCTTTGAAGATACTAATGTATTCTACATTTTTATCAAAATTCATTTTAGCTTCTATGTAAGCAATGGCAAAATCAATTTGTAGAATCCATAAATTTTTATCATGCGGGAGACCGTTTTGATAAAGTTCTTTTAATTCTTGCTTTGCCTTTTTAAATTCAGAGGAGAAAAAATTAAAAAATGAGTCTTTTTTATCCTGAATGATTTTTTTGATTGCTCGAATTCGGTCAACATCTTTACCAAGTAATTTTTCGACATTAAAAGATACAGAAACATTATTTAGAAGAGACTGCACTTTTTGAGCTTCAGTCTTTGCATTATTCAATACAGTATCAAATTTAGCCGTCCCGCATACGTCATGACAACAAACATACAAAGTGCTAGCAATATTGTTTAAAAGCTCTCCAGCTTTAATTATCGTGTTAATTTCAAAAAGATCGTTATTAAATTGCGCCCCAGATTGTCTTGATAACACTTTTAGCGAACTTTCAAGTTTCTCAATAATGCGAGACATCCGCTCGTTTATCTCTTCGATCTTTTTTAATTCGCTTAGCGCTACATCATCTATAATCCCCCAAATTGTCAAGACAACATTCTAAAAAATCTTATTCCCTTTAACA
>DZAX01000053.1 GCA_022729705.1 Helicobacter cetorum | reverse complement strand
AACCTCTCATATCTTATCTACGACTTTGGCGCAAGAGACGCAAATCTACAAAACGCAAACCTACTACTAAACGCCGCCAACATGACGCAAAACGCAAAAATTCAATCGCTGTTTTTGACTGTAGTCCAAAGCTACTACGCTCTTTTTGGCGCAAAAGCGTCGCTAGAGGCGCTAATAGAGTCGCAAAAACTAGCAAAAGAGAGCTATGACGCAGCGCTTGCTAGATACCAGGTCGGCGCGGCGACTCCGGCGGATAAGCTGCAAGCTTTTACGGCGTACTCTCAATCAACGCTAAACAGAGTCAGAGCCGAGGGCGCGCTAAAAATAGCGGAGGGCTCTTTGGCAAACACTTTGGGACTCGACGCAAACACACAACTAAATCTAACACCCCCACAAAACAACATAATTTTCGCGGAGGGTTTGGGAGTGGATAACTCCCAAGATAAGCCGTTTCAAGCGGCAAAGCCGGTTGGAACAATGGCGACTATGGGAGTGGATAACTCCCAAGATAAGCCGTTTCAAGCGGCAAAGCCGGTTGGAACAATGGCAACTATGACTACAATGGCAACATTTGAAAAAAATATTCAAGCGATGATGGACGAAGCCAAAAAAAGCCGTCCCGACCTTGCGGCTGCAAAAGCTCGTATAGACGCCGCCAAAGCCGATGTGGACGCCGCCAAAGCGAGCGGTAAACCGACTTTTATACTCTCCTCTGCTCTTGGATACTCAGAGCCTAGTCTCTCAGACGCGACCAAAAGCTCCTCGATTGGCGTATCCGTAAATATTCCGATATTTACAGGCTTTGACACAACTTACAAAATAAGAGCCGCGCAAAGGCAAGAAAAGCTAAGAGAGCTTGAGTTTTTAAAGTTAGAAAAGCAGGTAGCTTTGGAGGCGTACAAAGCCTACAACAATCTGCAAACAGAGACAAACGCCGTAAAAGCGGGCAAAGACTTGCTTAACGGCGCCGAACAATCGATGAAAACGGCGAGCGGCAGATACAAAGCGGGTGTTGGCAATATAATCGACCTACTAACGGCTCAAAACGCTCTTGCAAGCGCAAAACAACAACTGATAGAGGCTCTTTACAACTGGTATATCGCAAAAGCGACGCTGGCGCACAGCATGGGAAAACTAAATTTTACAGAAATTGAAAATATAGGCGGCGTAAAATAAATGCAAATACAAACACAAACAACTCTGCCGCTTCACGCGGCTAGCTTTAGCGCCACAGCGGCTAGCGTAGCATTGGCGGACTTTGTTCGTCAAGGCGTACTATCAAATACTATTGGCGGTGCGAAATAACATGGGATTTAGCAAAAATAAAAAAATATTAGCGGCGTTAGCCGTATTGTCAATCGGGGTCGGCGGCGGGTGGTACTATATGAAAAGCGTCGAAACAAAAGTGGAGATATACAAAACCGCAAAAATAGAGTGCGGCGACATAGCCCAAACCGCCTCCGCAAACGGTGCTTTAAACCCCGTCGTACTGGTGAGCGTAGGCACGCAAGTATCCGGCACGGTAAAAAAACTGCTCGTAGACTACAACGACAAGGTAAAAGAGGGGCAGGTACTCGCTATTTTGGATCCGTCTCTTTATGAGGCGCAAACGGCGCAAAGCGAAGCGTCCGTAAAATCGGCGGAAGCCTCGCTCGAACTTGCAACGGCAAACGAAAAAAGAGTGCGGGAGCTATACGCAAAAGAGTTTGTCTCAAAACAAGAGCTAGACCAAAGTGTGCAAGCTCTCAAAAGCGCAAAAGCGCAACTTGCGTTGTCAAAAGCGTTATATAAAAAAGACGTAACAAACAAAGAGTACTCCATCATCAAATCCCCCGTATCAGGCGTCGTGATAGATAGGCAAATCGACGTAGGGCAGACCGTGGCGGCAAGCTTTCAGACTCCTACACTCTTCAAAATAGCGCAGGATCTTAGAAAAATGCAGATAGATTCAAGCTTTGCCGAGGCGGATATAGGCAAAATCAGAGTGGGGCAAGAAGCTTCGTTTAATGTGGACGCTTTTGTGGGTAGAAGCTTCAACGGGGTGGTCAGACAGATAAGACTAAGCGGCGTCACACAGTCAAATGTCGTAACATACAACGTAGTCGTTTCGGTAGACAATCCTGATGAGGAGCTAATGCCGGGAATGACGGCGTACGTCAACATAAAAACAGTGGAGAGAAACAACACGCTGCTACTACCAAATGCGGCTCTTCGATATAGACCCTCAAACATTGAAAACGAAGGTAAAAAGCAAGAGCCAAAAGTAAAAAGAAAAGAGGGTGAAAAAGGCAGAAACGCCACCGTCTACATCTTGGATAACAAAACGCCAAAAGCCGTAAAAGTCGTAGTCGGCATAACAGACAACAAAAAAACAGAGATTATCTCAGGAGATCTAAAAGAGGGCGATGCGGTAATAACCGATGAAAATACCAAAAACGGCTCCAAAAATCAAAATCCTCCTATGAGAATGTTTTGATGGAAAACACGCCGCCTGTAATAGATGTCCAAAATCTAGTCAAAAACTACAAAACAGAGGCGGGCGAGATTGAGGTGTTAAAAGACCTCAATATTAGCGTCTCGCAAGGGGATTTTGTGGCGCTGATGGGACCCTCCGGCTCCGGCAAATCGACGTTTATGAATATACTGGGCTGCCTAGATAAGCCGACATCGGGGAAATATATCCTAAACGGCGTAGACGTCGCCTCTATGGATAAAAACGGCTTATCTAAGCTAAGAAATGAGGTTATCGGCTTTGTGTTTCAAGGATTTAATCTTTTGCCGCGCATAAACCTCATTGACAACGTCGCTCTCCCGCTCGTATATGCAGGGGTCGGCAGAGAACAAAGAACACAAAAAGCGCTTGAGACGCTAAAAAGCGTAGGACTAGAAAAATACGCCTCTCACCTTCCAAATCAAATCTCCGGCGGACAACAACAGCGCGTAGCGATAGCAAGAGCCCTAATCAACTCTCCAAAACTTATCTTAGCCGACGAGCCGACGGGAAACCTCGACACAAAAACCAGCGTGGAAATCATGAATATCTTTAGCGCTCTTAACCAAAAAGACAAAATCACCATCGTACTCGTCACCCACGAACACGACATAGCCGACTTTGCAAAAAGACAGATTCACTTTAGAGACGGCAAAGTAGAGATAGACGAAAAACGAGAGGCTGCACATAAATGAGGTTTCATAAAACAAATAAACTCTCGCCGCTAGGCGTAGCTTCAGGGGTTTGGGATGAAATCCCAACATCACGGAGGGTTCGGGAGTGGATAACTCCCGAGATAAGCCGTCCCGAGCGGCTTTGCCGATTGGGACAATGGCGACAAGGTGAACGGCTACGCCGCAAGGAGCGCATAGGATGACACTGCCAATGGTGAGCGAAGCGTGGAGCGCGCTTTGGGCTAATAGATTGCGGACTTTTCTTACGATGCTTGGGATGATGATAGGCGTTGGGGCGGTGATTTTGATGTCTGCTATTGGCGAGGGAAGCAAACAGTCGATTAACAGCTCGATAGCCGCAATGGGGAGCAATCTTTTTATCGTGCTTTCCGGCTCAACCACATCCGGCGGAGCTAGAAGCGGTCCGGGTTCTACGCCTACGCTTACCTCGTCCGACGCATCAGCCATAGGAGAGCTTGGCGGCGTGGCGGCGGTGGCTCCATCCGTGAGAGGCAACGCCCAACTTGTGTACGCCTCCAACAACTGGAGTACAAGAGTAGAGGCTAGCACAACGGGGTTTTTTGACGTGAGAGAGTGGGAGGTGGAAAAAGGGTATGCATTTAGCGACTCCGACATCAGAGGCGCTACTAGAGTGGTCGTGCTAGGTCAGACTGTAGCCACAAATCTATTCGCCGATGAAGACCCTGTAGGTAAAACAATCAGGATAAAACAAAGCCCATACATCGTAATGGGGGTTTTGAGCAAAAAAGGTCAAAGTATGATGGGTGACGATCAAGACGATATAGTCGTCATACCGCTTACGACAGGGCAGAGAAAGCTCTTTGGCTCTCAGTTTAAAGATAGCGTCAGAATGATTATGGTTAAAGCCGAAAGCGAAGACGCAATGCCAAAGGTCGAAAAATCAATAAACCAGCTTTTGCACGAGCGGCACAGGGTGCGAGAGGGTGCAGACGATGATTTTACGGTCAAAAACTTCTCCGCTATTTTGGCGGCGTCTGCCGAGGCTACGGAGGTCATGTCTATGTTGCTTGGAGCCATAGCCTCCATCTCGCTACTCGTCGGCGGTATCGGCATTATGAATATTATGCTTGTTTCCGTCACGGAGAGAACCAGAGAGATAGGCATTCGGATAGCGATAGGCGCAAGAGAAAGCGATATATTGACCCAATTTTTGCTAGAAGCGGTGATGATTTCTCTGATTGGTTGTGTGATAGGGGTGTTTATAGGGGTCGGAGGAGCGTTTTTGGCAAAAGAGTTTTTTGGCTCTGCAATAGCGATTACTGAGAGCTCCATCGTCATAGCTTTTGTCGTAGCCGCCGGAGTCGGAATATTTTTTGGATTTTATCCGGCTAGAAAAGCCGCAAAGCTGGAGCCTATCGAGGCGCTTCGGTATCAGTAGCAAAGAGCTATTTTACAAAAATATCAAGCGCTTTTAGCAGGACCAAAACGATTCCCGCACCGCCAATGTACCATTTCATAGTGGTAATAATAGTTTGCTGCATTTTGACTTGAGCGGACTCAAACTTTGTCTCTAAACCTGCAAACTTTGTCTCTAAGCCTGCAAACTTTGTCTCCAAACCCGCAAATCTCACCTCAAAATCAAGTCTTAGCT
>DZAX01000074.1 GCA_022729705.1 Helicobacter cetorum | reverse complement strand
GCGAAATTTGATATTTTTCTTAAAAAAAGCGTTTGCAATTTTTGGGTTAGCGTACGCTTTTTCAAAAATTGCAGATTCTGACGCCGCTGTTTTTGCGCAAACTCTTAAAGAGTTATCTTTGTACAGATTTGCAAAAAGCGGCTCGTTCTCTTTATAAAAAATATCGCTGTTTACAAAGTTGAGAATAAAAGATTTTTTTGACCCGTCAGTCCCAACAAGGCAGGCACTGACCACATAATATAGGGTACGTATCAAGTTTTACCACGCTACACCATCCCATTTAAAAGAGTAGCATAAAACGCATCAGGTGAAATCTTAAAATTTTGCGGCTCTATTTCAAACCAACTCTTAACCGCTTCGCACGGCGCTCTAACCCTTAACTCTTTTGTTAGTTCGCCATGTCTTCTGTTTGTGTTGTAGTATATCAAGAATCGGTTTAGAGCTGCTTTTAACTCCTCTATATTTTTTATACTCTTGCGCTTTGATGGTACTGTTTTTAATAGTTCCATTGGCTCGCACGACTATACCGTTAGTCTTTGGTGTTGCGTATAAAAGAGTGCCTGACACCTTTTTTTCAAGCATTGATTTTTAATATGGGGCGGCCAAGCAGAGAGAAGCCTACCTCCCAAAAAACACCCCCACAGGCGTCTTAAGCTCAAACTCTTGTCTCACATACCCTTTTGGCGCGACTATCAAAGCAAACCCGCCGCTTGCAAACTCCCACATCGCATAAAAATCTCTTTTGGAGCTGGTATAATCTCCAAAGCTAGGGTCAAACACCTCTACAAAATCTCCGCTATGGTTTATAGCTACCACAAAGTGAGGAAACTCCGCTTCTCTGACGACAAGAGCTAGAATAGGAATACGGCTCTTTTCAAAAACCTCTTTTGATAGTTGATACCCCGCCGCTTCATATCCAAGCTTTTCAGCGATACGTCCAAGCTCTTCAAAGCTAAGCATATCTGTTTTTGAAGCTAGGAGTAAAATATCTTTTTCGCTCTTTTTGGCTCCGTACAGGTTTAGCAGTGTAGCAAGCGCGGCGGCTCCGCATGACTCTTCGTAGGCTTGTCTTACGGCGTGCGTTGTTCTTACCTTTGATAATGATTTACTTACAAATACGCTACTCTCGTTTGCCGCCAAAAAAGCGCAAAAAAGCAAAAAAACTAAAACTTTCGC
>DZAX01000014.1 GCA_022729705.1 Helicobacter cetorum | reverse complement strand
ATTGCTTGTATTTATGAAACTAGGCAACTATAACGTGGTGAAACTGGACATGTAGGGACATTTATGTCCCTGCCGCCAAGACGGGCTTTGCTCGTATTGGCGTTTAATATTTGATATTGTAGGGACATTTATGTCCCTGCCGCCAAGACGGGCTTTGCTCGTGTCGGCACTTAACTTAAATGTCCGACATGATTGTATTCACACGCTTCAACATGGCAATTATCTACAAATTCTAAGCCGACAAGTTGTGCATACTCTTCTATTAAAGGTTTTGCCTCCTCGTTGTAATCGTCTTCAAACTCTACGCTTACCTCGCCCCCTCCGGTAGCGCTTCTTTTGATAAGTACGGTCGGACTTATCTCATATTTTGCCACAAGCACATCCATTGTGTCGCATAGCTCCTTTTTTTGCGCCGCCGTATCAAAACAGATAATAACCCTTAAAAATCTCTCTTCGCTACAAAAATAAGCTTTCATTAATCACCTCATTTAAAAATATTTTTCATTGTACTTTATTGATGGTAAAAACTGTTTTAAATTTATGTCTAAAGTTTGCTTTGATATAATGTTTTACAATTTTAAAACATACTAAAAACTATAGAACAACAAATATAATAAGGACGCTGATGAGCAAAGAGGTTATGTTTGAAGAGGGTGAATTTATTGTGTCAAAGACGGATTTGCAGGGCAGAATAATTTACGGCAACGAACTATTTATCAAAATAACAGGCTATAGCGAAAAAGAGCTTTTAGGCTCTCCGCACGATATTCTAAGGCATCCGGACATGCCAAAGATTATCTTTAAGCTTCTTTGGGAGACGATAAAAAATGGCAAAGAGATTATTGCGTTTGTAAAAAACAAAGCAAAAGACGGCGATTACTATTGGGTGGAAGCTCAAGTTACTCCATCGGTGGATAACTCCGGCAAAATTATCGGATTTCACTCCGCTAGACGAAAACCAAAAAGAGATAGCGTTGCATTTTTTGAGAAATTATATAAAGAACTACTTGACATTGAAACCAAAAGCGGCGTAGACGCCGCAGGTAGGCGCATTAAAGAGATACTTGAGTCAAAAGGAGTTAGCTATGAGCAGTTTATCCTCTCTTTCTAAGGCTCAATATCTAGCCGCCGTATCCGCAATTTTGTTGATAGGCGGAGTGGGTACCTGTATTTTGCTTATCGGTTTTCACTGGCTCTATCTTGGCTTTATCGTAAATATTTTTTTGTTGCTTGCCTTAAATACATATATCAGCTCAGTCAAAGCGTGTGTCGGAAAATTTAAAAATGCGGTTAAAGATGTAAATAACGGCGTATTTGAAACAAGAATTACACAGATTACGGACGGCGGCGAGCTAAGAGAAGCTTGTTGGGCGGTAAATAATATGCTTGATAAGATGGAAGTGTTTATGAGAGAAGTAAACACATCTGTGAGCTACGCTTCAAAGGGAGCTTTTTTTAGAAAGGCGCAAACAAGAGGGTTGCCTGGACAGTTTGCGTACAATTTGGAGCTTATCAACAATGCGATAAAGGGTTTGGAGAGCGGAGGAAAAGGTGTTACAAGAGGAATGCTAAATATAGAGCTTGCAAAACAAAGCTCGAAAACATATGCCGGACTCTCTTTAATTCAAAAAGATTTAGGGTGTTCGCAGGAAAAACTAGACGAGATTAGCATAGAAAGCAGAGATGGCGATAGAAGCGGCTAGAGCTGGGGAGCACGGTAGAGGATTTGCCGTTGTGGCGGATGAGGTGCGAAAACTAGCGGAGAGAACGCAAAAAGCGACGGGGGAGATTACCATATCCATACAGACGCTTCAGCAAGAAGCGGGGCAGATAGAGGCAAATTCAGAAGAGATGACGAAGCTTGCAGTGGAATCGGGACGCTCTGTAGAAGATTTTAAAAATACAATTTACGGCTTTAACGAAAGCGCAAAAAAAGTATCTAAAATGGCGAGAGCCATACTTAGCCAATCTTTTATGATTTTGGCAAAAGTAGACCATATCGTCTTTAAGCATAGCGCATATCAAGAGGTTATGAGGGGCAGGTCAAAAGCTGAATTTAGCACGCACAAAAATTGTAGATTTGTCTCTTGGTACCAAACAAAAGGACAACAAGATTTTGGAGATATGAAATGTTTCTCTCTTATTGATGAACACCACAAAAATCTGCATGACTACGCACATGAAATTTTGAATTTAATAACAAACGATGATCAAGTTTTAGCAAATAAAGAGAAGATTTTTGATAGATTTGAGAAGATGGAAAGCGAATCTTCCGAACTGTTTGCTCTGATGGATGAGACGCTTTCGATGGTAATAGAGGCAAAATCGGAGAGCTCTTTGTGCTCGTATAGCGGACGCAATATAGTGTAGACTCTGCGTAAACGATTAGGGGTATTTATGGCTGATTTTAACCTAGCGCTCCCAAAACTCCTCAAAAAAGAGGGCGGACTAAGCGATGACAAAGAGGACAGGGGCGGCTTAACAAAATACGGTATCACGAAAGCCGGATACCCTCACCTAGATATAGCGTCTCTCACCAAAGAGCAAGCCGCCGACATTTACCGCATAGACTACTGGAATAAACTTGGACTAGACGGCGTAGAGAGTCAAATCAAAGCGGAGATTATGTTTGAAGCGGGTGTAAACTTTGGCGTCGTGACTCTGGCAAAGATGGCGCAAAGAGTCGCAGACGTAAAAGATGACGGTATAATCGGAGCAAAAAGTATCATAGCGATAAATATGATGGACGACACAGTGTTTGCGCTAGCTCTAAAACTCATGGCGGTTGATAGATATAGGCGGATATGCAACAATGAAAGAAGCCAAAAAGTGTTTTTGCTTGGGTGGCTGAATAGGATATTCTCATGAGTTGGCTTAGCGATTTGGTGGGCGGGAGTGCCGGGCAGATAATAGAGAGCGTCGGAGAGGTGGCGGATAAGTTTATCACGACGGACAAAGAGCGCGAAGAGCTTGAGATTTCAAAAAGCAGGTTAAAGCTAGAGGAGTTTCAAGCAGAGGTTGCGGATAGGGGGAGTGCAAGGGAGCGTGAGACTCGTATCAATGAGTCGCCGGACGCCTCTTGGTTATCCAAAAATATTTCGCCACTTCTTGCGATAGGGTGTCTTGTGCTGACATTTTTGATGTTTTATCAGGTCATGTATTTGGATACCGACCCAAAAAAAGAGAATATCATCGTTTATATTTTAGGAGTTTTAAGCGCCATTTCGACGCAGATAATTAGCTACTATTTTGGCTCTTCTATGGGTAGCAAAAATAAGTCTGACATTATGGAAAGAATGCGAGAAAAATAATGCCTCGCCACACAAAAGGGCTAAATAACAGCTCCATAAAACATATTCATATATAGCTATATATGCTTGTATTGAGTATGTATTTTTGATATAATGATTCTATGAAAAACGAAACGCTACTTAATATCGGAGATGCCGCCAAACTTCTAGGGGTAGCAGAATCAACAATGCGTCGCTGGGAAAAAGAAGGCAAGCTCATCCCTGATGAACGTACTGCTGGAAACCAACGACGATACAAGCTATCCTCTCTTCGCCCTGGTATGGGTAGTGGAATCGATTATGATCGAAAAACAATTGCTTATGCACGTGTTTCATCTCATGACCAGAAATCTGACCTTGAACGACAAAAACAGCTTCTTGAGATGTTTTGTGCATCCAATGGCTGGAAATTTGAGATAATTTCCGATCTCGGCTCTGGGATGAATTATCACAAAAAGGGGCTCAAAAAACTTCTTGAAGAGATTCTTGATAATGAAGTTGGTCGGCTTGTAATAACTCACAAAGACCGCTTGCTTCGTTTTGGGACAGAACTTATCTTTGCCATTTGTGAAGCTAAAGAGGTTGAGGTTGTGATTATAAACAAAGGCAAGGATTCAACATTTGAAGAGGATCTAGCAAAAGATGTCCTTGAAATTATTACCGTGTTTTCGGCACGGCTTTATGGAAGCCAAAGCAAGAAGAACAAAAAATTGATTGAAAACATGCAAAAGGCAGTAGAAGATGCAGCTCGCCCATAAAATCAGACTTAACCCAACCAATAAGCAAGCTACATATTTCAAAAAAGCATGCGGTATTTCACGCCTTGCGTGGAATTGGGGAATTGCCCAATGGGAGGTTCAATATTGGTTTATATCTTTCGCGATAGAACCACTTATCAGCTTCCTCCCTTGTAAAAGCCAATCAAGTGTGGGAGTTGACGTTGGAAGCAAGGCATTAGTGACGCTTTCAAATGGTATCCAAATTGAGGCTCCAAAGCCTCTTATAATGAAGATTAGACGATTAAGACGTCTTAGCCGCCAACTGTCTAAAAAACAGCATAGCAGACTCCGTAGCGACACAACGCCTCAATCGAATAATTTCAAAAAACAAGCGGTAAAAGTAGCAAAGATCCATGCCGATATTTCAAACAAACGAAAAGATACGCTTCACAAAGTAACTACGTTTTTAACCGATCGCTTTGAGTTTATCACTATCGAAGATTTAAATGTCAAAGGGATGATGGCGAATGGCAAACTCGCGCGAACGATTAGCGATCTTGGGCTTTATGAGCTTCGGCGACAGCTTGAATATAAATCAAAATTCAAAGGGAATAAACTCACCTTTGCTAATCGATGGTTTCCCAGCTCGAAGACTTGTTCGTGTTGTGGCAATATTAAAAGTGATTTGAAGTTGAGTGATAGAACCTATCATTGTGAGGCATGTAGCCACGCAATGGATCGTGATCTAAACGCAAGTATCAATTTAGAAAAACTCAATCAAATACCGCAAGTTCTGCGGGAATTTACGGCTGTGGAGATGACGGCTCTTTTAAGCTCACAAGGCTTAAAATCCAGCATCGTTGAGTCAGCAAATAAACACCAACCAAACTTAATTGTGAGTAAGGTTGGGTAGGTTTTATGGAACGGTTTATCTTAAAGCCCTTTTGAATATCTCCTCAACGCTTTTTTTGTCATACTCTTTATATGATTTTGACCTCTCCGCCGAGACGAGGGTATTTGAAACGATTTTTGGTATCTCTTCATCGTCTATTTGGACGTCCTCTAGTCTTGTAGCAAGCCTCATACTCTTTAGCCACGCTTCAAACGCCGCCACGCCCTCAGCCCCCGTCTTTGAGAAAAGCTTTTTGCAAAACTTATCTACTCTTTTTGGCTCTTTTTGTCTAAACCAAGAGAGCCATGCGGGCATTACAATTGCTAGCCCCTCCCCGTGCGGCAGGTCGTACATGGCGCTAAGAGAGTGTTCGAGAAGATGTTTTGGAAAAGAGTACTCTTTGGTTTCGCACGGCAAAAGACCGTTTAGCGCAAGAGAGGCGGACCACATAAAAGAAGCTCTAGCTTCGTAGTCGCTAGGGTCTTTCAAGATGGCTTCCGTATCTTTTACGATACTTTTTAACAGCGCAAACGACAATCTATCGTTTAGCGGCGACTCATTTTTTTTGGTAAAGTAGACTTCCATAATGTGCGACATAGCGTCAACCGCCGCCATTGCGGAGAGTTTTTTTGAGGCGCTGAGATTTAGAGCCGGATTTAGGGCTGATATTTTTGGGAAGAGAAGAGGGGAGCTAAAAGTGTATTTTTTTTGCTCCTCTTCGTTTGTAATCACGCATCCATCATTCATTTCGCTACCGGTTGCTCCAAGCGTCAAAACGCAAAAAATAGACAAAGCGGACGTAGGCTGTGTGCGCTTTTCAAAAAAATCCCATACGTCGCCGTCATAAAAAGAGCCCGCCGCAATCGCTTTGGCTTCGTCTATTACGCTACCGCCGCCTATCGCTAAGAGGCAGTCTACGTTGTTTTTTCTAGCCCACTCTATCCCGTCTTTTGTGTGCGAGAGAATAGGGTTTGGTTTTATGCCGCCAAATTCGGTAAAGTTTAGCTCGTTTTTGATTATTCGCCTTACGACCCTGTCAAATAAGCCGCTCTCTTTAATATGCCCCATGCCGTAGACTATCATCACTTTTTTGTATCCGGCGGCTACTATTTCGGCTACTATTTTTAGCTCCGCCTCTTCTCCAAAGAGTATCTTTGTCGGATTGTGAAAAACAAAATCTTCCACTCTCTACTCTTCTTCTGGGGGTTCTTTGTATTTTAGAAAACCTTTTAGGTATTCGTCTGTTAATGACTCTTTTTTGAATTTTATAACAAGGACGTTTTCTGTTTTGTTGATGTAAGTATCCACTATGCCCTCTACCTCTTTTAGTCCGACTATCATCTTCTCATCAAGCATCGGCATGTCTAGGTATAAAAACGAAGCTTTAATAGGGTTTTGCATCTTTAGCATATACAAAAGCCACAAAAATGACACAAATGTCAACACCAAAGAGAGCGATTTTAAATCCATATAGTGCAAAATTGCCCCGCCGATAGCCCCTCCCAAGAACACGCCAAGATATTGAAATGTCGTAAAAACTCCCAAAGCGGAGCCTCGTTGACTAGCTTTTGCGTATTTGCTAACCGTGCTTTGCAGTAGCGGTTCAAGCATATTAAAGCCGATAAAAAAGAGTATGGAAGCAACCACAAAAACGTACGAAGAGGCGGCGAGACCAAATAGGAAAAAAGCTAGCGTATTGATAAAGATGGAGGCTACAAATATCTGTTTTATTTTGTTGTATTTTTCACCCAGTATCGCCGCCGCCGTCATAAAGACAAAGCCAAACGCAAGGGCGGGAATATAAACTTGCCATAGCTCGTCTTTTGCCCAGCCAAATTTGGTTGTTAGTTCAAGCGGGATAATCATAAAAGCGATAGTAAGCAAAAAGCCGTGGAAAAACATATTGACATACATTTTGACAAGATTGGAGTCGGTAAACAGTTCTCTAAACTTTGGCGTCTCTCCGTCAAAAGCGTGGTGAATACGAGGCGGTTCGGGAATAAAAAACAGCAGATACAAAAGCGCTAGAATAGCCAAAAGCGCCGTAATCAAAAACAGCGTATTAACGCCGTAATGCCCACCGATAAAAGGACCTATGAGTATCGCAGCGGCAAAGCTCATAGCGATAGAGCCACCCATCATAGCCATAGCTTTTGAGCGTTTCTCTTCTGTTGTAAAGTCGGCAATCATAGCGGTGACAACCGAGCTAATAGCTCCCGCCCCTTGCAAAAATCTTCCAAAAATGAGCATATAAATATCGCTTGAAAATGCGCAGATTAGCGAACCAAAAGCAAATATTCCAAGCCCGAGGGCAGTTAGCGTCTTTCTGCCTATTTTGTCGCTAAGCAGTCCAAACGGAATTTGAAAGATAAGCTGGCTAAAAGCGTATCCGCCGACCACAAGACCTATCAAAAATAGATTTGAACCGCTCATGGAAGCCGCATATACCGATAAAAGCGGCATAACGATAAAAAGCCCAAAAAAACGAAGGGCTACAATAAAACTAAGGGATGCGACAATCTTTTTCACTTCTTACCTTTGGAAATTTCTCTGTTTTAGATCGCTTAAAAAGTCGTTTTTATTTCTAAGACCGCTTATTTTTGGAGCCACCTCTTTTTCAGCGGCGTTTACAAATAAAATAGCCGGCACGCCTCTTACGCTCATATTTCTAGGCATCTCATCACCGCCTGCAATTGCGATAAGCGGGATAAATTTTGCGTTTACGAGTTCGCAAACTTCCTTATCTACAAATGTGGTTTCGCTCATGGTTGTGCAGTATGGGCATGTAGTTGAGGAGGCGAAGACCATTATTGGTTTTTTACTCTTTGCGGCGCTCTTTTTTGCCTCTTCAAGCGAGTTTTGCCATTTTATCTCACATCCGTAACCAACTGATGACAATAGCATTGTCGCCAACAATAGACTCTTTATTTTTTTCATTTTTTTATCTCCTTTAGTGGTTCGCCGATGTAATAACCTTGAGCGTAGTCTACGCCAAGTTCCGCGACGGCGTCCAATATCTCTTTATCGCATACAAATTCGGCTACGGTCTTAATCCCCATTTGACTGCAAAAGTCAACTATCGTTTTTGTGATTATATAAGAGTTTCTATCAATAGTTATATTTTTGATTATTGAAGCGTCTATTTTGATGTAATCCACTTGCAGTTTTAGCAGATAGGCAAAATTCGAGTATCCGCTGCCAAAATCATCTATCGCTATTTTAGCTCCTATGGTTTTTACGCACCGTATAAACTCTAGCACTTCTGTGAAATTTTCTATCCCCTCAGATTCCGTGATTTCAAATATCGCATTTGTCGGGTTTGGATATTCGCTGAGCTTTTCATATATAAAATCTCTAGTTACCTCATCTTCTATATCCTCTACGGAGATGTTGATTGCAAATTCAAATTCAGTATCCTCAAAAGCGATAAAAGCGTATTCCACTATCGCCCTTGTGAGGTGTGGATATAGTTTTGACTTTTTTGCGACAGATAAAAAAGAGTGTGGGGCGATTGGAGCACCCGTTTCGTCTATGAGCCTAGCAAGAGCTTCGTATTTTGCAATTTTTCCGCTTTTTATCTCCATAATTGGCTGATAGTATGGTTGCAACATACTGTTTGTTATCGCTTCTTTTAGTTTTTTTGTCCATATAATATTGTGTTCATACTGTTTTGATAGTTGCATCGACGGGTCAAAAAATACGATATGCTTACCGCTCTTTTTTGCCTCTTTTAACGCCATATCCGCATTTTCTAGTATGCTTGCGCCGCCTATGGCAACCCCCGCCGTTAGGTGTACGCTTATCTCGTGTTCGCCATATCTGACTACTTCGCTTTTTACGGCGTTTAAAAACTCGGTTATGTACGCTTTTTCATCTACCGGAACTTTATGCGCTTCCAGCAAAACAGCGTACTCATCCCCAGCAAATCTATATATTTTTTCTCCAAGCTTAGCGTGCGTCGATATAGCGTCTCCAACTTTTTTTAGAATAAAATCACCAACTTTGACGCCGTAAAAATCATTTACCTCCTTAAAAGCGTCTATATTAAATATCGTCAAAAACGGCATAGAAAACTCTCTTAGCTCTTCATGCAGCTTTAATCTATTTGGTAGTCCGGTAATATGATCTTTATATATCTGTTCAAGCTCTTTTCTGCGAGAGTTTGACATAGACGTAAGCATCTTATTAAAAGATTTTTCAAGGTTTTTGAGCTCATATATTCTTGAAGAGATGTGTAGTTTTTTATCCGTTTCTCTATATTTTGCGGCTTTTTTGACATCCAAGATAAACTTTGCAAGAGGCTCTATCAAGAATTTATTAAGTCCTAAATAAAAAAATAGATATGTTATTGCAAAAAAGAAAACAAGCAGTATAAAAAAGTAGTTAAGCGCTCCGCTAAGACTTAGCTTTAGATTTGTTATTGGATAGCTGATGTCTATGACGCCGTTCACTTCGTTTACGCCTACGTTTGTGTGGCAACTAAGGCATTCCGGCTTTGTTTTTACGGGGTATAGGTATCTGATATTGTCTTTGTCTATCGTGAGTATCTCTTCGCCTTTTATAGCGCGTTTAATATTCTCATCACTCTCTCTTAATTTTTTGTCGGCGGCAATATCTCCAAATAATTGCGCTACTTTTTCGCTTCTATAGACTGAGAGGTTCATATCATGTTCGGCTCCGTTTAGACGCTTGACTATTTTATTTAAGTCGCTTTTTGTAGCGCCTTTTTCCATGACCGAATAGAGTGATTCAAATACTAGCAAGCTTGATTTTTTTGCGTCAACTTTCGCCGTCTCTGCGATAGCGGCTTCTTTTAGTAAAAAGGAGGCAAAATATCCGACTAGCACGCTTATAAGCAGTGAGACAGCGATAATTGCAAGCGTTAAGTGCTTGTAGCTAAAAAAATTATACCTGCGCATATTCAAAAGGAGCCTCTTAGTGTTTTTTATTGGCGTTTTGCGCTAATCTTAGCTAATAAGGTTTTAAACAAAACTACAAAAGCTTAATGTATTAATGGAGAGACGATATGATAAAACGATATAAGACAAAAAAAATATTTGTAGGGGGTGTTGCCGTAGGCGGCGATGCGCCAATATCTGTGCAATCTATGACGTATTCAAAAACCTGCGACGTAGAGGCGACCGTGGAGCAGATAAACCGTTTGCATTTCGCCGGATGCGATATTGTGCGAGTCTCTGTGCCTGACGAAGAGAGCGCAAAAGCTCTAAAAGAGATAAAAAAACGCATAGCTATTCCGCTAGTGGCGGATATACACTTTAACTATCGTTTGGCGCTTATATCCGCTGAATTTGTCGATTGTATACGCATAAACCCCGGAAATATCGGCGATAAGTCAAGAGTTTTGGAGGTTGTCAAGGCGTGTAAAGAGCGAAACCTTCCGATACGCATAGGCGTAAACGCCGGAAGCCTCGAAAAGATGTTTGAAGAGAAGTATGGGCAGACGCCAAAAGCGATGGTTGAGTCGGCTCTTTATAATATCAAAGCTCTTGAGGACGCCGATTTTACCAATATTAAGCTCTCTATGAAAGCAAGCGACGTACTTCGCACCGTAGAGGCGTACAAAGAGCTTCGCCCCCTTGTGGAGTATCCGTTTCATATAGGCGTGACGGAGGCGGGCACTCTTTTTGGCTCCACAATCAAATCTTCCATTGCTCTTGGCTCTTTGCTGATGGACGGAATAGGCGATACGATGAGAGTCTCTATCACGGGCGAACTAGAAGAAGAGATAAAAGTAGGCAAGACGATACTAAAAAGCTTAGGAATAGTAAAAGAGGGCGTAAATATTATCTCTTGCCCCACATGCGCAAGACTGGAAGCCGACCTTGTGGGTGCCGTAAAAGAGATAGAGGAGCGTACAGCTCACATCAAAGCCCCGCTCAATATCTCCGTAATGGGTTGCGCCGTAAACGCATTAGGAGAAGCAAAGCACGCTGACGTGGCGATAGCTTACGGCAAAGGCGAGGGGCTTATTATCGTAAAAGGTGAAATAACGGCAAAGCTAAAAGAGAGCGAACTAAAGAAAAGATTTATAGAAGAGGTTGAAAAAGCGGCTTTAGAGTTTGAAAGACGAGCGGAGTAATGTGGTAAAACTTGACACCTCTCTAAAAGAGTCGAATTATGTAGAGATAATAATGCTATAATCCCCAAAACCCCCAACAAGAGCAAAACCCATGAAAAAACTCCCAATAGGCATACAATCCCTATCAAACATAAGAGAAGACAACTACATCTACATAGACAAAACAAAAGAGGCTTTAGAGTTAATAGAAAACAGCAAGTATTACTTCCTCTCCCGCCCAAGACGCTTCGGCAAATCCCTATTTCTTGACACCCTATCATCAATCTTTGAGGGCAAACAAGAACTCTTCAAGGGGCTTTATATCTACGACAAATACGACTGGAGCAAAAGCTACCCTGTAATAAAAATAGACTTTGGAAATCAAAAAGCCGAAACCCCTGAAAAACTAAAATCTTTTATCTTGCATAGACTAAAAGACGTTGCTAAGTCTTACGCTATAGAACTTGAAAGAGAAGAGTACTACGAAGCCTTCAAAGAACTAATAACCGCCCTAAAAGAAAAAACAAACTCACAAGTAGTAGTCTTAGTAGACGAATACGACAAACCAATATTAGACAACATAGAAAACCTCCCATTAGCCAAAGAGTTCAGAGAAATCCTAAAAGGATTTTATACAATCATAAAAGGAGCGGATGAAGACCTAAAGTTTGCTTTTCTAACAGGAGTTAGTAAATTTGCCAAAACCTCTATCTTCTCAGGACTAAACAACCTAAAAGACATAAGCCTAGACAAACGCTACTCTACAATATGCGGATACACTCAAAAAGATGTAGAAGAGAGCTTTGAAGAGTATTTGGAGGACGTAGACATAGAAGAGGTAAAAAGATGGTACAACGGTTACTCTTGGCTTGGGATAAGTGTATATAATCCTTTTGATATTCTACTGTTTTTAGACTCTCCCGATAAGGAGTTTAGAGCTTATTGGTTTGAGACGGGGACTCCTACTTTTTTGATTAAGCTTGTTGAGGAGAGCGGTTATTATCTGCCGTCCATTGAGAGTTTGGTTGCGGATAACGAGCTAATGGAGAGCTTTGAGATAGAGAATATAAAAATAGAGTCATTACTTTTTCAATCAGGCTATCTCACAATAGACAAACAAGAGAGAGTTGGAAATTTCATAAGCTACCACCTCAAAATCCCAAATCTAGAAGTAAAATCAAGCCTAAACAACAGCTTTTTTAAAGCGATGACAGGCGATGGGCAAGAGAGTGTAAGGACAAAACCAAAACTACTAAAAGCCCTCCTAGTCGCCGACCTAGAAACCTTCAAAACTACTATAATCTCCCTATTCGCCTCTATTCCCTACAACAACTACACAAAAAACAAGATAGAAAAATATGAGGGCTACTACGCTTCTGTACTTTATGCTTACCTTGCTTCTCTTGGTATAGATATGACAGCGGAAGACACAACAAGTAGCGGCAGAATAGACTTAACCCTAAAACTTCAAAACTTTATTTATATCTTAGAGTTTAAAGTAGACGGAGAGGGTAAGGCTCTAAAGCAGATAAAAGACAAAGAGTACGCCAAAAAATACCAAAACGAGGGTAAAGAGATTTGGCTTGTGGGTGTGGAGTTTGATTCGGTAAGCAGAGGGGTTAGTGCGGTGGAGTGGGAGAGGGCGGCTGATTAAACCAAAGCTAGTGCGGTTTTGGTTTTTTAGCGGAGGTTTACTAAAAATCACTATTTGGATTTAATAAAAAATATTTTGGAGCACATATATGGGTTATTTGCTGGCTATCGATGCTGGAACTGGGAGCGCTAGGGCTGTCGTCTTTGACGAGGGTGGGGCGCAGCTGGGTGTTGGGCAAGAGGAGTGGACGCACGCCGCTGAAGAGGGTGTGGCTGGGGCGATGAATTTTGATACGCAAAGCGGTTGGGCACTGATATGCAGGTGCGTCAAAAAAGCGATAGAGACGTCTTGTGTAAAGGCGGATGATATATCGGTCGTCACGGCTACGAGTATGCGCGAGGGGATTGTATTGCATGACAAATTCGGTGCGGAGATTTGGGCGGTGGCAAATGTAGACTCAAGGGCGGGCGTTGAAGTCGCTAATATGAAAAAAGAGTTTGCGGGTGTTGAAGAGGAGTTTTACGCAAAAAGTGGGCAGACTTTTGCGCTTGGGGCTTTGCCAAGATTGATGTGGCTCAAAAACAACCGTCCCGATGTGTACGACAAAGTAGCGTATCTCACGATGATAGACTCATGGGTTTTGTATCGACTTAGCGGCGTTTTTGCCGCAGACCCGTCAAACGGCGGCACGACGGGAGTGTTTGACCTAAAAACGAGAAATTGGGCTACCGATATGGCGTCAAAAGTAGGGTTAAAAAGCGATATTTTTCCGCCTATATTTGAATCTGGCAAGATAATCGGAGAGGTGACGCAAAAAGCGGCGGCGGAGTGCGGCTTATCCGCCAAAACGCCTGTGGCAATGGGCGGCGGCGATGTGCAGATGGGTTCGGCGGGACTTGGCGTGGTGCGCGAAAACGAGTGCGCCGTGCTTGGCGGCACGTTTTGGCAACAGGTGATAAATATCAAAAGCGGAGTGGTTGACCCGTCTATGAATCTTCGTATAAATCCGCATGTGGTTGAGGGATTGTCGCAAGCGGAGGGTATTACGTTTTTTGCGGGGCTTGTGATGAGATGGTTTCGCGATACGCTCGCCAAAGCACAAAAAGATGAAGCGGCGAGGCTTGGAGTGGATGCGTACGAGTATCTGGAGGGGCTAGCCTCGCATATTCCCGTCGGAAGCTACGGGATAATACCGATATTTTCGGATGCGATGAAATACGGCAAGTGGAGACACGCCGCCCCGTCGTTTCTCAATCTACCGTTTGATCACGAAAAGATGGGCGTAGCGGCTCTGTTTCGCTCCCTTGAAGAGAATGCGGCTATCGTGAGCGCCGTCAATCTGGAAGCGGTCGCAAAGTTTAGCGGCGCAAACCCATCTCACATCGTCTTTGCAGGCGGAGCGTCAAAAGGGTTTTTGTGGCCTCAGATACTCTCAGACGTCACGGGGCTCGTCGTCAAAACACCCGTCGTAAAAGAAGCGACAAGCCTTGGAGCCGCCTTTGCCGCCGGTGTTGGCGTGGGGATATACGGCTCTATTGAAGAGTGCGCAAAAAATCTAGTCAAATGGGATAAAGAGTTTTTGCCAAACGCCTCAAATAAGCCGATATACGACGAGCTAAAACACAACTGGGCAACAGCTTATGAGAGTATGTTAGGGCTACTTGATGCGGGCGTCACAACGCCGATGTGGAAAGCTCCGGGATTATAAAAATAGCAAAACTATTTTTATAAGAGCGGCAAGCTGCGAGAGCTGTCTGCCGAAGACCTCATTTTGGGCTTTGCGCAAAATGTGAGAATTAATCAAAAGGATATATAAATTGCTAAAAACAAACGAAAATGAACACGAATATAGATTTGGCGACCACGGACCAAAATATTTAGCCAAAGGACCAAATATAGATTTTGGCGTTGTGGTAATCACCCCGGGCGAAGAGCATCCGTGTCATGCGCATGAGAGGCAAGAGGAGTCTTTTTTTGCGCTTGAGGGTGAGTGCGAAGTGTGGGTGCTAGGCGAGCTTATCGTGCTCAAGGCGGGCGACTACTTGCAGTGCGCACCGGGCGAGTCGCACTACTTTCGCAATGTGAGTGATAAAAACTTCAAATCCGTCTTTGTGAAATCGATACATTCAGTCGAAAAAGACAGCGTGTATATTGATTGGAAGCCGGGGCAAGAGTATAAATAAGAGAGCGGGTTTTGCTCGCCCTCTTATTTCCTAAGTATCGTATAACTACCATCTACATTATACACAGATGCGTCGTATGTGCCAAGGCTATTTTTTATAAACGATGCATTTTTTATGTCGTATGTGCCATTACTGTGATAAAACGTATTCCCGATTCTCATGGAGTACGCATATTGGTCGCTATGAATAGTCATATTGCCAAATTTTTGACTGTATTCGCCCCTGCTATGAAGTCCCACCCCGCCAATCATATTAATCGTAGTCGTATATGAAGAGTTGCTGTTAAATATAGTACCATTGACTTTGGAGCCAAACTCTCCGTTGTTTTTGATGTATCTAGTGCTTGTGCGAGCCTCATCTATCGCAACAACAAAACAAGGCGCAATAAAAAAAAATAGAATAATTTTTTTCATCGAATACGCCCCTCCTTTTCTTACTTTTTTAGCTTTGCTTGTTCAAGCTCCCAATACTCCATCGCGAATATATCAGCTTCACTTAGGCTCTTCCAGCCTCCGAGCATTAAGGCTTTTAGCATTGCGTCTATAGTATGACTGACGATGTCTGATAAGATTTTGGCTTCTTTTTCATCTTTGGCGCACACAAATACCCCTTTACCTTTTACTACGCCCCATCTTGGCGCAGGGTCTAGCATAGTTTTTGAGCCGTCGTTGTACTTTGTAAAGTAGCTTTTGTACCAATCGGCGTATCTCTTGACGCTCTCTTCTTCTTTATCCTCTTCTATAATCGCCGCTTTTGGTTTTGTCCTTATGACGTGTTCGGGGGTAAGGAGGCCGCTGGATAGAGTCTCTTCTAGCGTCTCTAGGTGTGCGAGTTTTTTGGCTGATGTTGTATCTATCGTCGCAATAATCACATCACAACCCCTGAGCACTGATATGCTCGTCTTTAGCGCCTCTTTTGTCTCTTCGCTTATGTCACTTTTTTCGACGCTACTCGCTATATCGGCGTTTTTGTCCAAATAATCGGACGCTTTTTTGACAAGCGATAGCATCTTTTGGTAGCTCGCCTCCGCATCTTCGTCAAAGCTGAAAATACCATGATTTAGCAGGATTATCCCCTCTATCTCACCCCAATTTTTGCCGTTAAGCTCTTTTTGCATCGCCTTTGAGAGTATAAACCCAGGCATTACATAATCCACAACTACGACCTTTTCGCCGTAAATCTCTTTGATAAGCTCTTTGCCGTTTGGCGTATTAGAGATAGTCACCACCGCGTCCGCATGAGTGTGGTCTACAAATCTATACGGGATAATGGCGTGAACCACCGCTTCTATAGACGGAGCTGGAGCGGTCTTATCTATCATGCCCTCTTTTTGGAGCCTTACAAGTTCAGAGTCGCTTATCATCTCTTTTGAGGCTATATCAAGCAAAACTTCCATTTTTACGGGAGCAAAACCGCCCGCTTCGATAGAGCCAAGATCCCAGCCGCTACCCTTGACCCAAAGTATATTATCTATTTTGACCGAGGTGTTTCCTCCGCCGTGAAGAACCAAAGAGTCGTCACAACCCAAAAGTCTTGACGTGCGAACTCTCTCTTGTAACAAATCCATTAGAAGCCTTTAAAATTTTTTGGTTGTCAAGTTTCACCACATTGCACCATTCTATTTAAAAGAGTAACATAAAACTCATCAGGTGAAATCTTAAAATTTTTTTGTATTGCAATGTATCAAAAACTTATTTAACTCCTCTATATTTGGTTTTAGGTGTAGCAGGAGCTGTAAGTCTATGCTCTATATTGTCTTTACTGCACTCTACATCAAACTTATGATTACCGCTCGTCAGCATTTTTTACCTCTTGCGAATTTATCGGCAAATTCAAGCCCGTTGTCTCCAAAAATTTTGCCGTGTAAAAAAAGAGCTTTTGGCGCTTTTGTAGTAAAATTGCGTCAAAAACGCCATATTTGGTTGCGATAGAAACGGAAAAAATCAGTTAATGTTTGAATTTACAGTAGAAAAAGTAGACGGGCGGGCTAGAGCCTGCTCTATCAAAACGACAAGAGGCGAGATACAAACCCCCGTATTTATGCCTGTCGGCACAGTGGCAAGCGTCAAAGCTCTCGATATGGCGGACATAGAGGAGCTTGGCGCAAAAATCATACTCGCAAACACCTACCACACATATTTGCGCCCCGGAAGCCCCGTCGTGGATAAGATGGGCGGACTTCACGGCTTTACGACCTACCAAGGTGCATTTTTGACCGATAGCGGCGGTTTTCAGGCGTTTAGCCTCTCCGATATATCAAAAGCCTCTGATGACGGTATAAAATTTAAAAGCCATATAGACGGAAGCAGCCACTACTTCACAGCTGAAAAAGTGCTTGATATACAATACGAGCTAAACAGCGACATTATGATGGTGCTAGACGACCTCATCGCTCTTCCGGCAGAGCAAGAGCGAATCAAAAAATCAGTAGAGCGCACAACCGAATGGGCAAAAAGAAGCCTCGTGTATCATAAGGCGCAGCAAGCAAACGGCAAAGCCGCGACAAACAATCTCTTTGCGATAGTGCAGGGCGGCGTAGATAAAGCGTTTCGTAAGCTCTCAGCCGAGGGGCTTGTATCTTTGGAGTCAGAGGGCAAAAGCTTTGACGGCTTTGCGATAGGTGGATTATCTGTGGGCGAGGAGAGTGCGGCTATGTATGACACGGTTGAGTGGACTACGCCTTTTTTGCCGCATGAAAAGCCGCGTTATCTTATGGGAGTCGGAACGCCTGAGGATTTGGTTGAGAATATCGAAAGAGGCGTGGATATGTTTGATTGCGTGATGCCGACTAGAAACGCTAGAAATGGTACTCTTTTTACAAGTTTTGGCAAAGTAAATATCAAAGCGGCTAGATATATACTAGACCAAAAGCCTATAGACGAAGAGTGGGACTGCCCTGTGTGTCGTAGATATACGAGAGCTTATATGTGCCACCTGTTTCGCACAAAAGAGCTGACTTTTTATAGGCTCGCCACAATTCACAACTTGCACTACTATCTAAACCTCATGAAACAGATAAGAGCGGCGATACTAAAAGATGAATTTCAAGATTTTAAGCGTGAATTTTATGCGAAAAGAAGTGGGGAAAGCTAACTAAAAATTGTATATTTTAAGAAAGTAAATCTTTTTTAGTTTGTCTACGCAATTATATCGCCGTCTAGTCGCATACTTATGCTTGTTTTCATACCAAAACCTCTTATATATTTGCCGTATTGCACTCCGTTGCTGTAACTATCAAAATTAGAGCGAAATATTTTTTAGACGCCTTTCATGCGTCGGCGCCGTCTATAATATTTTTTGTAAAAAATGAGTAATATATATCAAGCAAATATAGAGGAGATGGTATGTCCGACAAAGAAAGCATCATAATAAACCTTGACAACATAGACACAAACACAAAAGAGACGGACGAGCTAAGATGGAGGCTTCAAGAGGAGGCTTACGAGAAGATAAAAGAGCTTTTCAAAGAGTATAACGGCAAGATACCAGAGGTGCCGCAAGATATAAGCGAATGCAGAACTAGAAACACGGCGCTAATAGTCGGCGGCAGAGGCTCGGGAAAAACCTATTTTTTGCTCAATATCTCAAAATACCTCAAATGCAACGTAAAAGAGGAGCTAAATAAGTGCCCCTTTGCCGATAACTTCTACTTTTTCGCCCCGATAGACCCTACGCTCCTTCACAAAAACGAAAACTTCCTAACCGTAATCCTAGCAAAGATACTAAACGAGCTAGAGAAAAGAAAGTGCGACGAGAAGCTAAGCGATGAGGATAATAGAAAGTTTTATGAAAAACTAGCTCAAGTGGCGGAGGCTATAGACGGCTTCGACGGCGAACGCAAAAACGCCTTTCAGATAATCTCAAGCGACCAGTCGGGATTGCGGCTGGAGCAATATATCCACGAGTTTTTCGGACTCGTCTCAAAGACCTTTGGCAATAAACAGCTGGTACTGCTGATAGACGACGTGGATATGGCGTTTGAAAAAGGGTACGAGGTACTAGAGACCGTGAGAAAATACCTAGCCTCCCCATACGTCATATCGGTAGTCACGGGCGATATATGCCTGTATGAGAGGATAATCCACAAGGAGTTTGCCGACAATCTATCGCTAAAGCAAAAAGAGCTAGACGGATATATGGAAGAGGGGGCGGAGAGGATATGCAGAGATGGGAAAAAAGAGTTTGTGGTAAAGCTGGCGGATGATTATCTCGGTAAGCTATTTGAGTATAAAGCGAGGGCGAAGCTAAAGAGCTTTAAAGAGCTAAGTAGTATGGAAATAACGCTCGAGACAAGGGATTTCTCTATGTCGCTGGGCGACTACAGAGAAACGCTTAGCAAAGTCATTCATGATAGGTTTTTTAAGAAAATGTTTACAGAGTTTAACCTAAGAAAATTCCTCTCTTTTGCCAAAGAGACCATAAAGGAAGTGGGCAAATATCATGCTCAACCAAACCCGGAGACCATAAAAACTCTACTCGATCTATTGTCTAAACTAGACAGAATATACTCTTTAGGATTTTACCTTGTCGAATTCTACTATGAAAAGGGTCTACAGCTAGGCGCAGAGGGACGCTACGACGAAGCTATAGGGTCTTTATCAAAAAGCTATAGAGATAGAACCAAATCAAGATTCAGCATACAATAATATAGGAGTTATATATTTCGCTAGAAAAGAGTACGACAAAGCGATAGAGGCTTATCAAAAAACTGTAAAGATAAATTCGAAACATGATTGGGCGTACTATAGCCTGGGAAATATATATGCCATTAAAAAAGAGTACGACAAAGCGATAGAGGCTTATCGAGAAGCTATAGAGATAAGTCCAAAATTTTATAGGGCATACCTTAATTTATTAAGAGTAGAACTGACGTATAAGAACAATATGTCTTTGGAAACAGTAGATGGGTTCAATAAAAACATTGAAGATAAAATACCTCTAAAGTTGTTCAGAATGCTTGAGATATTGCAAAACCTCAAAGACGAAGCTAGTTTTAAAGAGGAGTTTGGACGGTGGAAGAAGGATTTTGGGGATGTAAGAGTTATGTGGGATGACTTCAATGTGTTTGACGGTTGGGCAGAAACTCTTAAAAAGGGAAAAAAAGAGCTTGTCAAAAAAGCGTTAGAAGTTTTCAAACAACACTTCAATAACCTATAAAATGCTAAAAAACACAATAAGCGCCATCCCTCACATATCGCTACTAAGAAGCGACAAGATGATGGACGCGCTCGTAAGGCATATAGCTTGGGGCGAAAAAGCGGGCGGGGAGGCACTCAAAGACTCCGTAAGGGATTTTTATCCAAATAGTTACAGGCTAGACGAGATAGAGATGGCTATGGAGCGCAAGGAGTTTGCGGATTGCGGGGCGGGGGATTTGCGGTATGATTTTTCGTTTGTCGATGAGCTATTTGATAAGTATCTCGTCATAGACGGCTCCGCCATATATCCAAAGACCGAGACGCTAAACGAATATATGAAGTTTTTGACCAAGCTCTCCCCCTCTCACATCATCGGTTGCAAGCTGGCAAAGACGCTATATGAGGGCGATATAGAGCTTGCGGACATAGAGGCTTTTGTCCTGCGCTCAAAACCGCTAGGGCTAAAGGTGGACAATACAAAAGAGTACGCCGACAACCACCTGCACATCAAAGGCGCCGGATACTCGCCGTTCAACCTCGCAAATATCGCAAATCTTCCGACAAACGAAAAACAATATACGACGGAGTATCTAAGAGATCAGCCGCGAATCAACGAATTTAGCTACATAAACAACGGCTCTTATTCGCTAGGACAAGTAACGGATATACTAAAGCTTTGCGTGGACGTCGTCTATGGCGCATCTATGGATGCGGGCGATGAATGCGCCGATGAAAAACTAAGAAAGAAGTGTTGCGAATGCATCAATAATAAACTACAAAAGAAGTATTGCGACTGCTCTGAGGAAAAATTACGAAAGATGCGTAAAGACTGTATTGATGAAAAACTGCGCAAGATATGTGAAGATTGCCCTAGCAAAAAACTACGCAAGATAGTCTCCATAAATCGCAACGTATACACCCCTTTTAGATACTCCATGCAAAAACTAAGCGATATGAGACGGATTACAAATCTGACTTTTTCGACGACGCAAGCGTCGCTGCTGTCTATGACGCTAAGATACTATGAGAAAAAAGAGTTTGACAAGGCGCATCTAGCGGAGTCTATACTATGTTTTTATCTGTTTTTGCAGACAAAAGATAGTCGCATCAAGATGTTTATCCGGCTGTATTTGCACGTTTCAAATATCCTCCGCTCTTATATGATGATGTCGCAAAATCTTGGGTTGGCGCATTTTAGCGAGTTTAGCGAGGCAAAAATCCGCAGGGTAGACGAGCAAGATTGGGAAAACTCTATCAAGGGCATAAAAGATAGCGGAACAAACTATCTGCACGCAAAAACAGGCGTATCGCAAAGCGCCTCCGAGATAGCGGAGAATGTGCAAAATTTTTATCATCTGTTTGAAGAGAATCCAAAAAAGGGCGTTTTTGGATTCTCTATTGGTCTATGCGTCAACAAACGGCGGGAAGACAAAAGAAAGTCGCTAAACGAGTTAAGCGAGCCGTCGTTTTATAAAAAGCGAAAGAAGCTAAAAAAAGAGGCTTTAGCGCTAGACGCTTTTTTGAGAAGTGGGATACACAAAAACGTAAGCGAATACGATATAGCTCTTCGCTATACCCCAAAAAAGGCGTTTGAAAACAAGCGGGAGCTTATGGGGCAAAGGGTCGATATATCGGCGTATGTGTCCGCTATAGACGCGGTGGGCAAGGAGACGCACACGCCGCCGGAGGTTTTTGCCCCTTTCTTTCGCTTTTTGCGAAAACAACCAAAAAAAATGACGCACGCCATAGCAAACCTCGGCGTAGCCTCTCATCACCCGAGGCTTATCGCGACGGCTCACGCCGGAGAGGATTTTAATAGCATCGTCACGGGTATGCGGTATGTGAGCGAGTGCGTAGAGTATTTTGGTATGGGAAATTGCGATAGGATAGGGCATGCGCTAAGTCTTGGCGTATCCGCCAAAGAGTGGCTGGAGGCTAGGCAGACTATCTTGATATACAAAAGCGAACACTTTGACAATGTGGTCTGGCTATGCGGCGTGCTCAAAGAGATAAAAGCCGAAAACTCATATCTGACGAGATATATCCTAAGGCTTCAAGAGGAGGCGGAAAAGCTGTTTCGAGAGCTCTACTCCGGTGTTGGCGGTGCGACTATGGGCGATATGTACGAGGCGTGGGAGTATCGCAAGAACTGCCCGCTAACTCACGGCAAACAAAAAAGCGGCGCGACTCTTTTTTGGGAGTATGATAAAGCCGTGCTTGGCGAGATGAAAAACAAAAAAGCTTTAGAGATATACGAGGCTTACCATCGCTGTAAAGCGTATAGAGACGGCTCAAAACAGGTTGTGGAGCTTGACAAAAACTACTTTGACGACGCCGCAATAGAGATATACGAGATATTGCAAGACCATCTGATAGACAAATACGCCAAAAAAGGGATTATATTTGAGACAAATCCGTCTTCAAACGTCTTTATCTCCGATATGTCTAGCTACGAGCGTCACCCTATTTTTAGATTTTGTCCGCCAAAAGAGAAGTTTTTGCAAAAAGGGGAGCGCTTCAACAAATACGGTATCCGAACCGCAAGTGCGCTAGTGACGATAAACAGCGACGACCCCGCCATCTTCGCCACCTCTATCCAAAACGAATACGAAAACCTACTTCGCACGGCTATAAACGTCTACGGTTGCAGTCGCAAAGAGGCGGAAGACTGGCTGGACGATATTCGGACGTTTGGGATAAAAATATTTAAGGAGAGCTCTTATGGACAAAATAGCCGAAATGGCGTTTAAAAGCTTTGAGGGTTTTATCAAACTCGTGCATCATGAGGCGTAGCAAGCAAACGGCAAAGCCGCGACAAACAACCTTTTTGCGATAGTGCAGGGCGGCGTAGATAAAGCGTTTCGTAAGCTCTCAGCCGAGGGGCTTGTATCTTTGGAGTCAGAGGGCAAAAGCTTTGACGGCTTTGCGATAGGTGGATTATCTGTGGGCGAGGAGAGTGCGGCTATGTATGACACGGTTGAGTGGACTACGCCTTTTTTGCCGCATGAAAAGCCGCGTTATCTTATGGGAGTCGGAACGCCTGAGGATTTGGTTGAGAATATCGAAAGAGGCGTGGATATGTTTGATTGCGTGATGCCGACTAGAAACGCTAGAAATGGTACTCTTTTTACAAGTTTTGGCAAAGTAAATATCAAAGCGGCTAGATATATACTAGACCAAAAGCCTATAGACGAAGAGTGGGACTGCCCTGTGTGTCGTAGATATACGAGAGCTTATATGTGCCACCTGTTTCGCACAAAAGAGCTGACTTTTTATAGGCTCGCCACAATTCACAACTTGCACTACTATCTAAACCTCATGAAACAGATAAGAGCGGCGATACTAAAAGATGAATTTCAAGATTTTAAGCGTGAATTTTATGCGAAAAGAAGCGGGGGAAACTCTTTTTAGCACGAGTATTTTCTGTTGTTATGATTTAGTTCGGCACTGTCTGACGCCTTTAGATACATTAGCGGCACGACTAGTTTTGGCATTTTTAAGGTAATGCTTTACTACAAAGGGTTAAAGATTTTGGAGGACGGCGTAGGAGGGTTAAAAACATGTAAATGGTGCGGTCGGAGGGACTCGAACCCTCACACCCTGTGGGCACCACCCCCTCAAGATGGCGTGTCTACCAATTCCACCACGACCGCATTTTTCGCATAAATTGAGGCGACCTCAATTGTGGGCGGTAATTATACAACACTTTTCTTATAACAAAACTTATAAAGTAAGGCATAGACGGAGCTTTTAACGTAACCAATGCGTAAGCGTATTTTTATATGATAAAGTAGAAATATTTTTTCATTTTGAGGTTGTTAATAATGCCGATAAGAATATCATCCGGACTAAAAACTTTTTTCTACTTTTGTGCGGTATATATCACTTGTGCGTGTTTTTACGGATACTTTATATATATTAATGAAAAAAAGCAAGCTGAAGAGAGTATTAACGCAAGAATTATCGCCGCTTCAAAAAGCGCGACGGTATTGCTTGGCGATGAGTACCATGATCAGTTTTTTGAAGATATGAGCGCCGCACAACAAGGCTATGAAAGAACTAAGCCGCTTCTTAGTGAGTTTGCGGCTCATCAGAAAGTAAAATATATATATACGCTTATAGAAAAAGATGGAAAAATATACTTTACAAGTTCAAGCGAACTTTCTACGGATATAGCTACAAATTCTATGGATGAGTATGACACAGTGCCAAAAGAGCTTTTAGGGCATATAAAAAGCGGCTCTAAAAATGAGCTGTTTGTTGATTATACAGACAAATGGGGCAGTTTTCGCTCTGTGTTTATTCCAAGGCAGACAAAAAAAGGGACAAGATATGTTGTCGCAGCGGATGTGGCGCAATCGGAACTTTCGGATTTGATATATAAGAGTCTCTTGTTTGCTGTCGAGACCTCATTTTTTTATCTACTTTTGGCGGTGCCGGGAGTATATTTTTTCATTAGAAGTGTTGGTAGGAGTAAAAGAGAGTTTATGAGACAGTTTTTAAAAGATCCGCTTACTGATTTTGACAATAGATTTGCGATGATAAAAGAGATAAATGAAGATAAGCCGTATGCGCTAATGCTTTTAAACATCGACGCATTTCGTGAGTTAAACGACCTATATGGACATAAAACAGGAGATAAGGCTCTTATACAAATAGCGAACAATCTTCATAGACTACTGCGCGACGGGGTTTCTGATATGGCTCCAGGCGCAAAATTGTTTAAACTTCATGCCGATGAGTTTGGTATACTTTTTAAAGAGAAAATCGCAATTGATAAATTGGAGTATGTAGCTAAGGTTTTATTACAACATATCTCTTTTGCTCATCTTTTTATAGACGGGAGCGAGATAGCACTTAATGCGACCGTTGGAATATCATATACCGAACAGGATAATGACCTTGAGGATACTAAATATCTAATGAGTGAAGCGAATATAGCGCTCAAAGAGGCAAAACTAGATAAAAAGCCGTATCTATTTTATGATAAATCGATGCAGGTGGAGCATAAATATAAACAAAATATTCTTTGGATTAACAAATTAAAAACAGCTTTTGCAAAAGATCGCATAACTCCATTTTATCAGCCGATACTAAACAACAAAACCGGAAAAATAGAGAAATATGAGTGCCTTGTGAGACTCATAGATGATGAAGATAGGATTGTAAGTCCTTTTTATTTTCTAGGTATATCAAAAAAAAGCAGGCTATATTACAAGATAACAAAAACGGTAATCCAAAAATCTTTTGAGAAGTTTGCAAAAGAGACCGCTTCATTTAGTATTAATATATCAGCCGACGATATAACAAATCCCACCATAGTGGACTATATACTAAATAAGCTGGCTAGATACAAGATAGGCGATAGGGTTATCTTTGAGATACTGGAGTCCGAGAGGATAGAGAGCTATGAGGATGTTTACTCTTTTATTGAAAAAGTAAAAGAGTTTGGGTGTAAAATTTCCATAGATGATTTTGGAGCCGGATACTCAAATTTTGAGCACATACTAAAGCTAAAACCAAACTTCATAAAAATAGACGGCAGTTTAATAAAAAATATAGATAAAGACGTAAACGCACAGATAATCGCAAGGGCTATAGTTGGCTTTGCGGGCGAACTTGGAGCCGAAACGGTCGCTGAGTTTGTGCATTCAAAGGAGATCCAAGATATGGTTGCCTCTCTTAAGATAGGATACTCGCAAGGGTATTATATAGCCGAACCAACTTCTGATATTAGGCGTTGAAAATGTGCAAGGATACTACCTCGGTAAGCCCTCAATCATGTGCGGCGTAGAACACACCCATCTATTCTCCCGCTAAGCGGGTAGCTTCAGGGGGTCGCAAGGGACATTTATGTCCTTTGCCACCAATACGGGCTTCGCCCGTATTGGTGCATACCATCAAGTAACATTTCGCTAAAATCCGCTCGGCGCAACGGGTGGTTGCTTTTGGTTACCCCAAAAGAGGAAAGTCCGGGCTACAGTGAGATAAGGATTTCGTCTAACGGACGGCCGCTGTTAAGGCGAGGGAATAGTGCAACAGAAAGCAAACTTCCGACTTTTGGTCGGTAAAGGTGAAACGGCGGGGTAAGAGCCCACCCGTGTTGCAGGCGACTGCAATGCGATGTAAACCCAATCCGTAGCAAGAAGAGCATGGTAAAAGTCTCGCAACGACGCTCTTCGCTTGACACCGCTTGGCGACTTGCGGTTTAGATAAATAACTACCTATTACAGAACTCGGCTTACAGTTGCGCCACATTATTGATGTTACGCGTCAACACGAGCAAAGCCCGTATTGACGGCAAGGACATAAATGTCCCTGCACCCCCTAAAGCTACCCACATTTGCGGGAGAGTTTGTAAGATGACTCTAAACAAATATGAAATTTTAAGAGCGGCTAGCCGCGAGAGCCGTCTGCTGAAGACCTCATTTTGGGCTTTGCTCAAAATGTGAGAATTAATGAGGGTGGTTAATTATTAATAAAAGTTTTTGCCGTGAAAGCTCCTAGTATTGCAAAAAATAGACCTAGTCCGTTTGTGGCTAATATGTACATTAGTGCGTTTTGAAACTGCTTTCCGTGAAGCATTGCGACCGTTTCGTAGCTAAACGAAGAAAACGTGGTAAAGCCGCCCAAAAAGCCGACAACGACGATAAGTCTTACAATCGGGTCAAAATCAAACTTCTCAATATATAAAACCATAAAGAGCGTAATAAAAAACGAACCGATACAGTTAACCGCAAGCGTGCCGTAATGCGTATAGTTTTGACCCAAAACTTTTGTGCTTAGCATAACGACGCCATATCTAGCTATCGAGCCTATAGCGCCGCCGATACCTATGGCGACAATCTCTTTTAACATCTATATTTCCACATAGTCAAGCTCTTTGTGAAAAGTCTCCTCAAGCCAATAAAGAGCCGCAAAGCCTATCACAAATACGACTCCGCCGATTATAGCCGCTGCAAACACCACCCCGCCAAACGGCTTTAGGGCTAAAAACGCTAGACTCATCGGCACAACCATGCCTCTTACAAAGTTTGGAACTGTAGAGGCTACGGTAGAGCGGATATTTGTACCAAACTGCTCCGCCGCCACTGTGATAAACAAAGCCCAATAGCCGCAAGCGACGCCTATCCCAAAACAAAGCGCATAAAAAAGCTCCGATGAGGCGTTTTGTAAATTCAAATAGATAAGCGATAGCACAAACGCCGCTCCCATAAAAACAAAGATAATCTTACGCCTGCTTTGCGCCTTTTGGCTCATAAAGCCGCTCAAAAAATCGCCCAATGTGAGTCCGATATAGCAAAGCATCACGGCGTGTCCGGCGTTTACGGCCTCTTTTATACCAAGCTCTTTTGCAAATTCAGGCGAGAACAGCACAAGAATACCCACGCAAAACCAAAGCGGCAAGCCTATCATGATTGATTTGATATATTTTACGAAAAGCTCTTTTCTTTTGAAGAGGTCAAAAAAAGCCCCTCTTTTTACGCCGCTATACTGGAGCGTCTTAAACATCTGCGACTCTATAAGCCCGACTCTCATTAAAAGAAGCGCAAACCCCATGGCGCCGCCGATTATATACGCCGCGCGCCAATCAAAGTTTTGCGCTATGATGTTTGCCGCTATCGCCCCCGTGACGCCGACTGTGGCGATAACCATCGTGCCGTATCCCCTTATCCTCTTAGGAAGTAGCTCAGATACAAGCGTCACGCCCGCACCAAGCTCACCCGCAAGCCCGATGCCGGCTATAAATCTAAGAGCCATATAGCTGTTTACGTCTTGGACAAAACCATTTAGAAGGTTTGCTGTGGAGTAAAGAATGATAGAGCCAAGAAGCACGGACATTCTACCTTTTTTGTCGCCCAAAACTCCCCATAACACACCGCCGACGAGCATACCAGCCATCTGCATATTGAGTATATTGGCGCCGACGGTTGTGATTTCGGAGTCTGAGAGACCAAGCTCTCTAAGACTGCTTACCCTAACTATTCCAAATAGTATCAGGTCGTATATGTCCACAAAATAACCAAGCGCGGCTACTATGACGGGCATCGAGAAAAGAGCTTTTAAAGTTTCGTTTTGAGGGTGCAATATTTTACCTTTTGCGTATTATTAATTTCCAATTTAACATTTTTTTACTAAATTTTTGAACAATCTCTTTAAGGCGGTAATACTAATTTTTAGACTACAATTGCGTATAAATTTTTTAACATAAAGAGATTGTCTTAATGTCCGACATTTTTTGCGCAACAGATTACAAATCGGTTAGGAGAGATTTGAAAAACGTAGAGTATATACTCTGCATAGATAGAATCGGATAAATATTGAAAAAAATAGCTTTACTTTTTATTTTTTGCGTTACTCTTTTTGGGCAGATTGTCGGCTCTGATTTTTTGAGAATTGAAAAAGATAAGTTAAGAATTATTGATGAGACAAAGTTCTTTGGTTACCTAAAAAGCTTTGATAATGTACAGATAATTGCGGAGTATAAAGAGATAGTAAAGCCGATAAACCTCTTTGGCGAAGCAGAGATGAAGCTAACGGAAGTTGTTAGTTATGAGCAAGCTTTTAAAAACTTAAGATATATCTATTCAAAACTATACCTAAAGGAGAAAGCGGAAAATATAGATAATTTGGCGGCGAAACTAAAGCAAAAACAAGCTTCTATAATATCGCTTCTCTTTAGTTTGCAAGGCAAAAACTACTATGACACGGACATTATTCCTATAATTTTTGAGTATCGCAAGCTTGATAGAAAGCTTTTGGAGTTTGAAATAGAAAAAGAGTCTCTTGCAAAAAGCAAAGAGGTGCTGATAAATGCTATTGTCAAAAAAAAGTTGCGTTTTGATAATAGCGATATAGATTTAAAGTCAAAAATGGCTGAGATACAGTCAAAAATCAATGAGTTAAACCGCAATAGCAAACTAGCCTCCAGCAAAGAAAGGCAAGAGTGGAGCGCTTTAAAAAGTTCGTTAATATCGCTTCAGCTAAAAAGCTATGATATGAAAGCTGATTTTTTTGAAAAAATAAAACTGCTCAAAAAGATTAAATCCTCACAAAACGCCTCAGAGGACAAACAAAAGCTAAAAGCCCTTTTGTCTAAAAACTATGAGCCGCTATATTTTGAAGCCGCAACAGTAGCGCCCTCAAACAACTCTCTTTTTGATGAGTATAAAAAGGATGCGGCGGCTTTTGGAGCCTTAAAAAGTGATACAGAGCTTGATTCAAAGGTGTTTGAAAGGGTATTTGAGGCGTTTGACGACTCTCTGCCGGCGCGAACTACGGGATATTTTGAAAGAGCGTATCTATTTTTTGAAAACGCACTTAAAACAACTATTTTTGTCTCAAACAATATAGATATAAATTTAAAAACTATTATTTTGGCTATGTTTTCACTACTATTGATATATTTTATAAAAGTCTGGGCAACTAAAAAAGTAATTCCGGCATATTTTGAAAGAGCGTATAATGACGGCGGGCATTCCGCTCACATTCATTTTTTGGTCTCAAAAGCGGCAAATATCGCCGCCTATATGTTGATGTTCTTTGTGATTTTGGGTAGTTTTGGGCTTAGCCTTACAAATTTTGCTATTATTGTGTCCGCATTGTCCGTTGGTATAGGTTTTGGCTTGCAAGGCGTAGTGTCAAATTTTATCTCAGGGGTTATACTGCTGTTTGAAAACTCTATAAAAATAGGGGATATACTCAGCCTATCAGACGGCAAGGTCGGCAAAGTAACGTCTGTAAATTTGCGCACAACCAATATAAGAACTTTTGATAATATTGATCTTTTGATTCCAAACTCTTTGGTCTTTTCTGGTCAAATAGAGAATATGACAAGAGAGAGTAGCGTATTAAGACGGCATGTTAAGTTTACGGTTGGATACAAAACTGATATAAATTACCTAAAAAAGCTCTTAGACGCTAAAACAAAAACGTTAATGGGCGATAACTTCATTGAGGATACAGCGCTACTGGTGGAGGGGTACGGTGATTATGGTTTAAATATTGAATATAGAGTTATGGTTGACATAAAAAAGCGAGCACCGGAGGTTGGAGATTTTTTAAGAGAATTTTTGGATGAGCTTATTAAAAACGATATAGAGATACCATATCCAAAGCTTGAAATAATCAAAAATAAGGGAGAGTGAAGGTGATAAGACATATAGTATTTTTTAAACATTCTGATGCGTCAAAAGTAAAAAAACTGCAAGAGGTGTTGCTTGATTTGGAAGATAAGATAGATTTTTTACTTGATTTGGAAGTCGGTATAGATTTTTTACACTCCGCGCGCTCTTATGACCTATCTCTTATCGTCACGTTGCCATCACGAGAGCATTTGGAGGAGTACGCAAACCATTCTGAGCATTTGCCGATAGTGGATTGGGTAAAAGCAAACGGTTTTGAGTCAAAAGCCGTAGATTATGAGTTATAAGGAAAAAATATAATGCAAAGTTCTTTTGTCGGTAGACAACCTATTTTGGATGAAGAAGGAAAAATATTTGCGTACGAATTGCTGTTTCGCTCAAGCGATAATGGCAAAGACGGCGCAAAAGATAGTATGAAAGCGACCGCCAACGTCCTTTTAAATGCGGTAAACTATATAGGGCTTAATAAACTAATAAATTCCAAAAAGGCGTTTATCACGGTAGATAAGGATTTTTTGATAGGAGAGGTGATAGACACCATTCCTAAAGATAGATTTGTAATAGAGATACTTGAGACGGTCATAGTCGATGATTATCTATGCGAGAGAATAGCCGCTCTTAAGGCGGATGGTTACTCGTTTGCGATTGACGACGTAAATCTTGACGGAAGAAGATTAAACGATTTTGAGTCGATACTGCCGTATGTGGATATTATCAAAGTAGATTTGCTTGCAAATGCGGATATGGAAGAGTTGCAGGCAAAAATAAGCCAATTTGTAGGGCTAAATATCGAGCTTCTTATAGAAAACGTGGGAACCATGGAAGAGTTTGAGGCGTGCAAGAGTATCGGCTTTCACTACTATCAGGGTAACTTTTTTGAAAAGCCGACCATAGTGCAGGGTAAAAAGTTGGAAGCTTCAACGTCAAATGTGGTAAAAATCCTCAAAATGATTCATAGAAACGACTCTCTTGATGATATAGCTATGGAGATAGGTAAATCTGCGGATTTGGCTATCAATCTGCTTAGATATATAAACTCAGCCGTTACCGGCATAAGATGTGAAGTAAGCTCAATCGGGCAAGCGGTCTCTTTGCTTGGGCGCCTACCTTTGTCGCATTGGCTGACGCTCTTTTTGTACGCCGGAACCGATGAAAATAGATTTGCTGATCCCCTGATGGAGTCCGCCGTACTTAGGGCAAATATAATGTCCAGTTTTGCAAGAAAAATAAGCAAAGACAAAAATATATCAGATAAAGCGTATCTAACGGGACTATTATCGTTTTTTGATGCGATAATGCAAATTCCTCTTGAAAAAATAAAAGAAGAGATTGCCGTAGATAACGAGATATATGAAGCGATAACAACAAAACAAAATATACTTGGAAATCTAATTTATGTGGCGTCTGTCATGGAAAAAGGGGATTTGGCGCAAATAGAGAGAATAATCAAAAAAATAGGAATGAATATGTCTGAGCTAGTAGATATGCTCAGAGAGTGCTACGCCTCGGTGGATGCGAGTAGAAATAGTTAGCCACATCAATGTTATACGCCAGACGAGCAAAGCCCGTCTTGGTGGCATGGACATAAATGTCCCTACAACCCGCTTATGCGGGAGAGTAAGGGAATAAAGGGGAGGGATATGCTCTTTATTTACCTCTGGCTTGACCCTCAATGATAAATCTAAGACCTTGCAACTTAATAAAGCCCGCTGCGTCTTTTTGATTATAGACTTCGTCTTTTTCAAAAGTACAGTATTCTGGGTTAAATAGAGAACTAGCTGATTTTCTGCCAGCAACCGATACGTTACCTTTGTAAAGTTTTAGCCTTACGACGCCGTTTACATTTTTTTGCGTAGTATCGATAAGAGCTTGCAACGCTTCTCTCTCTGGACTAAACCAAAAACCGTTGTAGATTAGTTTTGCGTATCGTGGCATCATCTCGTCTTTTAGGTGAGCCTCTTCTCTGTCAAGCGTGATGGACTCTATCGCCCTATGCGCTCTTAGAAGTATTGTGCCGCCCGGGGTCTCATAGCAGCCGCGTGACTTCATACCGACAAATCTATTTTCTACGATGTCTATTCTGCCGATACCGTGCTTGTTGCCGTATTCGTTTAGTTTTAATAGTACGGTTGCGGATCTCATTCTCTGTCCGTTGAGACCGATGGCGTCGCCTCTTTCAAACTCTATCTCGATATACTCCGCCTCATCCGGTGCGTCTTCTGGACTTACAGACCATCTCCACATATCATCCTCGGCCTCAGCCCAAGGGTCTTCAAGTACTTTGCCCTCATAGCTAATATGAAGTAGATTTGCGTCCATCGAATACGGACTTTTGCCTACTTTGTTTTCTATTGGAATGTTGTGTTTTTCGGCAAATTCAAGCAGGCTCTCTCTTGAATCAAGCTCCCACTCTCTCCAGGGCGCTATAACATGGATTTTTGGGTCAAAATGCAAGTACCCAAGCTCAAATCTTACCTGATCGTTTCCTTTGCCCGTAGCACCGTGACATACCGCGTCGGCGCCAACTTCCTTTGCTATTTCCATTTGTCTTTTTGCGATTAATGGTCTAGCTATAGACGTGCCAAGCAGATATTCACCCTCATAAATAGCGTTTGCTCTAAACATAGGAAACACAAAATCTCTTACAAACTCATCTCTCAAATCGTCGATATAGATATTTTCATCTTTAATTCCAAGAAGTTTCGCTTTGGCTCTCGCCGGTTCTAGCTCTTCGCCTTGACCAATATCCGCCGTAAACGTCACCACTTCGCAACCGTATGTCTCTTCAAGCCATTTTAGGATAACGCTCGTGTCGAGTCCGCCGGAATACGCCAAAACTACTTTTTTGATTTGCTTTTGCATGTAAAGCCCTTTAAAAATATATATTTCGTATTATAACACTTAAGGTTTTACAAAATAGACTTCTTTCGAAATTAGTTTTGCAAGAAGTCTTCTACCCCCAACGGGGTTAGCTTTAGAGGCATAGTGCAACGTAGTCGCAAGGAGCTTTGCTTCTTGCGACGTTCTCTTTCAAAATGAGTTTTGAAAGAGGTTTAATCAAGACAAGAGGTCAAAATGTTCAAATCAAATATTTTTGTGGGTTCTAGGGAGATTATCACGGCGGAACATATAGACTCTTTTTCCCCAATCGACGGGGCAAAAATAGGGGAGTATTCGGCGTGCTCTGTTGCGAGAGCAAAAGAGGCTCTTATCGTCGCAAAAGAGGCTTTTTCGTATGCAAAGAGCGCTCCTTTGTTTGAGCGAATTGCGTGGATAAACGATGTGGCGGACAAAATAGAGGCAAACAAAGAGAAGTTTGCTATGTCGATAACCATGGAGGTTGGCAAACCAATCAAATTTAGCCGTATCGAAGTAAATAGGTGCGTTGAGACCATGAGACTTACAGCGTCGCTAGTCTACGGAGTAGGCGGCAAAACAATACCTACAGATGCGGCGCCAAGCGGTAAACAGACACTTAGTTTTTACAAAAGAGTTCCGTGCGGCGTTGTAGTGGCGATAACACCTTTTAATTTTCCGCTAAACCTTGCGGCGCACAAGCTAGCCCCCGCTCTTATTATGGGCAATAGCGTTATTTTTAAGCCGACTCCAGAGGCACCGCATACGGCGTATATGCTTGCCAAGCTGTTTGTAGAGAGCGAATTTGCTTCGCCAAACGCGCTTAGTCTGCTATTTGGCGACGCAAATATTGGGCAGACGCTTGTAAGCAGCGATATTCCAAGAGTAATAAGCTTTACGGGTTCTGTAAATGTAGGCAAAATAATCACGCAAAACGCAGGAATCAAAAAACTCTCTTTGGAGCTAGGCGGCAATGCGGCGACATATATAGACGAGAGCGCCGACATAGGAGACGCCGCAAGAAAATGCGCAGCGGGAGCCTTTGTCAATTCTGGTCAAGTGTGCATATCGCTTCAGCGAATATATGTTCATGAAGAGATATACGATGATTTTTCTGAAGCCCTCAAAAAAGAGGTTGGCGAGTTAAAGGTTGGAAATCCGCTTGAGGGTGACGTTTTCATGGGACCTCTTGTAAACGAAGAAGCGGCTTTGAGAGCTGAAAACTGGGTCAACTCTGCGGTAAACGAGGGCGCAACCGTTATGGTTGGCGGAAAAAGAGAGGGTAGATATTTTGAACCAACCGTACTTACAGATGTGACGGATGAGATGAAAGTAGTGTGTGAAGAGCTTTTTGCGCCGATTGTTTCGCTTGTTAAAGTCTCAGGTTTTGACGAGGCGGTGCTAAAAATCAACAACTCGCCATACGGACTCCAACACTCCATCTTTACGGAAAGCTATACGCTAGCCCTAAGAGCGGTAGAGGAGTTTGAGGCGGGCGGCGTGGTGATAAACGATATGCCGACCCTCCGTTTTGACATCCAACCATACGGCGGCGTAAAACTTAGCGGCATTGGCAAAGAGGGACCGATGTACGCAATGGAGGAGTTTACGGAGATAAAATCGGTTGTGATGGTTTAAAAAATAGAGAGCATTTTTTTGCTTGTTACTGTAAAATAACAAGAGAGGTTTTGCATGACAATAGATAGTCTACAAAGCGGATACGCAGTCGCCAATACCCCGAAAGGGGTTAGCTTTAGCGGCACAGCGCAGCGTAGCCACAGGGAGCTTTGCTTCTTGTGGCGTTTTCTTTCAAAATAATTTTTGAAAGATGTTTAAATAGTAAAAAAGGGGTTTTGATGAGTTTAAATATACTGATAGTCGCTTCCGAGTGCGTTCCTTTTGCTAAGACAGGCGGACTAGCCGATGTGGTGGGTATACTCCCAAAGTTTCTTAAAAAAATGGGTCACGACGTAAGAGTCGTAATGCCACGATACTACAAGGTTGACAAAACAAAACTAAAACCGGTTGAAAACGCAATGCCTCTAGGCGTTCCAATGGGAATTATGCAGGAGCATTGGTGCGGCGTTTATGAGGGTGCATTGCCAAATTCTGATGTTCCGGTCTATTTTGTTGATTATGATGCGTATTTTGGCAGGGATACTCTCTACAACGATGCGTCCGGCAAAGGCTTTATGGACAACGACAACCGTTTTGTTTTTCTCTCCCGCACCTCTATGCAACTGGCAAAAGCTATTGATTTTAAGCCGGACGTTATTCATGCAAACGATTGGCATACGGCGGCTACTTGCGTATTTTTGAATACAATCTATAAATACGACCCGTTTTTTAAAGACGTGGCAAGCGTGCTTACTATTCACAATATGCAGTATCAAGGGCAGTTTTACGAGGGGCTTATGGATGTGCTTGGTATCGGCTGGCATCACTTTAACCATTTGGAGCTAGAGCAAAAAGGGCGCGTCAATCTTTTAAAAGGCGGCGTATATCACGCAAATATGATAAACACGGTAAGCGTGGGCTATCGCAACGAGACAATGAGCTCAGAGTACGGCTACAAACTTGAGGGGGTCATGAGAGATAGGGCTGATTTTTATGTAGGTATTCTAAATGGCATGGATTATGGCGAGTGGGATCCCTCAACCGATAAATACTTGGTCAAAAACTTCGACGCGGACGATATGGATGGAAAAGCGGAGTGCAAAGCGGACGTTCAAAAGTTAATGGGTCTGCCGGTGGATGATAAGATTCCGCTATATGGCGTAGTTAGTCGTCTTGTTGATCAAAAGGGGGTTCATTTGCTCGCAGAGGCGTTTGAGTGGATTATGGCTCTTGATGTACAGCTTGTTATGCTCGGCGAGGGGGACGCTTGGACTCATGACTTTTTTCGCTACATGGCGGAAAAATACCCAGAAAAATTCGCCGTGCACATAGGATACGACAACTCTCTTGCACACAAGATAGAGGCTGGAAGCGACTTTTTTGTCATGCCGTCCATCTTTGAGCCATGCGGTCTAAACCAAATGTACTCGCTAAGATACGGCACACCGCCAATCGTAAGAGCCACGGGCGGACTAGACGATACGATAACAAACTTTGACGAAAGACACAAAACCGGAAACGGCTTTAAATTTCAAGACTCTACCGCATCGGCTCTATACAACACAATAGGCTGGGCGACATACACATACTATGACAACAAAAGCGGACTTGAAGTGCTAAGACAAAACGGTATGAAGTTGCGTTTTACATGGGACGAGTCGGCTAATAAGTATGAGAAGCTTTATATGGACGCTTTGGCTTTAAAGAGAGGGTAGGTTTTGATGATTTTTATCTAGCAAAAGCATCCCATCGTTTTACGAAGCCTAATCGTCGTCGTCGTCGACGATTAGGATTAGTTTATTGTTTGACATATACAGATTATCCTTTGTGAAAAATGTCTCTGAAGCTACCCGCTACGCAGGAGGAGTGTGCAAGCTAGCTACCAACTTGCTTGATAGTAGCTCTTAATGATTATTTTTTGGTTATTAAAATGAATTTCTAAGAGCGGCAAACCACGAGGACAGTCTGCTGAAGACCTCATTTTGGGCTTTGCCTAAAATGTGAGAATTAATCAGAAAATTCTATTTTTGGTTTGTGTGTTTGGAGTAATCTGCGCTCCATCCAAGTTTTTTCGCAAGCTCTAGCCAAACGAGCGCAAAATCACTCTCTTTTGGTTCCGTCTTAAAATCCATTTGCGCTTTTGCCGCCAAAGAGCCGTTTTTGTATACCTCGATGAGTATATAGCCGTCAAAGTCGCTTCCTAGCGAGTGCGCACGCTCTGTTGTGCAGGATGATTTTATTTTTTGGATTTTTATTACTATATCCGCTTGTGGGTTGCGTAGCAGGTTTACTATTTGCGTCTGCTCGCCGATTACAAAGACCTCTTTTGGAGTGACGCCCATTATAGAGTCATCCGTTGTCTTTACAAAAATTTTTTTTTCGCAGCCGACAATGAACAGTGCCAATATGAGAGTTATTATAGAGATTATTGTTTTGTTTTGCAAAAAAAGTTCTTTTGTTTAAATTTATTAGAATAATAAGATATATTAAGCTCTATTGTCAACCAAAACACTGCTTGTGTGCCATATATTTGGAGTGTTTTTATAATAGAGAGCTTTGCAATATGAGTCTGACGGAGCATAAAAAGAAATACTGTAAAAAAGAAACAATCGCTAAGCTATGCGCTTAAATAGAATCCGTTTATTGGGAAAGGGGTTGACATTTCACTTTGAATGGGATGGTGTAATGTGGTGAAACTTGACACTATACTCTTAACACCCGTTCGCTAAAATTGCGGCAAAATTTTTTACAAGGCTAGAAAATGAGCTATATTAATAAAGTACCGACGCCATGCTATGTGTGCGAAGAGGAGCTTTTGGAGAAAAACCTAAAAACGCTAAAGCGTGTAATGGACGAAGCGGACGTAAAAATACTACTGGCTCTTAAAGGCTTTGCTATGTGGGCTACGTTTGACCTTGTCGCAAAATACTTAAAAGGTGCTTGTGCTAGCGGACTACATGAGGCGATACTGGCAAGAGAGGAGTTAGGGCTTGAGGTGCACACCTACTCTCCGGCGTACAAAGAGGAGGAGATAGGTGAGATTGCTAGACTCTCAAACCATCTTGTGTTTAACTCTTTTTCTCAGTGGGAGAGGTTTAAAGAAAAAGTGTTTGACGTGAATCCTGATATTTCTTGCGGCTTTAGGGTAAATCCCGAGCGCTCTACTGCGCCCGTCGAGCTTTACAACCCTTGCGCTCCTTTTAGTCGCTTTGGGGTGACGAGGGCAAATTTTTGTGCGGATAAGCTTGAGGGGATAGAGGGGCTTCACTTTCATGCTCTTTGCGAGCAAAATGTAGACGCTTTAGAGAGTGTGCTTGAGGCTTTTATTGAGAAGTTTGGTGAATTTTTGCCTCAGATGAAATGGGTAAATTTTGGTGGCGGGCATCACGTCACGCGAGCCGATTATGACGCAAGCAGGCTTATAGAGGTTCTAAGGGCGTTTAAAACAAAATATCCGCACTTGACGGTTTATCTTGAACCAGGTGAAGCGGTTGGCTGGCAGACTGGAACTCTTGTGGCGAGAGTTCTTGATACTGTTCACAACGGCATGGATATAGCCATTTTGGATACATCCGCCGAGGCTCATATGCCAGACACTTTAGCTATGCCGTATCGCGCGGCTGTAAGAGGTGCTGGAGAGCCTGGTGAAAAAGCGCATACATATAGATTTGGTGGCAACACTTGTTTGTCGGGCGATATTATCGGAGATTATAGTTTTGACACGCCGCTAGCAATCGGTGATAGAGTAGTATTTGAAGATCAGTGCCACTATACGTTTGTCAAAAATACGACGTTTAATGGGATAAATTTGCCAAGCCTAGCTGTATTGAGAGCTAATGGTAAGTTAGATGTAGTAAAAAGCTTTGGATATGAGGATTATAAAGAGAGATTGTCGTAGCCATATATTCCAATCTCTCCTCCACAAATAGGGGCTTTACTCCTATTTGCGTTTAAATTAAACTTTAAACCATTGCATAGTTGAAACGGCTATCACACCCCCAACAAACGGATTACGCCCTATCCAAAAACATAGATAAATACACGAGAGTTTCCATCATGAACCTAGTAAACAATAGACCTCTTGCTGAAAATATACACAATGCCAACATTGGTATTGTCAAAAGCATAAAAAACTTAAGTTTGATTGAAAAAAACTCTAAAAATTTAAACATTTTTATTATTATTTTTCATTATTTATTATTTATTATTTCGTTGCTCACGAGACACTGTCTTATACCAAACTTATTACCGTCTGTATTGACAAAAAAATCCCCCTCAAGCCTCCAAAGTTCTCCTTTTAAAACCTCGATATTTCTATCTCCAACTTTACTTCTGCGCTCACTACACAAGATAAGAGAACCTTTCTCAAACCCTTCGCGAACCTCTTTTGCTCTATTCTCTCCGTTTATATAATGCAGTCCTATTCCAAAAGATAAAAAAATAATTAAAATCGGGGCACCTCTACGCATAAAAAGAGGCGACATAAACGGACGGGTCGCAATAAAAAAAAATACACTCATTATAAACAAAGCAATTACAAGATACGGTGATTCTGATTGTAGAAAATTTTGCACAAATAACTCCGTTTTTAGATTTTAATATTTTTTTCCCATTCATAAATATCTTGCATAAAATATTTAATTCGTACTTTTTTATACTCATAAAGCGTGGTAAGAACAAAATAGTCTCTCGGTTGAAGCTCTGAATTCATTTGAGATATAGTATTGTTAATCTCTTCGATAGACGCAGCATGCGTCATTGTAAAGAGATTATAAGCCCACCCTTCAAACCTTGGGCGTAAATAACAATGTGAAACCGCCGAAAACTCTGCGGCTTTTGCACCAACCTCTTGTGCGACCTCGTCGGGAATATCCCAAACAATCATTGCGTTTGCTACAAAACCAGCTTTTCGATGATTTAGAATAGATGCGTATCGTCTCATATATCCGCCGTTAGATAAGTCGTTTAACACTCCAAAAAAAGACGGATAGTCAATACCCAAGCTAAGCGTCATTTCAGCAAACGGCTCCTCGCATGGCGTCAAATCTTCTTGAATGGCGGCGATTACCGCATAGTGAAGCGGCGTTAATTTAACGTCGATAATCTCTTTTTTAACAATTTTTTCTTTTGTCTCTTTTGTTTTATTAACGTCAAGCTTAACTGATATTTTAAACATCTTTAAAGTTGGAAGGATCATTATTTTTTTAGCTCCAACTTCTCTCGCCATCAGCTCTACCGTAGAAGAAAGCCCTAAAGCGGAATCAGGCGGCACGGCTATTGTAAACCATAAATTATATATATGTTCTCTTTTATAATTATGACTAACTCCGGGATGTGTGCTTACAAAAGAAGCGGCGGCATCTATCGCATCTTCGTCTAATTCAAAGGCGACCAAAGAAGAGTCGTATCCTAATTGCTTTGTATCAAGTATGGCTGATGTTTGGCGAATTATTTTTTCATCTTTTAGGCGGCTGTACATAGCGATAGTTTCCGTCTCACTAACTCCTATTTTTTTACCAAGCTCCTCAAAAGGTCTTGGAACAAGCGGAAAACTATCTTGTAAAATAGATAGTAAATCCTCGTTATTGCCGACGGAGTTTGTCACGCAAACCATTTAAGTCGCTCCCTTAACCCAACAGTTTCGCCAATTACAATAATTGCCGGAGATCCCATCTCTTCAGACTCTTTTGCGATAGTTTCCAAAGTTCCGATAATACATTTCTGGGACGGCATAGTACCATTCTCAATCACAGCACACGGCGTACTTGGTTTTACACCGTTTTTAATAAGTGCGCTTGCAATCTGCTCAATACCATGCAAGCCCATCAATACCACAAGTGTTTCATTTTCTCGCAATACGCCGGGGTCAAATTCATGATCCTTGCCGCATTTTGGACAGGCGGCTTGATGCCCTGTCAAAACCCTAAAAGATGTATTAACACCTCTCTGTGTTACGGGAATACCAGCATAAGTTGGAACTGCAATAGCGGAGCTAATACCGGGTATAAACTCAAACCCTACGCCCCTTTCTTCAAGGTAAAGCGCTTCTTCGCCCCCCCTACCAAATACCAGTGGATCGCCGCCTTTTAGTCTTACTACAATATCATATTTAAGAGCGTATTCATACAAAAGAGCATTTATCTCTTCTTGAGGAATAATATGCCTTCCATCTTCTTTTCCAACATAAACCAACACTACGTCTTTTCTTGCTTCGCCCAAAATGGTCTCATTTACAAGGCGATCATACAAAATAACATCCGCCTCTCGTATAAGCCGTCTCGCTTTAATCGTCAGAAGCTCGGGATCTCCCGGGCCCGCGCCTGTTAAAAAAACTTTTCCACTCACTATTTCCCCTTTACGCTAGCTGGATGATATAAAAAAATCCCAGACGGTTTTTTTACTGATATTGACGCTCTTTTTTCCCATAAATTAGTATCGATTAGTTGCACTTTATCCGCCGTATTTACAGATACATAAAGAGCCGGCGCTTCATCGCTCCACCGAACATGCAAAACACTGCCCTCAAAATGAATGGTTTTAATTACCTCAAGAGTCTTTGTGTCAATAATTTGGACAAACGGAAACTTGTCGCCGCTAAACGTTACGGCAAGATATTTTTTATTTGGACTGAGCGCGGTAAAAACAGGAAGCCCCTCTGTTTTTATTCTCGCCAAAAACTTAAAGTCAACGTCAAACGCCACTACGCTGGCTTCGCCGACAGATGGTATAAAAATATTTTGCTCGCCGATACTCCAAAATCCAAAATGAGGTACTTTCAAAACAGGCTTGGAATCCTCTTTAACCATTGGGATTTTTTTGTAGCTCATCGCGTCTAAATCTACCACCCCAACCCATGGAGAGTTAAAAAACCCTACGATGTATTGGTTATCGCGAATCATTGCATCAAACGGAACCTCCCCCACATTTTCAAACTTTTTTACCAAAGAAAACGACGGAGCCCCCTTTCCCTTGCTTTTATCTTCATATACCCACAATTCATCTTTATCCATTAACGCAAAAATAAGAAAATTATTATATGTTTTAATTCCAACATTTTTTGAGTTTGTAGTTATCGTCTGTAGGGATTTAAGATTCCTATCCAGTATCTCTACAGTTTTATTGTCATAATTTGCAACCGCTACAAAATGCGGCTCTACTACAAAACCTATTGCGCTTTTACTTGTTTTATACTCTGATATTTTTGTATTTTTGACAGGGTCAAATTTGATGACATATCCGTCTCTTGTTATCATATATCCGTCATTGTCAAAGAATTTGACGGTAGCATGGTTTGTGTTGCGCATATTTTCAATTCTATCGACGACGACGTTATTATGTATTACCGCTATTGAGGAGTTTTCTCTCTCGACGACGAATAATTTTTCATCGGCAAATAAGCTGCTAAACAAAACGATGCTTATTAGTAATATTTTTTTCATTTATCGCCTTATTTTAGGATTTCTTCAATATAACAAGAGGGGTCTTGCGCCCGTATGTCGCCGCTAATCGCCCACGCTCTAGCTCTCGAGCCGCCGTTGCACATATCCAAATAGTTGCAATTACCGCATTTTCCGCCAAGCTCTCTAGGTTTTGCGCGTAAAAAATTCAGTATATCGGAATCATCATTCCATATTTCGTTGAATGACCTCTCTTTAATATTTCCAAGCGTTATATGGGAGAATGGATCTGGCTTTACATTGCCGTTTGAGTCTATATTTACAAGTTTTTTACCGGCGGAATTACCGCCCCACTGTTTTAGCCTTATGATTAAATTATCATAATGCTCTCGCCTGTCGCTTAAAAATCTTTTTGCCAATGCGACGCCATCCATCTCCATATTGCCCGTTACGATATCGATGCCGGTAGAGTTGTCATAATACTCGAAAGCTTTGTCTAGTATATACTCGACCGCTTCGCACCTTTGTTTTGGTGAGACGTCCATTTTTAGGTTATCGTATCCTCTTCCGGAATATACTAAGTGGGATATATAGATTTTTGGAATTTTTAACTCTTCGGCAAGCTCAAAAATATAACCCAAATCGGGCAACGTCTCGTTTGTGATGGTAAATCTAATCCCTACTCTATCGGTGTGCTTAAGTAGAAGTTTAAGTGCGCTCAAAGATAGTTTAAACGAACCCTTTAGCTGGCGAAAATTATCGTGAGCATTCTCTCTGCCATCTATACTTATGCCGATATAATCAAAAGTAGCGACTATTTTTTCGATGTTATGCGTATGTATATAGAGACCATTTGTGGATAAAGAGGTGATGATCCCTAGTTTTTTGCATATATTTGCTATATCAAATATATCGTCTCTTGCAAGAGGCTCCCCTCCGGATATAATAAGAAACCTAACTCCGCCCTTAGCAAGCTCGTTTAGTGCATTTGTTATATCCTCGAGGCTTAAAGCGTCTGAGCCTTTAAGCTCGGCTTTTGAATAGCAGTGCATACAAGAGAGATTGCACCTATTTGTCATATTCCAAATGGCTATGGAGCCGTCTAGAGATCTCTCTTTCGTATTCTCGATAGAAGATTTGATGAGATTTGATATCCTTAGCATAACATTCCGTTTATATGGTTTTGCGCCAAATCTTTGGCGGCTTGCGGTGGCTATTTAAAGCTTTTTATATAAGCCGCTATACTATCTAGCTCATACTCGTTTAGATTAAACGGAGGCATAGAGCTTCTTTTGTAGCCTAAAATTTTGGACGTACTTTTTGGGTCTATGATATGAGCCTTGATTAAAGCCTCGTCTCTATTGTCGGCTATTTTTGCGAAAGAGGGAGCAAAAGCTTCGGCGCTTTGGTGGTGACACCCCCAGCATTTCTCTTTAAAAATCTCCTCACCAAACATCTCTTTATAAAAAACTCTATTTTTGTTTACAAAGTTATATTTCCCGACCGGCGTATTTGCGGGGTAGCTCACAATCTCTCTCAGTAAAGAGGTGTCCCATACCTTTACCTCACCGTCTTTTTCGTAAATACTAAGATAGCTAAACTTTCCGTCCCCGCTAAACTCGGTATGATTAAACTTTTTCCCCTCTTTGGGTTTTATTTTGACTACTTTAAAATCTTTTTTGTCAATCAGGCTAAGTTCGTCTGTTCCATTATCGGCAAAAAGATACGGAGTATATGGATGCGTTTTGGCAAAAAATCCGCTCCCTCCTATGTCGACTCTTTTGACTAGCTTCCAATCATACATTTGCCAGATTGAGATATAGTTTTTTCCTAGATGGGGGGATGCAAAATAAAATTTTCCGTCTTTATACCAGTAAGTCGCTGAAAAAAGATGGGGCATCCCCTCGATAGGATATTCAAAAGCGTAATTTTTATTTTCCATATCGTATACGCTTAACAGTTTGCCTCCCCGCGCACTTCCTATGATAAATTTTTCAAACGGGTCTATAAAAAAATCCTCAAAAGGTTCTTTGAGAGTCGAGTACTCTATAGAAAAATTAGTCGTGTCCATTATTCCCAGCAGAGGCTTGTCTCTTAGCGTAAATATCGCTTTGTCTTTGGAGTACAAATCATACAAAGAGCTAATAGTTCCGTTAACGTCTATGATTTTCTTTACGGCAAGAGAATCGGAGCTAAGAACGACTATATTTTTTGGCAATAAGCAAGTTGCGATAACGGATTTGCCGTCTTTTGAGACCGATATGTTGCGCATAGATACACAAGCCCTTATTTCAGACTCTAGCCTACCGTCTTTTAGGGATATTTTTGTGATTTTTCCGTCTCTACTTGGGACAAAAACGGCACTTGCGTCCATAATATATTTAATACCGCCGTGCACGTTTTTAACGTCGAATTTTGATAATATCTTATCGTCTTCTAAGATCCAAACGCTGTTTATCCCCCTTTCAACGACTGGCGTAATATTTCTAATATTTTTAATATTTAAGTTTTGTCTTTTGTCGGAGAAAGTGACTTTTGAATTTACGATATTCTCTCTATTCCAAACCGGCTTTAAGATAGGTTTTCTCATAAAATCTATAATGGCCCCAAGCTCTTCGTGGCTTAAATGCTCGTACTTTGGCATTAAAGTATTTGGAAAGCCGTTTTTTATCATAGTTAGGAGCTTCTCGTCGCTGTACTTTCTCAGATTTTCGGCTAATAGCGGCGGACCTACAAAGCCTATTTTATTTTTATGATGACACTCTGCACAATGTTTTTGGTAGCCTAGTTCTCCGTCGCTTTTTGGCATACTCTCTATTTTGTGGGATGCAAAGGAGGACGCAAAAGAGAGAGATAGAAGTGTGATTATGAAAATAAAATAACGCATAGCTTTTCCAGTATATTTATTAAGCCCTCCAAAAAAACCATACACTCCAAAGCTTTGCTTGAGATTGTCGTCTAAACGGACAGCTTTGCAACCCTATCGTCCAATCCGGATCTAAGGGGTTAAAATTATAAAAAGCCCCTGAATGAACAGGGGCTTTGCCTCCAAAGAGCTTTGAGGATTGTCCTCAAATTTTTATCGACTAGTAGACATCTTTCATTGTGTTCGTTACATTGAAGTGACCTGTCGGAGTTCTTACCCAGTCGCCTTCGATAGCAGTTTTCAACTTAAGTGTTTTGTCGTCATAGACCAAAATCGCAGAAGGAATATCTTTTGCACCCCATACCGCAACCCATACTTCATCACCCTTGTCGTTAAACTCAAAGTGTACCGGACCTCTTGGTTTTAGCTCTTTGCCGTTTATAGTAACAGGTTTTGTGTATTTTTCAGGTATTTCTATTTGTTTGATAACTTCCAATTTATCTTTGTCTATAACATAGATAGAGTTTTGTAGTCCTTTATCGGGATGCAAAGGTCTATCAGCATAGATATATTTAGATTTAGGGTGTGTTTTGACAAATAGGTTACCACCACCTTCACCAGGCAGACTAAGCTCTTTTACGATTTTCCATGCTTCTTTTGGATGTTTTTTAGGATCCGTACCGATAGCAACTATTTTTTTATCGCCGATATGACCTGTTAGCCAGATTGGTCCATATTTAGCATGGTTGATATTTGCACCTCTTCCAGGATGCGGTTTGTTTGCACCAGTTGGAATAATTCCAGCAAGCTTACCGTTTGCAACATCTATCGCAACAACTTTATCTCTTGCGTTCGCAGCAACTAGCATAAATTGTTTTGACGAGTCCCAACCACCATCATGCAAGAATCTCTCTGCTTCTATCATCTTGATTGTAGGATTTTTATAATCAGAGTAGTCATATAGCCAAACTTGACCTGATTCTTTAATGTTAATAACCCACTCAGGTTTTTCATGTGAAGCGATAATGGCAGCAACTCTAGCTTCTCTAACAAATACTGAATCTTCCATATTGCCGCTAGCATCTTTAGCTGTACTAACATTGTAGCTTGCAGTTGAAACAATTTTCAGAGGATCAAGAGTTTCACCATCGAGCGTTACGATAGAACTTGGCCAGTAGCAACCTACAACAGCTAGTTTATCCATAAAGTCACCCTTGGAACCCTTGTACTTACTTGTATCTATACTTCTCGCATCGTAGCAAGTTTTGACCTCTGCCACATTCTTCGGCTCTTTCATCCAAAGGTCGATAACAGTTGCCTTACCGTCTCTGCCGATTGTGTACATATATCGCCCGCTCGCACTTGTTCTTAGTATATGCACTGCAAACCCAGAGTTTAGAGTCGTAACCAGCTCTTTTGTGTCGCCGTCAATAATCGCTACCTTACCGATATCTCTCATAACAACACCCATATAGTTCTTCCAGTTTCTCTTTGTTTCTGGCTTAGTTGGTCTATCTTTTACCGCCACATGAACTTTGTGGGATTTTTTCATATCACCTAGACTCATCTCAGCTGCCGCTGGAACTGAATTTTGAATAAATTTAGCCATAAGCTCTGTATCGGCTTTACTCATCTCGCCACTGGCGCCCCAATCCGGCATACCACCAGGAGTACCGTCCCAAAGAATTTTTTTCAAACTTTCAGTGCCGAAATCTTTCATTTTCTTAGGCTCTAGGTTTGGCCCAAGTGCCCCTTTTCTAAGCATACCATGGCAACCAGCGCATCTGTCAAAGTAGATTTGCGCCCCTTTTTTCATCTCTTCTTGACTTAATTGAATGTCGCTACTCGCCATTAAAGATGCGCTTACTATAGCGGAACTAACTAACACTGTACCTAGGATCTTCTTCATCGTAACTCCTTATTATTATTAATAATGTATTAGGTAAATTTCAAAGCTTAAAATTATTTTAATCCCAAACGTGATTTTTCATTTTTATATATAAAATACATAGGGATAACAATAATAGTATGTAAAATAAGAGTCAGAGTCATTGGTCCCTGATTAAGCATACCAAAAAAACTAGGAACTACATCTGTAAATTCTGAAAACATAATTTCTCCTTTTTTACTTGTGATTTACCGCAAGCAAGCAAAAGCCCGCTTGCAGCAAAAAACTTACTTTAGCTTAACGCTTTTTGACGACTGCCAATTGTCAACATATCTTTGACAAGCAACAAGAATCCGATAAAAGTCACAAAGCCCATAGCAAGCCTCCAACCGATGCCTTGTAAGAACCAGTTAGCCTGTTGCGCTATAAAATAACCATCCCATGTGGCGCCATACTCACCTCTTTCTACAAACGCTTGAATATAGCCAGATGTAGTCAGAGCCACAGTCATACCTACAACACCGATAGTAACTAGAGAAATAGCCCATTTTGAAGTTGATGTGCTTTTCATATTTTCGATGTTATTTTTTCTTTGAATCGCTACATACATCATACCGATTAGGATAGTTGCGTATGCGCCGTAGAAAGAAAGGTGTCCATGCGCCGCAGTAAACTGGGAGCCGTGAGTATAGATATTTATTTGAGGAAGCGTATGCATAAAGCCCCAAATACCAGCGCCGAGGAAGTTACCGAAAGCATTAGCTATAAACCAGTTGAACGCCGGAGCGTTGTTGACTTTTCCGCCGTGCTTACCCATGTCGTATATAACATGCACAAGCATACCTACAAGAGGCACAGGCTCAAGTGCAGAGAACAGCGCTCCGATTTCCCACCAGTACTCCGGCGTTCCAATCCAAAAATAGTGGTGCCCCAGTCCCAATATGCCGGAACCAAATAACATTGCAACTTCTATATAAAGCCACATTTCTACTATTCTACGATTAGCATGCATTACTTTGATAAGACCGTATGCAATCAATACGCCAACGAAAACTTCCCAAGTTGCTTCAACCCAAAGGTGAATAACCCACCACCACCAAAACTGATCCATGGTGATATTGCTTGTAAAGAACATTCCGGCAAGATATAGACCCGCAAGAGCGATAAGATCGGCCATCAAAATAGTCGTAATACCTGTTCTTTGTCCTTTTGCCACCGTCGCATAAACATTGTAAACAAATACAAGCACTACGGCTACTATTCCAATGTCCGCCCATCTAGGCGCCTCAAGATACTCTCGTCCTTCGTTAATAAGCCACAAACTTGTTTCGTTGCCGGCTCCAACTTGAATAAAAATATAAACCAAAACTACAACCGTAACGGCTAAAGTTAGAATATAAAAAGCCAAATTTCCGAGCTTAATACCGACTGTTTCGATACCAGTCTCATCTGGAAGCATCCAATATACAGAGCCTATCATTGCATAAAGCATCCAAACTACAAGCGCATTAATATGCACCATTCTTGCGGTTGAGAAGTTAAATACATTGAATAAAAACTCAGGATCTATAAACTGATAAGCAGCTATCAAGCCCATAACAAGTTGCGCCCCAAACAAAATAATCGCAACAACAAAATATTTAATTGCTAGTTTTTGAGAGTCATATTTTAAAGTTATCATTTTTGGATACTCCCTTTAATTTTATCAAAATTTCTAGGGAAGCCATTTGTATCGATTGACGACATATGTTTCAAAAATGCGACAGTACCTTTAGCTTCTTCCGCAGTAATACCAAGATTTGGCATTCTTCTAGAGTGGCTAGGGTATTTATCAGGATGCTGTAAAAATTCAGCCATCGCCTCATCTTTAGTAGCTTTACCCGTCATCCCTACCATAATTCCGCCTTCTTGCCACGCCGGATCAATCCAAGCTTTGGTCAAATCTGGTGCGAAATAAGCGCCGTTTCCAAGAAGAGTATGACAGTTCATACAATTTTTAGCTTGAGTAGTAAATTTTCCTACTTCTAGCATCTTATTTGCTTCGGCTTCACTATAATCGTCACGACCGAAGAACTTCTCTTTTTCGCCGATAACAGGAACCTCATGACCTCTTTTTGAGCTGTACTCGTATGTAACTTTATAGTTAACTACAGATGCGGATGGAACTCTTTTAGTGATCTTATTTTCAAGATCTTTTGCAGAACCCATTGTTATTTGACCCAATGTGTCCATAGTTAAGAATATGAGCAAAACGGCGCTCACACCAGTTACCCAACCGGCTGAACGACCCCAAAAGGAATTGCTCGTCCAAACCGAGTTCGGCTTTACGTCCTCATCATTCATGATGACCTCCTATGTTATGTTCGTATCGCCCATGCGAAGCATGAACCAAGTAATAGATAATGTGAGGGATAACAAAGTACCCAACCATCGCGGCTAAAAGAACTTTTTGGGTAAACGGCTCACTTTTAACTAGTATTGAAAGCGTTAACATGCTGTAAGCTTGAACACCCCATGCCAGATAAGCGAGAGCCAAATAATACTTCTTGATTTTTTCCATCCTTACGACGGTAAAAATCCCGACATAGATTGCTCCAAATAGGATTACGGATGCGGCTGAAACAAAGATACTCAAAAAACTCTCTTTGTCTAAATATTCCATCTTTACTCCTATTTTTTATCGGTCAAAAGAGTGTAGCGAAAAGTAAAAGAATAACTCATTGACATACGTCAATTTTTTACATTTTGACTCAAACTACGGATAGTATTACAACATATAAAAGCTTTATATAAGATTTATTTTTTTCTAAACTATTCCCTAGTTTCTAGTAAACAAAAAAGGTAACCCCCATCTAAACCACTTTAAATTTCAAAATATTTTCTACCTTAAAAACTAGTATTAAACATCTATAAATAAGGCGTTTTAATCTCTTTTTTATATAAAACTTTACATAAAAAACTGCTATAATTTCCATATTAAAGAACCAATAATTACTCGTAAAAAAAGAGTAACCCCCCCCCAAGTAAACCCCATCCAAAAAACTGTTTGTTTTTCTTGGGGTATTATAGTTGAAGAGTGCGTAAGGTCAGTCAAGATTAAAGATATTTTGCTAATATTCTAAAGACTACCTACAGGTAGAATTATAAAAAGGATTTTTCATGACTGAGCGTATAACGAAAAGTATGGCGAAAAATATTTATTATGGTGGCGGTACATTTGCACTATTAATATTTCTTGCTCTTACTTTTGACACAGTACATCAAATACCAAAACGATCAAATCAGCAAAATATGACAGAAAATGTTGTGGCTGGAAAAAAGCTTTGGGAAAACAATAATTGTGTTGGCTGTCATACAATTGTAGGCGAAGGGGCATACTATGCGCCGGAACTTATGAATGTATTTCAAAGAAGAGGAGGAGCTGATGAAGAGGCATTTAAGGCATACATGCAAAGCTGGATGGCAGCACAGCCTTTAGATGCCCCAAACAGAAGAAAGATGCCGCAATTTAAGTTAAGCAAAGAAGAGGTGGACAGTCTTTCTGATTTCTTAATTTGGACATCAAAAATAAATGCCAACAAATGGCCACCGACAATTGAAGGATAGTAGATAACATGAAATATACATCACAAATGGTCGCAAAACCATATTTTATTTTTGCATTGATTCTTTTAGCTGGAGAAATTCTATTTGGTTTGCTTATGGCAGTCCAATACTTATATGGTGATTTCTTATTTCCATTGATACCTTTTAATGTATTGCGTATGGTTCATACAAACCTGCTGATCGTACTGCTTTTATTTGGCTTTATGGGTGCTACTTACTATTTAATTCCTGAGGAAACTGAAACAGAACTTTGGAGTCCTAAATTAGCCATTATTACTTTTTGGGTCTTCTTGGTGGCCGGTGTTGCTACGATTTTAGGTTACCTGTTTGTGCCATATGCGGAATTGACCGAACTTACATTTAACAATCTTTTGCCTACGATGGGTAGAGAATTTTTGGAGCAGCCTCTGCCAACCAAAGTCGGTATTGTCCTAGTTGTTTTATCGTATCTTTTGAATGTGATTATGACTATACTCAAAGGCAGAAAAACTGTTATTACTACGGTTTTAATGACTGGATTATTGGGTTTAGCCGTTTTCTTTTTGTTTGCTTTTTATGTACCGGATAATCTCATTATGGATAAATTCTTTTGGTGGTTTACGGTGCATTTATGGGTTGAAGCTACGTGGGAGCTCATTCTTGGTGCTATTTTAGCATTTGTGCTTATTAAGGTTACCGGTGTTGATAGAGAGCATATTGACAAATGGCTCTATTTAATCATCGCCATGACCATGGTATCCGGCATCTTGGGAACTGGGCATCACTTTTTCTATATGGGCGCCCCTGAGTATTGGTTATGGATTGGAACTATAGCATCTGCTGTTGAGCCTTTGCCATTTTTCCTAATGATTCTTTTTGCATACACTATGACAAGAGAGAGAAAAATTCAACATGACAATAAAATAGCTCTTACATGGGCAAAAGGTACTGCGGTGATGGGCTTTCTTGGAGCTGGGGTTTGGGGATTTTTCCATACATTGGCACCTGTGAATATGTTTACTCACGGCACTCAGCTTACTGCTGCCCATGGCCACTTGTCTTTTTACGGCGCTTATATCATGATCATCTTTACGATAGTGTCTTATGCTATGCCTATTTTAAGGGGTCGTCCTCACGGCAACAGTCAAAAAGCGCAAAAAGTAGAGTTGACTTCCTTTTGGATGATGAATATCGGCATGATAGGCCTTACATTGGCTCTAAGTGTCGCAGGTGTTGTTCAAATCTTGGATCAAAGAGTGGGAACTGAACTTATAGGATTTATGGAATCACAAGAGTCTTTAGCAGATATCTTTATGGTTCGTGCCGGCTTTGGTGCTCTTGTCCTTGCAGGTTTGTTTACTTATTTTTATAGTTTTTTTGTAAAAGAAGAAGCGAAATAGTGCCAAAAATAGAGAAAAATGCTTCATTATTATCTTGAATTTGAAGAGAGTATTGGTAAAGTTTGGGATAAATATCTCAACAAGAAAGTATACAAATTTCATGAAAATGAAAGAGTTTATTTTGCCAATATCAATAAATCACTAAAAATTTTTCATCACCTCATGGGTGGTGAAAAAGGTAAAGACTTACAAGTGACAGACAAAAGATATGTCAATACGTCAAGGACTTTGCTGCAAAAAATATCCTTCCTAGGTAAAGAGTTTTATCTGCCATGGCAAGATCAAGACTCTATCTATCTGCCTGCCTCCCTTGCGTATTTTCCTACAAAAGAACTCAACGAGATGCTCTATTACTGGCTTATTGCCATGACGGCCAAAGTCAATATCGCAGATAAAAATATCATAGAGGAAAATCAAACCGCAACGCTTTATCTCATCCATAAATATAGTGGCTTTAAAGCATTTTATACTATTGCCAGCGAATATTTGATTGAAAAATATGAACAATTGTCATTTATCAAATCTTTAGAGAGCCAAACGAACAAAGATTTAATAAATGATTACCCAAACCCCATGTGGATCTATCCGTCTCCCCTGACAATAAACAGTACCAAAAAAATGAATGGCGAAGAACAAGAAGATCCGACAAGGGAAGAGAGTCAAGACAAAACAGATACCCTTAAAATGAAAAAACAGGCAAACCAAACCAATAACAAACATGAAACGGATGGTTTTTTGGCCTTTTTGCCGGAATCTTTAATGAGTATTTTTGAACAAGTGAATGTAGACAGATGCGAGGATGATACTTTTAACGAAGATGCACTTTATCATGCTGAAGATCTGGATGAGATAACCGTGGGGCAAAAACAAGCAAATCTGTCATCACGAATTAAAATGGACTTAGAGCTACGGCCAAGCACTACCGTTATGTATCCGCTGGGAAAAGGTCACCATATAGATGAATGGGATTATCTTAAAAGTCAATACCTTGTAAATTATGTTCGTGTTTTACCCCAGGTGCCAATGAACGTAATACCGACAGAGTTGCCAAAACGATTAAAAAAAACTGTACAAAAAATTCAGCAGGAATTGGATCTCTTGAAGCTTGATCGCCTCAAAAACGATCATCTTCCTTATGGGGATGAGATCAATATTGATACCTGGATTGAGTATCGCGGGCATCAAAACAAATCCATGCACCATCAAAAATTTTATACAACTTTTGAAAAAAAGACAAGGGATATAGCCACGCTTATATTGGCAGATATTTCACTCTCCACAGAAGGCGGCATCACACAGGAGGTACGAATAATTGATGTGATAAAAGACTCTCTTATGGTATTTAGTGAGGCTTTGGAGAAACTTCAAGACAAGTTTGCCATATATACTTTCTCATCGCTACAAAATAAAAAAGTTTATTTTAGCATTATAAAAAACTTTAAAGACAAATACGATGATCTGATTCGCGGAAGAATTGATACCATCAAACCAGAATATTATACCCGAATGGGTGCAGCCATAAGAGAAGCGGCAAAGATTTTAGATAAACAGCAAAATGCCAACAAACTGCTGTTAATTATAAGTGACGGCAAACCAAACGATGAAGATAGGTATGACGGAAGATATGGCATAGAAGATACAAAAAAAGCCCTTGAAGAGGTGAAGAAAAAAGGCATTACGCCTTTTTGTATTACTGTTGATCTTGATGCAAAAGAGTATTTAGGGTATCTGTTTGGAAAAAATGGCTATGCGGTCGTAAGAGATGGTCAAAAATTACCAAAAATATTAACCGAAGTATATATAAATTTAACGAGATAAAAAAGGAGTAAAATGTCAAAAAACTACTATTTACCCCAGTCAAACGAAGTAGAGCTTTTTAAAACTGCTGCGCAAATGAATTTACCTATTTTGATTAAAGGGCCGACAGGTTGCGGAAAAACCAGATTTGTCGAATCTATGGGGGAAGAGCTTGGACGGGATGTTTATACGGTTGTTTGCCATGACGATCTAAGTGCTGCGGATTTAATCGGTCGCCATCTTATAGATGAAAACGGTACATATTGGCAAGACGGGCCTTTGACTAAAGCGGTGAGAAAAGGCGGTATTTGTTATCTTGATGAGATTATCGAAGCCAGAAAAGATACCACTGTTGTGCTTCACTCTCTTGCAGATTATCGTAGGGTTTTATCCATAGACAGAACCGGTGAAACTATAGAGGCCCATCCTGATTTTATGCTAGTGGTATCCTACAACCCAGGCTATCAAAATGTTTTAAAAGGAATGAAGCCAAGCACAAAACAACGATTTATTTCACTTAGTTTTGATTATCCAAAAGCAGAAATTGAAAAAGAGGTGATCAAAAAAGAGAGTGGGATTGATGAAGATACAGCACAAAAACTTGTGGATATCGCTAGAGAAATTAGACAACTCAGCGATACAGACATTCAAGAAGCAGTCTCAACAAGACTGCTTATTTATGCGGGTAAATTAATCACTCAAGGTTTTGACCCGTATCAGGCATGTATGCATTCCATAGTAGAATCACTTAGCGATGAAGATGAAGTCCTAAAAGTGCTTGAAAAACTTATATCTTTACATTTTACAAGGGGTTCAAATGTTAAAAAATAATACTTTAAAAGAAGAGTACCCCCCTGGGGATTTTGCAATTTGGATTATTATTTATCTTGAATTAATTACATTCGGACTACTGTTTATAGGGTATGTTGTTTCAAGAAGAGAGAATGTTCAGCTATTTAACGACTCACAGCTTATGGTAAGTCAAACAACAGGCTTTATCAATACGCTTATTTTGATTACAAGCAGCTATTTTGTAGTAAAGGCCGTTCATGGTATTAAAAATATGACGAAAGAGAGTTCCAAAGAATCCAGTATTACAGCATCAAAATGGCTTTTGTCTGCTATTGTATTCGGGGTTGCTTTTTTAATCATAAAATTATCAGAATTTTCTCATATATTCGGACAGGGGATTACGCTTAGTACCAATAAGTTTTTCATGTTTTATATATTTTTAACTGTTTTTCATTTTATGCATGCTGCCTTAGGAACAATCATTTTATTTAATATATACAAAAAAACAAAAATGCAAGGCTATAGTAGGGATGATTGTGGCGGGATGGAAACGGGTGCTTCCTATTGGCATATGGTAGATTTGTTGTGGATTGTACTTTTTCCATTGGTTTATATAATAAAATAAAGGCAAAAAATGAAAAAAATTCTAGAAGGCGTATGGATCATTTTGGCGATATTGACAATTTTTGCTTTTATGTTAGGGCTTTTAAAATTTATGCCGACTTACCTCGTCGCAATTTTGCTTATAAGCACACTCATAAAAGGGCAGCTGGTTATTGATTACTTTATGGATTTAAAAAAAGTTAAATTAAAATATAGACTTATACCAACCATATGGCTCACTGTTGTAATATCATTAATTGCGATATTACTCTGATATTCTAAAGTTGATATTCTGCTCCAGAATATAAGGGGTCAGGCACGAATGGCACTTACTTAGTAACCCCCAGGTAAACCCCATCCAAAAAACCAAATAAATTCCCTTAATTTCAAAATTAAGTTATCTATTAAAGCCCCTATTTGTAGGCTTTCCGGTATAACTTGCACCATGAAGCAAGAACTAATAACTGTCCAGTTTCACCACGTTATAGTTGCCTAGTTTCATAAATACAAGCAATA
>DZAX01000033.1 GCA_022729705.1 Helicobacter cetorum | reverse complement strand
CTCACAAGGAATAAAACTTTCTAGGAAATTGTTTGTTTTTCTTGGGGGATTATAAACTTTAAAAGATGATGTGAAAGAGTATATTGAATTTTATAACAACAAAAGATTTCATGAAACTTTAGATTACAAAAAACCTATGAATGTTTATTATGATAGTTTAAAAATAAATGATGAAAATTTCAATAAACAAATTGAAAATATAGCGTAAAGTAACATATGTTAAAGGGAATAAGATTTTTTAGAATGTTGTCTTGACAATTTGGGGGATTATACTCTTCAGCAACTAAACGATGATAAATAAAATCAGGGGATTCATCGATTATTTTAAGATATCTTGATTTTGCAGGCTTTTTATAGCTGACAAGTTTATTTCTTTTTGTAAGGTCAAGTAGTTTTGTTCTTGTTTGTTGTAAGCGAGCATAAAACTCAGACATTATTTATAACCCACAATTTTTATTCCATACTACTAGATTTTATCTGAAAGTTGTAATAAATGTAAAAAAGTCTACACTTAAGTCCCATGCAACAAAAGCGCATTAGCAATACTGCTTTCCACAAACTTATTAAGCGATATACCCTCTTTTAACGCCTCTTCATACGCCGCCTTGTGAAGCTCGGGTTGTATTCTTACATTAAATACTCCCTTAAACGGTTTTTCCGGTGCCATTCCTTGCTCTTTGCAAGTTGCCAGATAATCATCCACGGCTTCTTGAAAAGCCTTTTCTAGCTCCGCCGCATTATCTGCTTCAAATGTAACTAACGAGCGTATCATCTCTATCTTACCCCAAAAAGTTTTGTCCTCTTTTGAGTAGTGTAAAGAACCGATATAACCTTTGTAGCTAAGCGTTTCCATCTTTAAATCCTTTTAAAACTTCCTGAATTTGTTTTACGATGTACTCTTTGAGTGTGTTTGACGGGTGCGGTTTATGGAGGCTAACTACGAGGCTTTTGTCTTTGTGTATAAACTTGACTCTTGAACCGCCGCTTTTATACTCTTGCACGGTTTTTGTAAGCGCATTTGTATCAAAATAATCTTGCAAAGCCTTTCTGGTGATTTGTGCTTTTTTCTTTCCTGTATCTTTTGCAAATTCCGCTAATTCGTCTATGTAACTCTCTTCAAGAGTTATTGTTATCTTCTTGGTCATTTTTTGCTCCGAGCGTTTGCGATATTTTACCTTACTTTTCAAACTCTATGCGACAAAAGAGCGTCCATCCCTTTATCTAATACAAAAACCCAAACAACCAAAGAGGAATTTTATTGCCAAATCCAACCTCTACATCATCTGCGACAACATAGCTTTCCGGTATATCTTTTATTTGGGAAAAATCTTTGTTTTTGCCGCCTATCTCGACGGTATAGCGCTCGTCAATGAGAAAATCACCTCTATCGACATAGTGCAACTTATGGCGAGCTCCGACTTGCGATACAAAGTATGTCTCCCTTACAGTTCCTATCTCTTTATTCATACAAAGAGCGTCAAAAAGGTTTGGGTTTGCCAAATATAGCTTGTCCTGTTTTCGTATAGAGGCAAATCTTTTAGCCTCATGGGTAACCTGCTTGATAAGTTCGGCGTCGTCAAGATAGCTTATGTACCTATAAAGCGTCGATTTTGTTATCCCAACGGTTGCGGCTAGCTTGTCAATACCAAATTCCAAAGGCTTTGAGACGCATATTGTCAGGAGTAGTTTTTTGAGCGTGTCTATTTTGTCCGGCTGAATAGAAAAAAGCCTACTCAAATCGGTATGTAACACCGTATTTATAGTCTCATTAATTCTATCGGTATATTTGGTTTTGTCCTCAAAATAAAAAGGATAAGCGCCGTAATGCAAAAAATCATTAAAGTATTTGAGTATTTTTTTGTTTTCCATGTTCGCTATGATGTCGGTCGCGATATTTTCGTGGTTATTTAAAATCTTATCCAGAGGGTATGCGCTAAGAGTAACGCCGCACTCAAGCGTCAAATACTCCCTAAAACTAAGAGGATAGAGACGATACATTGAGTATCGTCTCGCAAAGTCCGGATTTGTCAAATGCACAGCGGAAGAGCCCGTGACATAGATCTTTATATCCAAAAAATCATAGATTGATTTTAACTCTTTTTCAAAATTTGGCGCTTCATGTACTTCGTCGATACATATAAGTTCGCCGCCGCGTTTGCAAAATTCATCCACAAAATCAAACAAAGAGACGCCGCCAAACATTGCATGGTCGCATGATATGTATAATTTAGCGCTTGGCAAAACCGTAGAAGATTGCAGTATCTGCATTAGAGTCGTAGTTTTGCCTATACCCCTGCTTCCATATACGGCGGTGATTTTTGCGGTAGAATTGACCAAATCATCGAAAATATATCGTTTAAATATCGGAAGTTTTTGTGCGGACTTAAGGGCGGAGAGGCGTTTGGCATTTTCCAGCAAAGAGAGCATAAATTACCTTTTTGGTTTTTTTGCATTGTACTATATTCTACACTTTAAGTCTAAAGCAGTAGACTACCTCGTCTTTTTATACTCCTCGTCAAAACTAGATCTATCCGTGCAAAACATCTGACACCCTTTTGATCTTACGACCATATTTCCAGGTTGAGACAAATCAAACGAAACAGTACAGCCGCCCATATCTGAAGAGGTTTTGAATATTGCGCTTGTCGCCGACTGGATTATCGCGACGCCTGAAAGGTCGCACGCTGAGGACATAGAGCCGCTTCCTGCTCCGAGCAAGGAAAATTGCAATGCGCCTTGTGTTTCGGCTACTCTTATGTTTATTCGTTTTGAGGAGTAAATTCCGTCAGATTGCCCGCCAGCCGCATATATTGACGCCGCAAGACACAGCGTCGCTATAATTTTTTTCACTTTCGACCCTTTTTATACTTATCTAATTTTTGGCTTTACCACGCTTCTTTTTTCAAAAGCCCAATTTACCATGCCCTCTTTGTAGTTGTAGACATTTTTGTAGCCTTCTCTCTCAAGGATACCCGCCACAAGCTTACTTCTTGCTCCTGTTCTACACACAAGAACTATCTGTTTTGATTTATCGTTGTGCGTCGCCTCTGAAAGTTTTTTTAAAAACTCTTGCTTAAGCGGTCTTGCTTGCCTATCAAAATATGTAATTAGCGCGGCGTTGCCGATAACTCCGCTCTCTCTCCACTCCTCTTCAAGTCGCACATCAACCACTACGGCATCCGAAGACGCGGCAAACATAGCCGTTTCATCTGAACCTATATCTTTATAAGCAAAAGCCAAGCCGCAAAAAGTAAAAAGTAAAAATATATGTTTTTTCATACTAACTTATCCCATTATTTAATGTTACGCGTCAAAACGAACTCGTCCGTTTTGACGGCAAGAACATAAATGTCCCTACACCCCCTAAAGCTACGAAAATTTCCGTTTTCAAGAGTTATACTGGTTTTTACGCTCTTTTTATACAAGTGCTGAAGTCGGTTACTATTGCAAAATGTATTCCGCTATATCTAGCACTTATAAAAATCTAAATACCAATTTATAAAGTTTTGTATTCCCTCTTTAACTCCGGTTTTTGGTATATACCCCGTATCTCTTGCAAGTTCCGATATATCAGCGTATGTTGCCGGCACGTCTCCCGCCTGAAGAGGTAAAAAGTTTTTTTGCGCTTTTTTGCCCAAACTCTCCTCTATCGCCTCTATAAACTCCATCAAGCCAACCGGTGAATTATTGCCTATATTGTAAATTCTATACGGGGCTTTTGAGCTTGATGGATCAGGAGTCTTGCCATTCCACTCTTCGTTTGGCGCAGCCGGATTATCTATCACGCCCACTATACCGCTTACGATGTCGTCGATGTATGTAAAATCGCGCTTCATATCCCCGTAGTTATAAACGTCTATTGGCTTATCTTCCAAAATCGCTTTTGTAAATAAAAATAGAGCCATATCAGGTCTACCCCACGGTCCATAAACGGTAAAAAACCTAAGTCCGGTCGAAGATATACCAAAAAGATGACTATATGTGTGAGCCATCAACTCATTTGACTTTTTACTAGCGGCATATAGTGAAATCGGGTGGTCAACATTGTGGCGAACCGAAAACGGGTTCTCTTCATTGAGTCCGTATACGGAAGAACTGGAGGCGTATGAGAGGTTTTTTACGCCGCAGTGCCTGCAAGCCTCAAGGATATTAATAAAACCGGTAATGTTGCTGTCTATATATGCGTCTGGGTTTGTAAGGCTATAGCGCACTCCGGCTTGAGCGGCGAGGTTGCACACTGCGTCTGGCTTTTCAATCTCAAATATCTTAAAGAGAGACTCTTTGTCTTCGAGGTTTGTTTTGTAAAAACCATGAAGAGCGTATTTTTTACTAAGAGTTTTTTTATTTTTTTCTATTGCGTCTTTGGCTATGCCAAGCTCCAAAAGCCTCGCATATTTCAAGTTTACGTCATAGTAGTCGTTGATAGAGTCTACGCCGATTATCTCATCTCCTCTCGCCAGTAGTTTTCTAGCCAAGTTAAAACCGATAAAGCCGGCGGTTCCGGTGATTAATATTTTCAAAATAAGCTCCCCTTAGTCGTTGCAAAATAAGCCCCATTATAGCATAAAGCGTTTTTCGGCTTTAAAGCGTTTTGGGCTAAAATAGTCTTTCGATACTAGATAAAGGAAAAGCACTTGGTTTTTGAAGCAAAATATCCAATTTTAGGTTTTGAAAATGTACTCAATTATGATTTGCAAGTAATAGACGAGAATTTCTCTACCATAAAAAACGCCGAAGGCGGAATGCCTGCTTTTACTCTTGTAAACCCTTTTGCATTAAGGAATTACTCATTTGACATTCCAGTCTCTGCAAAAGTCTTAATGGATATTAAAGATGATAGCAATTTGCTTATATATCTTATTTTGATAATAAAAAATCCATTCAATAAATCCATGGCAAACTTTTTAGCTCCTGTTGTATTCAATGTTGATAATAAAACAATGGCGCAAGTGGTTCTTGATGAGAATATATATGCGGATTATTTGGCGGCGGAGCCATTGTCAAATTATTTAGCGGCTGATTAAAGCAGTGGGCGAACAAAGCCTAAGAGAGAAAATAGAAACTTTAGTGGGTTCTGGGGCTAGTGATTTTGAAATTTCAAAAGAGTTTAAAAATCATATCAAGATCTATCTAAGCTCCCTTGACCAGCTATTTGAAGCAGACTTCGGGCGAGAGTTTTTATATCGCCACACAAAAGAGCTTGACGCCTTTCTTGTCGAAATGTTTCGCTATATTTTGCGAGATAGCTTTGGCGACTACCAACCCCTAATCAACTCCATTCCGGTATCCATGGTAGCTCTTGGCAGCTATGGAAGACAACAACTCTCCGTTTACTCCGACATAGACATAATGCTACTCTACAAAGAGGTCAAAGGGTATGCTATAAAGCCTATCTTGGAGCGATTTCTTTATATGGCGTGGGACGCCGGACTGAAAATTGGGCATAGAGTGCATGAGGTATCAGAAATAGCGGAAGTCGTCAAAACCGATATTACTATCAAAACAGCTATTTTGGAGTCAAGGTTTATATGGGGTTCAAAGTTTTTATGGATAGAGTATCAAAATAAGCTCAGAGAGGCAAGAAGAACAGACCAAAGAGAGTTTGTCTACGCCAAACTTGACGAAATGGCAAAAAGACATAAAAAATATAAGCTCTCCATGGAACCAAATATCAAAGAAGGCATCGGCGGCTTAAGAGATTCAAACACGCTATTTTGGCTTGCAACCTGTATATATGGCGTAAACTCCAACAAAGAGCTAACGGGACGACTTTTTAACGAAGCCGAATACAAAGAGTATAGAATAGCTTTAGAGTTTTTATTTAAACTCAGAAACGCCCTGCATCTTTTGGCAAGAAAAAAGCAAGACGAGCTACTCATGCAAACGCAAAGAGAGGTCGCTTTAAAACTTGGTTTTAGGGACGCAAAGAGCCATAAAGCGGAGAGTGCCCTAATGAGCAAAACGCTTCGCTCCATGCAGGCAGTTAATCTTTTCGCATCTATCAACTGTGCCAAGCTTGTTAGAAAAATAGCTTATCGTAGCGAAAATATTAGCTGTTTGCGGCAAAAAAGAGTTGGCGACGCTCTTTTTTTGATTGACAACAAACTATACGCCACCTTTTCAAACAAAAGCGACTCTGTTTGCGGCGCTGTGCGAATTTTGCAAGATGCGACAAAAGATAGTTTGACGTCGTTTGACTACAGTGTTCATCAGTTTATTATAAATTCAGCGTCTGAAAAAAAACAAAAAAAAATTCCAAAAGAATTAATATTGGAGCTTTTGTCCAAAAAATGCCACAAAACTCTGTTTGCACTATATGAGACGGGCGCAATTTCAAAACTCTTTCCTCCGTTTGAGCGTATATTTTTTTTAGCACAATTTGACGGCTACCACACATATTCGGTCGATATTCATACCCTGGAGGCGGTGCGCTGCTTGGAGGACGTCAAAGATTCTTTTGTAAAATCAATATATGATAGTTTTGAACCCACAGATAAGGCGCACCTAAAACTAGCGCTACTATTTCATGATATAGGCAAAGGCAGAAACGGGGATCACTCAGCGATTGGAAGCAGAATTTTTACGTCATTTGCTAAAAAAATAGGGCTTTGGGAGCAGAAAATAGAGCTCGTGCGAAGAGTTATTTTGCACCATACTCTTATGTCAAATACAGCTTTTAGAGGGGATTTAAACAATGAAAAAACAATACTCTCTTTTGCCGGAAGTCTCAAAACAAAAAAGGCTATCGATTTTTTATATGTATTGACATACGCAGATTTGCAAGCCGTCGGGCAAAATATATATAGCTCGTTTAACGCTACGCTCTTAAAAGAGCTTTACCACAAAGCGACGCAAAAGCTTTGCAATTCAGAGCTTATTAGCGAAGCCGCCGCAAGGGTTACAAAAGAGTCGGCTCTTTTTAAAAACGAAGAGTTTAAAGCTTTGCCGCAAAAGTTACAAAAAAATATTATCTCTATAGCCTCAAATCTATTTTTTATCAAGTTATCAAGCACTCAAATTGTAGATATATGCAAAAGAGCAAAAGATACGGAGGAGTTTAGTTTTACCGTCTCCAACGAACTATATCTTAGCTTTGAAATTATCTCTAAAAAATGGATAGATTTTGGAAGGCTACTCTCTCGTTTTGCTTTTTTGGATATTGTTTCAATGGATATTTTTAAGCTATTTGAAAATGCAAAATATTTCAAAGTTTCTTTTGGCTCAAAAGTAGATGACTCTGAGATAAAAACCATAGAAGAGATAATCGGCTCTTTTGCGCTAGGCTCGCAAAAAAATATAAACGCCGTAAAGCCTATTATCAAAAAATCAGATATAAAGTTTGACTTTGAACACTCCGAGAGCTATGCGAAAATGCTTCTTACCGCAAAAAACCAACAAGGCCTACTAGCTTTTGTAATAGAGGTTTTCGATGAACTTGGCGTAGATATAGCCGCCGCAAAAGTAGGAACAATCAAGGGAGCCGTAAAAGATATGTTTTTGATAGAAAAATCTAGTGAAATAGAAAAAAAGCAAAAAGAAGTGATAAAAAGATTGATAAGCGGGGGTAGCGGCACCTGATTGGCGCTCAAATCTAGTTGCTTTTAGAAAGAAAAGTTGTATTTTATCTGCCGCGAATGCGGCTAGCTTCAGCAGCTTAGCGCCAGCGTAGCAAGGAGGGGCTTTGCTCCTCCTTGCGTACTATTTATATAGCCTCAGATCCAGTCTCACCAGTTCTGACCCTTACAACCCTGCTTATATCTGATACAAATATCTTACCATCGCCTATTTTGCCTGTTCTTGCGGCTTGGACAATAGCATCTACTACTTTATCTTCCATGCTGTCGTCTATAACCATTTCTATCTTTATCTTTGGCAAAAAATCAACAACATACTCGGCCCCCCTATAAAGCTCAGTGTGTCCTTGTTGCCTTCCATACCCTTTTACCTCGGATACCGTCATGCCGTTTATGCCAAGCGTCGACAACGCTTCTTTAACGTCGTCCAACTTAAAAGGCTTTACAATAGCTTCAACTTTTTTCATCGTCTTCTCTCTTCTATATTAATTTTATACTCAGATACAGCCGGCTTTAGCGCCCTAAAGCACCGCCTTATTTATAGGTGAAACGCTTTTTCGCCGTGAGTAGCCTCGTCTAGCCCCATACTCTCCTCCTCGGCGCTTACTTTAGCTCCGCCGGTTAATAAAGAAGAGATACCATACGCCACAGCTGTTCCTATTGCCGTAAATATAATAGTAACAATTATGGCTTTAATTTGTATCATCAATTGAGCCGGATTTCCATATAGTAGACCTTTTCCAGTAGAGTTTACCGCAGGATTTGCAAATATACCCGTAGCAATGGCTCCCCATATACCGGCAAGCGCATGAATGCCAAAAGCGTCCAATGAGTCGTCGTATTTGAATCTCTTCTTAATAGTATTTACGCCAACAAAGCCGACTAAACCAGCAACAGAGCCTATAACGATAGCCGCTGTGTTGTCCACAAAACCGGCGGCCGGAGTAATAGCCACAAGACCCGCCACAAGACCTGACGCAAGACCTAAAAGTGTATATTTTTTATACACTATATACTCTACCGCCATCCAAGAAAGAGCCCCTACGGCAGCCGCTGTATTTGTCACCAAAAATGCATTTGCAGCTATACCGTCAGCCGCAAGTTCGCTTCCCGCGTTAAATCCAAACCATCCAAACCATAGCAACACGGCGCCAAGCACAGTAAGAGCTACGGAAGATGGGAACATCGCCTTACCGTAATCTTTTCTTTTTCCAAGCATAATAGCAAGAACAAGACCCGCGACGCCAGCGTTGATATGAACAACAGTACCGCCCGCAAAGTCAAGTGCTCCGTCTTTTGCAAGCATGCCGCCGCCCCATACCATGTGTGCTATTGGAGCGTACACTATTGTTAGCCATATAACAACAAATATCATCCAAGTGTTAATCTTAAATCTCTCAATAACAGAACCGCTAGCTAAAGCTACGGCGATGGCGGCAAACGTCATTTGAAAAGCTACAAATAAAAGCGTTGGTATATTTCCGGTCGCCCAAATATCGGTTACTTTTATATCGCTAAGAAAGAGTGTAAGAGAGCCTATTACTCCGCCAACGTCGGTGCCAAATGCAAGGCTGTAGCCCCACAATACCCAAACTACACTCGCAATAGCGTAAGCGGTAAAGCTCATAGCTATTGTATTTAAAAGGTTTTTACCTCTCGTCATACCACCGTAAAAAAGAGCCAATCCTGCAGGCGTCATCAACATAACAAGAGCCGTAGCCATGAGTACCCAAGCCGTATTTGCGCCATCCAGTTTTGGCGCAACCGCCGTCGCAACGGTTGTTGCGTTTTCATCGGCCAAAAGTAAAACCGGTGCTGAAAATAACAGCGCCAATAAACTTAGCTTTTTCATCTATCTCTCCTCAACTATCAAAATACAATAAAATTATATATCATTAAATCGTTTTTAAGAAGAGTAAAGCGCTTATTTTTTAATCAGATATGACATTTTTCCTGCCTATATGCAAGATTATCGTAAGCGACGCATTTCCACACTCTTAAGCCAATCATAGTGTTATCATCTCGTTGTGTTTCGTCCCCTTTATACTCATTAAACTCGTGAAGAATCATCTTTTTTTGATCATCCATCTCTAAATCTTTGTATTTAAGCAGTATTTTTGACAATCTTTTTTTACCAAACGATATTTTCTTATCACCGCCTATTTGGTCGGTTATTCCGTCTGTTGTTATGGGTACCTCTAAAAACTCTCATTTTTCACTTTTTAAAATTATACAAAGCCTATAATCATTGGCTTTGCCACTAAACGCATTATGAAAAAACATAGGTTTTAGAGGTGCCCTTGAGTCAAAGCATATTTTTCATACCAAAGTCCGTTTCCAACCGCTTCCGGAAAATTAGTCGCAGAATGCGTCAACCGTCTTAGGGTTTTTTCGCATTTTATAAAAAAGCTCTCCGGCGTTTTTGACTTCCAAAACCTTTTGCTCCGTCTGTCTTTGCAAAAAATCAACCGTACAGATAGATCTGCCATACGTCTCTTGAATCTGCTTTCTGGAGAGATCGGAGACGCTGCCTAGCGTCATATCTTTGTTGATATAAAACAGTACGCCTATGCCGCCAAAAATAAAAATAGAGATCAGTAAAATAAATGCGAGAACTTTCTTTTTTATGCTCATCACAGCTTCCTTGTGCGTAGTTTGTGCCCATAGCAAATATGTAGCGCTGATGATAGAATAATAAAATGACGGATTTAATACAGGAGATGGTTTTAAAAAGACAACGACGCCTTAGACGCGTCGTTGCAAGAGTGGTTATGGAAATTAGAAGTTGTAGTTGAACATAACTTTAAATAGCTGTCTATCGTTGCTATTGTTTTTGCTGTCAAGAGAGGTGTAGGCGACTCTTGCGTCCAAGTTTTTAAGAAGAGCACCGGAACATGTATAAACAATATCCAGAACACTTCTATCATTGTCAACCCCGTCTGTCTGATAAGCATTTTTAAGATCAAGCGACGTATATGCAACGCCGATTGTTCTAGTACCTAGTCCTATTTTTTCAAGGCTGTAGTCGGCGCCTACTTTTATTATTGAAGCGTTATTTAGGTTTGCGCCGGAACTCCATAACTCTTCCGTTTGAGTAAATTCGGGTATGCCACCCCATGCCGCAAATACACATGTGCCGCCGTTGTTATCTTTTTGCTCGCTTATTTTATTGTACGCTATATATGGAGTTAGATCTACCGGAGTAGAAAGACTAGCTTTAGCTCCATAAACAGAGTAGTCTACTTTTCCCAACTCGGCTTTGCTTAACAAATCTTTTGTTTCGCCTATGCCTTCGATGTTATAAAATTGACCTTGTAGTGTTAACGCCATATCTTTAGCTACGTCCATCCTGTAATCCGCTTGCAAATATACAGCGTTTACCACGTCTACCGCATAGTAATCCCACGCTTGAAGAGTCAAATCTTTTACAGAGTTGTTTACCGCAGCGACTACATATACGCCATTGTCGCCTACATGCGTACCCGTTTTGCTAAGGTCTACCCTGTCGCCCAAAGCCGATCTAGACATTGATTGAAATTGGCTTCTGCTAGCCTTGTCAGACCAAGAGTCCCAGCCCGCCATTCTGGCAACATAGCCGCCGATAAGCGTTGTATCTGGCAAGTCTGTATTGATTACAAGAGCCGCTTCAAATAGATCTGGAACCATTCTTGCGTCATCCGAGCCGGCAAAAGGCGTATCTAGTTGTTGTCTACCCACTTTTACCGTAGTTTTTGCAAATTGACCAACCAAATACGCTTGACCAAGCAACGTATAAGATTTACTGTTTTCATCATACAAAGAGCCGTCTACTTTAGCGGCGTTTTTGTCTTTAGTACCCATGTCGTTTGTCGTATAAAATGCCGCACCAGCTGATACGCCGTATAGGGGAGCTGTTTCGTATGCTAATTTGCCGCCAAGCGCAAATGCAGAACTATCTGTACCGGTGTCAACATCATTACCGATATACATAGCTCTAATTTGTCCTGAAGCTTTACCTTCTTTAAATGCGCCGGCAATATCGCTAGTTGCAAATGAAGAGGTAGCCAATGCCGCTGTCGCCGCAATGCTTAGTATTTTTTTCATTCTTTCTCCTTGTCCTAGACTCCATCATTATACTGTATTGAGATTACAAAACATGAAAGGAAAGGCGCCCAAAAAATAGGCGCTTTATCGGCGCTATATTTTTAAGCGCCGCTTTTATATAATGCAACCAACCTTATTTTTCGGATAAATAGACCTTGGATAACGAAATCGTAGCCTATTCGCATGAGATGCAAGAGGTAAAAAAACTCATATCACTTGTCAGCGGCGTCAATGTAAACACTATCATAATGGGCGAAGAGGGCGTAGGCAAAACTCTCATAGCAAAAAATATCACGCCAAATGCAATAGTGGTGTGCGGCGAAAAACCAGAAGACATTTTAAAGGCTCTAAAAAATTTCGACGAAGTAATAATCGAAAACTTTGACAAGTTGCCAAATCCGGATTTACCTATTTTTGAGCGCAAAAAAGTAGTCGCTACGTCAAAAAAGCGGATAAAAGACAGCTCCATCGATAAGTTATTTGGCATAAAAATAGAGCTATCGCCGCTATCTTCAAGAAACGAGGATATTGACGGTCTTATTGAGCTTTTTTTGAAAAACGCAAAGAGAGAACTAAGCATAGATTGGACGCCGGAGATCTCGTCTATAGATCGCAACATAACCCAAAACGCTCATAGTCTAAAGCGTGCGGTCTACTATGCGCTTTTGTGCGCCAATACTTCAAAAGAGCAACTTGGCTTCATAATGGAGGAGTATTTTTACGCCCACATTGAGGATGAGAATGAAAACTACAAACCGTTTTTGGATATTTTTGACTCCGCTGTCATTGGCACAAATCATAAAAAATTTAAAAGTCAACTCATGATGTCTTACAAGATGGGAATTAATCGCAATACGTTGCGGAAAAAAATAATCGGACTTGGAAAGAAGCTTGACGATGAATAAAGAGCAGATGACAATAAACTACCAAAACTGGGTTGAGTATGACTATAGTCCATTTTTTTTATTTAGTAGCGACGGAAGCTTGCTTACGCTTAATCAGTCGGCGCAATTTCTGCTTAGCAAAGTAGAGCCAAAAGCGCTATACGAGCTATCCATCGCTTACGCCAGTAGGGATTTTGGTTTTAAAACAACAATTATAGACTTAAAATTTGACGTTTTTAATTTTTTTGCCGTCACTGTTGCTTACGAATCGGAAAATGAAATAGGAATCAAACCCTATCAAACACCGTACCTAAGCTCCAAGAAAGTAATTTCTATAAAAGATTGTGAATACACAAATATATATCATATTTTGGATTTGTCTATAATGAGCGTAGCGACTAAAATAAAAGCTTCTTTTAAAAAAGACATAGATCCTGCCTTGCCAAACTTTAAGCTCTCTCAAAACGAGTTTGTCAAAGCGCTTACAAGATGCCTTGAAAGCTTTGAGGGCTCCGCAGAGATAACGGCGGAGCTAAAGCTAAAAACAGGCGAGTTTTTGCAAGCCTCAGGCAAAAGATTTCAAATACTAAAACTAAAAATTAGCGGCGACAAAAGAACTTCAACCAAAGATGCGCTCATAGAAGAGATAAGCTCAAACATCAATGTTTTTACAAATTTTGGCGAAAAAGAGGCGGTTTTTAATATTCCGCTTATACTATAAAAAGGATCTGTTTTGTGTGGAATAGTCGGATATATAGGCGATAAAGAGACAAAAAAAATACTATTAGACGGGCTTTGCGAACTAGAATATAGAGGGTATGATTCTGCTGGAATAGCTGTCATGCAAGACGGCGATGTATCGCTTTTTAAAGCGGTAGGCAAACTCTCAAATCTTGTAGCCGTAAGCGAAAATTTCTCCACAACGGGTTTTGCTGTAGGCATAGGACATACTAGATGGGCGACGCACGGCAAGCCCACCGAGACAAATGCACACCCGCATATAGGCGCAAACTCTTTTGTGGTGCATAACGGGATAATCGAAAACTATGCCACGCTTAAAGAGGAGCTCACAAAAGATGGCGTATCGTTTGTTAGTCAAACAGACACAGAGGTAATCGGTCATCTCTTTGAAAAAAACCTCAAAATAACAGGCGAGTCCCTATCTGCCCTCAAAAAGACACAAGACGAACTACACGGCGCATACGCCGCGCTAATCATCACAAAAAGCGAACCGAATAAAATATTTTTTATGAAAAAAGGGTCTCCGCCTCTTCTAATCGGGACGTCAAAAGATGTAAAAGAGGTGTATTTTGCCTCTAGCGAATCAGTTCTTATAGGACAAGCCGACGGGGCTATATTTTTAAAGGAAAATGAGTACGGATATGTTTGCAATGATGAAATCAACATATTTGACGCAAACGGCGCACTCACGCCGCAAATCAAAAAAATAGAGGGCATAAAAGCTCTCTCCCAAAAAGAGGGTTTTAGATACTTTATGGAAAAAGAGATCTATGAGCAATCCACCGTGCTTATCGACACAATGATGGGTAGGGTCTGCGCCAATGGCGTGACGCTTGAAGAGCTTGGAGCGCTTGGCGATTTATCAAGATTTAGAGAGATAAAGATATGCGCTTGCGGCACCAGTTACCACGCCGCAATCGCAGCTTCATATCTTTTTGAGCGCAACTCAAAGATTAGAGCCTCAGCAGAGATAGCCAGTGAATTTAGATACAAAGAGCCGTATCTATCAAGCGATATGCTGTTTGTCGTCATCTCCCAAAGCGGCGAGACGGCGGATACGTTAGAAGCTCTCAAAATCGCAAAAAACGCCGGACTTGCGACTTTGGCGATATGCAACGTCGACAACAGCACGATAGTAAGAGAGTCAGACGCCACAATACTAACAAGAGCCGGAATAGAAAAAGGGGTGGCAAGCACAAAAGCTTTTGCAACGCAAGCGCTAGTATTTTGGATGGCTTCAATTGTGTTTGGCAAAATCAGAGGAGCTATGAACGATGAGTTTATCAAGCGCGAAATTGGGGCGATACTCACAGCAAAAGACGCCGTCGCCGTGGATAGCTCAATGCATGAAAAGCTAAAAAGACTCTCGAAAAGATATTTGCACGGTCACGGCTTTTTCTTTATCGGTAGAGATATTTTCTATCCGCTCGCCCTTGAGGGAGCCCTAAAACTAAAAGAGATAACCTATCTTCACGCAGAGGGGTATCCGGCGGGAGAGATGAAGCACGGACCAATAGCTTTGGCGGATAGCGGACTTTTTACCATAGCACTTGCGCCAAAAACGCTACTTTACGATAAAACAAAAAGCAACATAGAAGAGCTCTCGGCAAGAGACTCGACTATAGCAGTCGTATCCCCCGTAGCCCTCGACATAGCCGATGACTTTATAAAAACAAAAGAGTGGAATCACTATATGCTGGAGTTTTTTGAGATGATGGTCGTAGTGCAGATTTTGTCTCTTGAAGTGGCGGTTAGGCTTGGCAACGACGTGGATATGCCGCGAAATCTTGCTAAAAGTGTGACAGTGGAGTAGAATAGACAGCTTAAGAAACAAACTCTTCAACGCTTATCGACGCTTAAAGCTCCATCTGATCTTGTCGCAAAAAATATTATCAACTTGAGTCCACAAGACAAAAGCTCAAGTTGCACAAATCAACAGAGAGATTCTGATATTTCCACTCCAAAATTTATAAATTTCACACGCTCGCCAAAACCGATTTAAGCCCCCCATTGCTAGAATAGATATTAACCGTTTATGCACAAATCCCCGCATTTCCCCGCACAAGCGGGTAACTTCAGGGAGTACAGGGACATTCATGCCTCTGCCGCCAATACAGACTTCGCTCGTATTGGCGCATAACATTGGATATATATTAAGGAGTTATTTTGATTAATAAGTGTTTATTTCCCGCCGCCGGTTACGGCACAAGATTTTTGCCCGCTACAAAGGCTATGCCAAAAGAGATGCTTCCCGTGCTTACAAAGCCGTTGATTCAATACGGCGTTGAGGAGGCGATGGAGGCTGGAATCAAAGAGATGGCGATAGTGACCGGACGGGGCAAGAGGGCAATAGAGGATCATTTTGACATCTCATACGAGCTGGAGCATCAGATACGCGGCACAGAAAAAGAGATATATTTAGCCGACATACGCAAGATTATAGATGTTTGCACGTTTTCATATACGAGACAAATTGAGATGAAAGGGCTAGGGCACGCAATCCTTACGGGTGAGACGCTGATAGGCGCCGTGCCTTTTGCCGTGCTTTTGGCGGATGACTTGTGTGTTGGCGAAGAGGGCGGCGTACTTACGCAGATGAAAGAGCTATACAACAAATATCGTTGTTCAATAGTCGCAATAGAGGAGATAGATCTAAAAGACTCCTCAAAATATGGAATTGTAAGCGGCAAAGAGATAGAAGAGGGCGTATATATGCTAAATGATTTGGTTGAAAAACCAAATCCGGTCGACGCTCCATCCAACCTTGCTATTATCGGCAGATACGTTCTTACTCCCGATATTTTTGAAATACTAAGAAAGACTCCGGTCGGCAAAAATGGAGAGCTTCAAATAACCGACGCTCTTAAAATACAAGCCAAAAACAATATGGTCATAGCGTATAAGTTTAGAGGTAAGCGCTTTGATTGCGGTAGCGTGGAAGGTTTTGTGGAGGCTACAAACACTTTTTACGAAATTAGTAAAAACAAATCTTGACAATCATTGGCTAAGGTTGTATAATTTTATTAGCGCTTGAAAATATAAAGCGCTAAATATCAAAATAAATGGCTATAAAGTGGCTAAAGTTGATAAAAAGGCTATCATCTTACAGTGTATCATAACCGAATACATCAAGACAACCACTCCGATAGGTTCTGAGCATTTGCAATCGGTTATAAATTTGGAAATCTCCTCCGCAACCATCCGCAACTATTTTAAGCAGATGGTGGAAGAGGGCGTTCTTGTGCAGTTTCATATATCAGGCGGCAGGGTGCCTAGCGATTTGGCTCTAAAAAAGTTTTGGAACGATAAGCTCTCAAAGCTTGGCAGTGTAAAGATAGGTAGCCCCAGTGCTATTATAGAGGCTTCAAAAGAGCATAATATTATCTCTATTTTGAAAGTAAACGAAAGCGATAAGCTAATAGGCTCCTATCTTGCTGGGTCAAAATATGTAGTCGCTGAGTTTGAGAGAGGCGAAGCACTATTTCGCGGTGACATAAACATCAAGACTTTTTTGGATGAGTTTGTCGGATTGGACGCTTTGCAGATAAGAGAGCTTGCCGTTCACTACAATGTCGTAGAGGTAATCTTAAAACTAACAGACTACCTGCAATCAAAAGAGGCTTATGTTGCAAACAAAGATGAGCTTTTGGAGATTGCAAAGCATGACAACGACTGGGCAAAAGAGAAGATGTCTTGGTTTTTGGATGGCAAGGCCGCTTCGAGGGTTGGACGAGGGATTTATTTTAGAAACCTTGTGCCTGAGGGGTTTATGGCTGTAAAGATGGAAGCCAAAATTGGCGACAAAAACGCTGAGATACTCTACGCCGGACGTTTGTCATGTGATTTTGGCGGTTTTTTGTGTGCATTAAATTAGACTAAAGGAGAACATTTGAGCGAAAATATGAATAGCGCTGAAGAGAGCGTAGAAAACGTAGAAGCAACCGCCGTTGAAGAGACACAAGCGCCAAGCGAGCAAGATGCGGAGGCAAAATATAAAGAGCTTGAAGACAAATATCTAAGAGCGCACGCCGATTTTGACAACACAAAAAAGCGACTTGAAAAAGAGAAGCAGATGGCTATCGACTACACAAACGAGAAGTTTGCAAAAGAGATGTTGCCGATAATAGACTCTCTTGAGCTAGCCCTAGCCCATAGCGGCGAAGAGTCTGAGACAAGTCAACTAAAAGCTGGCGTCTCTTTGACGCTTGACAACTTAGTCAAAACGTTTGAGAGAAACGCTATAACGCAGGTCGCTACAGAGGGCGTCTTTGACCCCGAAATGCACGAGGCCATCATGCAAGCGCCAAGCGAGAGCGTAGAAGAGGGGCATATCGTAGCCACTCTGCAAAAAGGCTACGTCTTCAAGGGAAGAGTCATCAGACCCGCTCTCGTGAGTGTGTGTAAAAACTAGATACAACACGCCAAATAAGCTAAGCTCATTTGGCTACGCTTGCCGCTGTGGCACTGAAGCTAGCCGCTAAAGCGTCAGAGGGCTTTTTAAGAAAAGCTTTGAAAAAAAGTTTAAAATGTAAAACACTATACAAAGGAAATATTAATGGGAAAAGTAATTGGAATAGACCTTGGAACTACAAACTCTTGCGTCGCATACATGGAAGGTAGCGAGCCAAAAGTGCTTGCAAACAAAGAGGGCGCTAGAACAACGCCGTCAGTCGTAGCATTCACAGATAAAGGCGAAGTACTTGTGGGTATGACCGCAAAAAGACAAGCTATCACAAACCCTGAAAAAACTATCTATTCGATAAAAAGAATTATGGGTTTGATGACAAGCGAGACAAAAGCAAACGAAGCAAAAAGCAAAGTTTCTTACAAAATAGTAGATAGAAACGGCGCATGTGCAGTTGAAATCGGCGATAAAGTATACACTCCGCAAGAGATTTCGGCAAAAATCCTTATGAAGCTAAAAAGCGATGCTGAAAGCTTTCTTGGCGAAGATGTAACGGACGCTGTAATTACGGTGCCTGCATACTTCAACGACGCTCAAAGAAAAGCGACAAAAGAAGCGGGTATCATCGCGGGACTTAACGTGCTTAGAATCATCAACGAGCCGACAGCCGCATCGCTTGCTTATGGACTTGATAGAAAAACACAAGAGAAAATCTTGATTTTTGACCTAGGCGGCGGTACGTTTGACGTTACTGTGCTTGATGTAGGTGATGGCGTATTTGAAGTTCTTGCGACTGACGGCGACGCATTCTTAGGAGGCGACGACTTTGACAATAGAATCATCGATTGGCTAGCAGATGAGTTCAAAGCTGATCAAGGAATTGACCTCAAAAACGACAAAATGGCTCTTCAAAGACTAAAAGAAGCCGCTGAAAACGCAAAAAAAGAGCTTTCAAGCGCAGTTGAGACTGAAATCAACCTACCGTTTATCACAGCAGACGCGACAGGACCAAAACACCTTGTAAAAAAACTAACGCGTGCAAAATTTGAGTCTATCATCGGCGACCTAGCGGATAAGACAAAAAACAAAATCGTAGAAGTGCTAAAGCAATCAGGTCTTGACAAAAGCGCGATAGACGAAGTAGTAATGGTGGGCGGCTCAACCAGGGTTCCAAAAATCCAAGAGATGGTAAAAGAGTATTTTGGCAAAGAGCTAAACAAAACGGTAAACCCTGACGAAGTCGTAGCGGTGGGCGCAGCAATCCAAGGCGGCGTGCTAAAAGGCGACGTAAAAGATGTATTGCTTCTTGACGTAACCCCTCTAAGCCTAGGTATCGAAACTCTAGGCGGCGTAATGACAAAAGTAATTGAGAGAGGAACAACAATTCCGGCAAAAAAATCTCAAACATTTTCAACGGCGGATGATAACCAACCGGCTGTAACTATCCACGTCCAACAAGGCGAAAGAGAGTTTGCAAAAGACAACAAATCTCTAGGTATGTTTGAACTAGGCGGAATCATGGCGGCTCCAAGAGGCGTGCCTCAAATCGAAGTAACCTTTGACATCGACGCCAACGGTATCCTAAACGTATCGGCAAAAGACAAAGCAAGCGGCAAAGAGTCAAACATCAAAATCACAGGCTCATCAGGTCTAAACGAAGACGAAATCAACAAAATGGTGCAAGAAGCAGAAGCGCACAAAGAAGAAGACAAAAAAAGAAAAGAAGTGGTCGAAGCCAAAAACCAAGCAGACGCTCTAATCCACCAAACTGAAAAATCAGTACTAGAAGCCGGAGAGAGCGTAAGCGCAGAGGAAAAAGCTAAGATAGAAGCGGCCGCAAAAGAGCTAAAAGAAGTAATAGCAAAAGATAGCGCCACAAAAGACGAAATCGAAGTAGCGACTAGAAATCTTGCAAGCGCAAGCCATAAGCTAGCTGAGGCTATGTATAAAAAAGAGGGCGGCGAACAAGCCGGAGCTGAGCAAGGGGCGAAAGCTAAGAAAGATGATGATGTCATTGATGCGGAAGTAGAGTAATCTTATGTTCACCAAACCTTGCCTAGTGGCCGGGTTTGGTGTAAACAACTTTAAATGGTATAAAATTAAAGCTCAAAATGGGATTGAGTACCTAACTATCATTTTCATCTTTTGTGCAACGAATTGAGTATGACTTGACTTATTCCCTCTCCTCAAGCGTCACAACTTTCTTCTCAAGCTCTTGTCTGCGAATCTACTCTTTTCTAGCAAGCCAACTATTTCTATCGGCGAGAGCAGGCGAGTCTTGTTGCAAGCGATGTATATCTCCAGCTGTCTAGTTTCACTTTCGTTTAGTTGCCTAGTTTCATAAATACAAGCGATAGACAA
>DZAX01000032.1 GCA_022729705.1 Helicobacter cetorum | reverse complement strand
CTATTGCTTGTATTTATGAAACTAGGCAACTATAACGTGGTGAAACTGGACAGCTCGTTATATTTTAAGTTACATGGAGTAACAACTAGTATGAATACGACTATAACACTCGGCAAATTGGCTCTTTTGATGACTATTAGCGTAGTTTTTGTATTGGCTTTATTTGTTTTTTTTATTTTCGCATGCGCCTCTGTTGGAATAGCGGTTTGGTTTTTAATCTCCGCAATCAGCGTTATTATAGTGATTGGTTTGTTGTCCGGTTTTTTTGTTTCAAGCGTCACAAGAGAGGCGGGGGGCTATATTGCTTTTTCTAAAAAATCACGACAAAGGGCAAGGGCCGCTCGCCGTTATCCACGCAAATATTGGGCTAATGCGCCTAAAAGGACATGACAGTTTAGTTTTAGAAGCACTGTTTTTAATAGATTTTATAGAGGCTTAGACGCTAGGGGCGGCTTTGGAATAGGGTTAAACCTTGTATATCAAATAGCTGTTCAAAATGGCGCGGCTATCTGCTGCGCCGCTCTTGAGGATGGAAGGGTCTGGTTTGCGTATGCGTTTAAGGACTATTTTGAAGACGCTTTTAGCTCGCATGGGTTTTGAGATTGATATTTTGATAGAATTGACTTTGGAATAGTACTTTACTAAAAAAGGGCTTCGCAATGAAAAAGGCGAGAAATATAGAAGAGGCTTACGGTGTGTTTGAGACGCAAAGACCGCTAGATTTAGAGCATGCGGAGTTTTATATAGATTTGTTTCAGGATACTATTGATAACTTATCAATAGATTTAAATTTTAATCAAGAGCCAAATAAAACGCTTTTTGTCACAGGGCAAGTCGGTAATGGTAAATCTACGGCTCTAAACTTTCTTGCAAACAGTAATAAAATCTCAAAATACGAACTAATTTATGTAAACGGTAGAGAACTCTTTAAGCCAAATGATACAGATATAATAGACGTATTGCTCTCCATCGCTTTTGCAATATTTGATAAAGATAATAAAAATATTATTGGTTCAAAAATTGCCGACGACTTGCGCGAATTTAAAAACGTTGTTGAAGAGCTTCTTGTAAAGGAGGAGCAGGAGACTTCAAAAGACAATATTGGTGGCGAGGTATCCTTTTTTGCAAAAGCAAAAGCCGCTTTACCTATATTTAGCTTCGGCTCCGAATCAAAAGCAAAATATAGCGCCGAGGTGGAGACAAAAACAGTAATAAGAAAAATGTATAAGCCGCAAATTGGAAAATTGTTGGAATTGCTAAATACAACGATAGATAGATATATAAGCGAATACTCTCCGACCAAAAGAGTTTTACTTATTGTCGACGATTTGGAAAAAATGACAAATAAGACTCAAATAGAGGAGCTATTCGGGCATTATGGTTTTGTATTTTCAAAAATAAATTGCGTAAAAATCTTAACTTTCCCTATTTATCTAACCACCGCTGTGGACTATCTCAACAACGACGCTTATAAATTTAGCCTTAGAATTAGCGCAAATAAGCTAGAGGAGAGTGAACTCTTAGAAGATGAGACGGCTAAAAAGACAAGGGAGAAGCTACGAAAATTGATTTTTGCAAGACTTGACGAAAATTATCAAAACCTTATAAGCGTCGTAGCCGCAGACGAGGCGATAAGTAAAAGTGGAGCTAATCCTAGGCAGCTTATGGAGATTTTACAAAAATCAGCTAGATTTGCTGCGAAAAGGGACGGGGACACAATAGAGCCAATGGACATTGAAAAAGCCGTAAGCGAGCTTCAAAATGCTAGAAGCGGTGCAATTCATAAGATATTATCGCTTCTTAGTTATATAAAAACAAACAATAAAGCTCCGGAAAAATACGCTAATGAAATAGATTTTTTTGACAGCTTAAAAACAAATTATGTTTTTGTATATTTCAACGGAACTCCGTGGTATGAGATAAATCCAATTATTGAAAAAACCTTGTCTGTTTACTCCAGAGAAGAGAGATAGCGAGATTGGTTTCTAGCGGGGCCAAAAATGAGCTTGGGTGGTTGTTGAGACTAAAACATAAGCTAAAGCTTTCTGACGTTGAAGAGACGCTAAAACTTAGAAAAGAGCTATCATCTCTTATTGCGCTTGGCGTTAGCTCAAAAAAACTTGGCGACGCATTTGTTTTGTATATTTCTTCTTTGACGACAAACGCTATAGTGATAAAACAAAAAAACACTGCGCCTCTTAGCGAAATAGTCGCACATTTTAGGCAAAATCAGCATAGCTCTTTTTATATCCTTGATTTGTTCTCAGGTAACCGCACTCAAAATGAGTTAGACCAAATAGTTGCGGATTTAAATTTTTATAGAGATTATATTTGGGAGTTAGGTCTAAAAATAGCGCTAATAGCCTCATACGATACACTTCAATATATCTACTCAAATGCGTACGACTTTATCTCTTTTAATAATTTTATAGCCTATTTTGAAGACGACAGTATCGATGTTGAAATTAAAGCGGATTTTAGCAAATTGGAAGAGGCGACGCGAGATTGTAGGGAGTACCTTAAACAACCTCGTATATCGATAGAGATAAGAATACAAAAACTATACAAATTGGCGTCGCTCGCATATCAAATGTCGGATTATCGATTGGCTCTCAGGCGGTATCAAGAGTTGTTGAAGCTATCGCAAAAAAGCAAAAACAGATTTTTTGAGGCTACATCCAATGCCGGACTTGCAAGATGCTTTATATTTTTTGAGAACTATCCGCAAGCTTTTGATTGCGCAGAGAAATCAGCGAGGCTTTTTAGAGATCTGAAACATAGAGATAATGAGGCCAATGGAGTCTCGCTTGTAGGAGAAATATATTTGCGAAAAAATGATTTTGACAAAGCTTTGAGTTATTTTCAAAGAGCCTTAGCACTCTTGGACGGCGTGAATACGCAAAATTTGGAAGCTACTATTATGGCAAATATCGGGGAAGTGTATTCCAATAAATTTGAATTAGATAAAGCTTTGGAGTATTGCTATATAGCTTTACAAAATAGCGACTTATCGTCAAGCGGAGGCATTTATGGGCGAATTGGCGACATCTACTTTCAAAAAAATCAATACGATAAAGCGTTAGAATTCTATATTAAATCTTTTAATATAGCAAAAACAAATAACGATCTTGGGTCTCAAGCGGTATACGTTGGAAATATTGGTTTACTTTATACCTATTTTGGAGAACTTGATAAGGCTATCATGTTTATTGAAAGCTCTTCTATCGTCAATAAAAAGATTGGCTATAAGGACGGCGAGATTAGTAATCTGATTAATCTTGGCGAAATCTATCTTATGCAAGGCGATATGGAAAAGGCGTTAGGGCTTCTTAATACAGCATTATCTCTCAATAAGCAAATTGGCAATAAATACAAAGAGGCTGATATTTTAGCCTCAATCGGTTCTGTGCATAGCGAAAAACTAGAGTTAAAAAAGAGTCTAGAGGCATATACTAAGGCTATAAATATATATAAAAATATTAATCGCAATAACGGCGTTTCTATGGCTCTTTATAAAATAGGCGGAGTATATATCAAGCTTTTAGAGTATAAAAAAACCTTTGAATGCTTACAGGAGTCCATTGATATAAGTAGACAAATATCAAACGAGCTTAACGAGGCGCATGCGTTAAATGAGTTTGGCAAGCTATATAGATATACAAAAGAGTTTGACGGCGCCATAAAAAGCGCCTTGAGGGCGGTTGAGATATTTGACAATATAGGCTATTTATACGGCAAATGCGAGGCTTTGTATGAGTTTGGCAATACATATTCCGTAATGGCGGATACGGCAAAGAGTGCTATCTATTATCGCGAAGCTTTGGAAATTGCCTCAATCGGAAATTTTTGGCTTTTGTTGAAAAAAATTAAACAATCAATGGCAAATAAAAAAAATGAAAATACTACTACTTGAAGACGAAGCTATATTAAGAAGCTCGATAAAAGAGTTTTTGGAGGCTTTAGGCGGCGAGGTTGATGATTTTTATGACGGCGGAGAGGCTTTTGCCGCTTTGCAAAAAAAGCTTATAATGCGCTTGTGGTAGACGTCAATGTCCCGACTCTAAACGGCTATGTGCTTTTAGAAGAGGTGCACCAAAAAGATAAGAACCTGCCGATACTCTTTATCACGGCGATTGCAATACTAAGCTCAAAGTATCGATATGACAAAAAACACAAAATACTCTACTATGAAAACAAAGAGCAAGCTCTGAGCCGTAAACACCTGCTAGCGTCAAATATGAATTTTGCCTTTAATTTTGACTCTTTTAGAAGAAGGGTTTGGGGGTGCGACGACATAGACGACGCAACGATAAGAACGGAGATTAATCGTTTTAGAAGGCTTCTAAAAGAGGAGCTTATCGTAAACGCTAAGGGGCTTGGATATAAGCTGGAAAAGAGACAATAATGTAACATAAATTCACGTTTGCACTTTAAAAGTCGTTTTTACGCCCCCTATAGTTGATATAAAAGCTACGATTTTGTTACACTGTAACCATTCAGCACCCCTGTAAAAAAATGAAAATTAGCATGGAAAAGTGGCTATTTCAATAAGAAAAAAGAAAAAATATCGACTCTTTTGAGGATTTCATCTCAAAAATTGAGCTTTCAGAAGGGGGTGCTGAATGGTTACGTTACACTAAACAAATATAGTTTTAAATAGGGGTGTTTTAGATGAGTATTAAGCTTAGATTATGGTTTCTCGTGGCGCTATCACTTTTTGGCGGCTTGATCATATTGGCGTCTAGCTCGTATGTCTCATATCAAAATCTGTTGGCGGATAAAAAGCTAAAAACGCGCCATGTTGTGGATGTTGCATACGGTGCTCTTGAATACTACTATCAAAAGAGCAAAAGGGGTGAAATTGACGAAATAAGCGCCAAAAAAGAGGCTATAGCTTTTATTAAAACTATTCGATACGAGCAAAAAGAGTATTTTTGGATACATGATCTGACAAATCCCACTCCAAAAATGATTATGCATCCAACCGTCGGCGCTCTTGATGGCAAGATCCTAGATGCGTCGAAATTTAATTGCGCCACTCAAATGCAAGCGGGGGTCGATGGCGACACGATAGATACAGATGGTAAAACAAATCTGTTTGTAGCGATGAATGAGGTGGCAAATAAGGCTGGTAGCGGTTTTGTTCACTATAACTGGCCAAAACCGTTAGTCGGCGGCGATGCCTCCAAGGAGGGGTATCCTAAACTCTCTTTTGTCAAAAAACACGACGGCTGGGGTTGGGTGATTGGCTCTGGTATCTATATAGACGATGTCAAGGGGCAGGCTCTTGCTATGTTCGGAAAATCTTTGGTTATTGTTTTTGTGTTGTTTGTTGTTATTTTTACGATTTCGATGCAGATAGTTTCAAGTATCGCAAAACCTATAAAAAATATCGAAAAATTAACCGGTGAGATTGTGCAAAATAACGATTTTTCCAAAGCAATAGAGATTACCGCAAAAGACGAAATATCAAGGGTCGCTCTCGCATTTAATAGTCTGCTCCATAGCTTTAAAAGCGCTATAGAGGGGGTCAAAAAATCCGCCTTAGAAAACTCATCGGTCGCCTCTGAGTTATCTAGCGCAAGTGCGCAGATAGGTCTTAGAACAGAAGAAAGCGCAAAAATAGCAAAAGAGAGCGCAAAAGCGTCTCACAATATATCTCTTATGTTAAAAGATAGTGAAAATGATTTGGCGCAAAACGAGCAAGATATTTTGACGGTATCAAAAAACGCCTCAATCGCCGCAAAAAGCGTTTCAGAGGTTTCAGACGAGCTTCAAGAGAGTGTTCAGGTTCAAACTGCATTATCCGCCAAATTAGAGAGGCTATTGGGGGAAGCCGAACAGGTAAAAGCCGTAATGACTGTTATATCCGATATAGCGGATCAAACAAATCTGCTAGCCCTAAACGCCGCCATAGAGGCCGCAAGAGCCGGCGAACATGGTAGGGGATTTGCCGTGGTGGCGGATGAGGTGCGAAAGCTTGCAGAGAGAACACAAAAAAGCCTTGGCGAATCAAATGCGACCGTATCGGTAATAGTCCAATCAATCAACGATACAGCTGAAACTATGGCTCAAGGTGCCGAGGAGCTTGGCAGGTTGGGTAAAAAAGCCAAACTAGCGGAGCAGATGATAAGCGAAACAACGATAAACATAGAAAAGACGGCGCAAAGCGCTCAAAAAACAGCAAAAGATACGGCAAAAGGAAACAATCAAACGCTTGATATGCTAAGTAGAGTAGAGAAGATATCCGAACTTTCAGACGCCAATGCAAGAAGCGTGGAAGAGGTGAAAGCTTCGGCGGAGCGTCTGCTTGGTATGTCTGAAAAATTAAGCGCCGAGTTGTCTAAATTTAAGACCACATAGATGTTATGCGCCAATACGGGGGTTAATCAAATAGTTTAATTTATTATTTTAAACATTTTGTATTTTTGTAAAAGATGTAGCGATTCAAACAGTAGCACGTCTGCCGTAAATATGTATAGTTTTGAAACGTGCGACTTAGCGTCATGTTAACTTAAATTATAGCTATTAACGGTAACGGAGCTTATTGCAATATTGTTGCGTTAAATTTTTTTTATCTAAGAACTGCGCCTCTTAAAATTCAATATTAAAACGATTAAGCTGTCGTAACAACATAAAAATATACGCATATAAACTTGACATGAGAGGCTATATTTTTAATCAATACTCCATCAAAAGAAGCTGTGATGAGATAAGTGTTACCAAAATACACTATAAAAATGTAAATTTACATTATTTTGCCGCTAATATAATATTCTGTTACGATTTTGCTATATAAAGTCTTTATAATTTAATTGTAATTCAATAAATGAGGAGTTTTGTAAAAATGAAAAAGGTCATATTAAGCTTTGTTGTAGCTTCCACCATCACAACTATCGGGTCGTTTGCGGCTAGCGATGTTGCCGAGGCGTTTAAAGAGGGGAAAGTTTCTGGTCAAGTTAGAGCTTTTTATATAAATAGAGGTTTAGAATTTGATAAAACTACGTCTGACTATAGTAGGGATGGTTTGGCTATTGGCGGCAAAATAGGATTTGAGACGGCTCCGCTCTTTGGCGTATCCGCTGGAGCCGTGTTTTATACGACAAATAAGCTAGATGACGAGCATGTGATGGCGGCTAAAAACGATAAGACGCTTTTTGACGGCAATGATGATAGTTACTCTACGCTTGGTCAAGCGTATATTCAAGGTAAATTTGGCGCTACGACGGTAAAAGTCGGTAGGCAGCAACTTGATACTCCTTTAGCGGGTAGCGACGACGCTAGAATGATTCCAAACCTTTTTGAAGCAGTGGTTGTAATTAACGGTGATATTAAAGACACTACTCTTATCGGTGCGCATGTGACAAGAATGTCTTATGGTACATTGGCAAACGCATATGGCGGCGGCGAACTTGCTTTAACAGGCGGTTATGGCAATAGAACAGATTATAAAAGCGGTGTTTTCCAAAATATGGGCAAAGCCGCTCTTGGCGACAGCGCAAAAGATAGCGGCGTAACAGCTGTTGCGGCGATATACAAAGGAATTCCGGGGCTAACGCTTCAAATATGGGATTACTATGCCGATGAGATTCTAAATGCCGTATACGCTCAAGCCGACTACAGCTGGAAATGCGTATTAAATCCGGCGGCTACAATGACAGCTTCAGCTCAATATCTCAAAGAGAGCGATATGCATGATACGCTAAATCTCTCCTCGGCTCCATATTATGCTGGGCAACTAGCCCTTAAAGCCGGAAATTTCAACGCAGCGGCGGCGTATTCGTCAACTGGAACAGATAACGGCTCTACTTTCAAAGGAAGTGTGATTGTGCCTTGGGGCAGTATGCCGGCGTTTACGCAAGGCATGGTGACCAGACATCAGTTTATGGCGGACACTACGGCTTATAAACTTTCAGCCGGCTACAATCTTAAAAGCGTAATTGGACAAGATATTGCCGCAAATGCTTACTATATATCTTCTAATGTGGATAGCGACAATAGCTATACAAAAGCCGTTACGACAAGCGAATCTGGTTTTGACATAATCTATAATAATGCCGGAATTAAAAATCTTCAGCTTAGACTTAGAGGAAACTTTCCTAACGACTTTAGAAAAAATCCAACAACAAGCGAAACAACAAGTTGGAGCGAGTATAGAGTTATCGCCAACTACAACTTTTAAGGAAGAAATATGAAAGCAGACATTGTAGAGGTAGTCAAAAATAGCCCTAGCTATAAAGAGCTTGTAGCAAAAAGAAGTGCTTTTGGCGTAAAGCTTGCGGTCATTATGCTTGTGATGTATTACGCATTTATTTTGGTAATCGCATTTGATAAAAAACTGCTTGGCATCTCTTTGTCTGGCGGCGTTACGACTGTTGGTATTCCTGTTGGGATAGGGATTATCGTCTTCTCTTTTATCCTTACGGGCATATATACCAAAAGAGCGAATAGCGAGTTTGACGAACTAAGCGAAAAAGTAAAAGAAGAAGTCAGAAAGGCGAGCGAATGAAAAGATTTATGATAATTATAGCATCTTTGTTCGTCGGATCTGCGGCTTTTGCATCAGGAGCGATAGACGGCGCCGTAGATAAGCAAGCTCTCAATGTTAATGCGATTGTAATGTTTCTTGTATTTGTTGGAGCAACCCTTGGAATTACATACTGGGCTGCTAAAAAAACAAAAACCGCAAAAGATTTTTATGCTGCAGGCGGCGGTATTACTGGTAAGCAAAATGGTCTAGCTATAGCTGGAGATTATATGTCCGCCGCATCGTTTCTTGGTATTTCAGGACTTGTGTATACGAGCGGTTTTGACGGTCTTATATACTCTATCGGCTTCTTGGTTGGTTGGCCTATAATACTATTTCTTATAGCAGAACCGCTTAGAAATCTTGGTAAATACACATTTGCCGACGTTGCGTCATTTAGACTTAGACAAGCGGATATTAGAACAATTGCGGCCGCCGGTACGATAGTTACGGTTATACTATATCTTATCGCCCAAATGGTTGGAGCCGGTAAACTAATTCAGCTTCTATTTGGTCTTAACTACTCTACAGCCGTTGTTTTGGTCGGCACTTTGATGATTCTTTACGTCGCTTTTGGCGGTATGCTGGCGACTACTTGGATTCAAATTATCAAAGCCGTGTTGCTTCTTTCCGGTGCTACGTTTATAGCGTTGATGGTTATGGTTTATTTTAACTTTAGCTTTGAGAAAATGTTTTCAAGTGCCGTGGATATACACAAAAGCGGGGTAAAAATCATGGAGCCTGGCGGTCTCGTCTCGGATCCGTGGAACGCCATATCTCTTGGTCTTGCACTAATGTTTGGTACGGCCGGCCTACCTCACATTCTTATGAGATTTTTTACGGTAAGCGACGCTAAAGAGGCTAGAAAATCAGTTTTCTATGCGACTGGTCTTATAGGATATTTCTATATTCTTACGTTTATTATCGGTTTTGGCGCCGTAACGCTACTGGCTCTTCACCCTGAGTATTTCACTCACGCAGTTACTCAGCTAACTAGCGGCGGACTGCAGACTCTTGTGAGCGACGCAAACGCTTCTCAGGTATTAATCGGCGATAAAAAAGCGATACTTGGCGGCGACAACATGACGGCTATCCACTTGGCGCACGCTGTCGGCGGCGACCTGTTCCTTGGTTTTATCTCGGCGGTTGCGTTTGCTACTATTCTTGCGGTTGTATCCGGTCTTACGCTCTCAGGTGCATCTGCGATTAGCCACGACTTGTACGCTAGCGTAATAGGAAAAGGCAAAGTTGACGAAGCTACAGAGATGAAAGCTTCCAAAATAGCCACTCTTGTACTTGGTATTTTGGCTATCGTGTTTGGTATAGCGTTTGAAAAACAAAACGTCGCCTTTATGGTTGGTCTCGCATTCGCTATTGCGGCGTCTGTCAACTTCCCTGTGTTGCTCCTATCCATCTACTGGAAAGGACTAACTACAAAAGGTGCTCTTTATGGCGCGACCGCGGGTCTTGTATCCGCTATTATTTTGGTTATTATGGGACCTGCTGTTTGGAAAGATGCGCTTGGAAATAAAGAGGCGTTTATCGCCCTCAAAAATCCAGCTATTATCTCCATGACTCTTACGTTTGTAGTCATCTGGATAGTCTCAAAAATGGACAACTCAGCAAGAGGCGCACAAGATAAAGAGGGCTTTGAGGCTCAATATATTAGAGCTCAAACCGGTATTGGTATAGACGGCGTTTCTGGGCATTAATTTATAAGACACCTAATGCGGACAAAGCCCATATTGAGTGGCAAGGACATAAAAGTCCCTGCACCCCCTCGCCGTGGTTCCATTGCCGATAGGCGATGGGTGGCTCTAGCTCCCGCATAAATGTGGGAGAGTTCTTTTTGATGGGGGAGAGGGTTACGTTTGTGCACGTATGTTTAAACACTAACCAACACGCTTTTGGGGAGGGTTTTGTCCTCCTTATTTTTAAGAGGTAAAATGAGTAGTCTCGATATAAAAATATTCATTAAAAGCATACATCCGTTTGACTTTCTTGGCTTATCACAGCTTGAGAAATTGGTTTCAAAGGTTGATATAATGTATGCAAAAGAGGGAAAACGGATTGTAAGCGTAGGTGATTTGTCCGAGTTTTTTTATATTGTGGCAAAAGGTGTTGTTAAAGAGGAGTCTGAGGCTGAGTTTTATTATGGGGCTAGAGATTTTTTTGATTTTGAGGCGTTGCTTGGCGGCTCCTACAAAAGCTCTTTTGTTGTGGTTGAAGAGGCACTTTTATATATTATTGCAAAAGATGATTTTTTGTCCGCTGTACATTCAAATACTAAAGTAGAGAGCTACTTTTTTCTATCAACCGCCAAAAAGCTTGAAGAGAAGCATAAAAGTATGGATAGCTATCTAACAAAAAAAATATCCACAATAGAGTATGAATCCCCGATATTTGCGCATGAGAGCGATACTATTTATGACGCCGTTAAACTTATGAGCGAAAATGGAAAGACTTTTATTCTTGTAAATTTTGAAGATAAAACAGTCGGAATTGTGACTGATTCTGATTTGAGAAAAAAGGTTCTGCTCTGTCGCATAGACGTTGATACCCCAGTCGGCGTGATAGCTACAAAAAATATCAAAACAATCTCCAAAAACGACTTTTTATTTAACGCTCTTTTGCAAATGACAAAACACAACATAAAAAGAGTTGTTTTGACTGATAACGGCGCTATTTGCGGCTTGCTTCAAGATATTGATATTTTGGGGGCTTTTTCTACGCATACGCAGTTTGTAGCTAGAAAAATAGAGCTTGCAAAATCAAAAGAAGAGCTAAAAAACGCCATCGCAGACATAGACGCCTCAATCAAAAATATGCTCGATGAGGGCGTAAAAGTTAAGCATATAATCAAGCTTGTAAGCGAGCTAAATATGCAGGTTTTCCAAAAAGTATTTGAGAGCTCTTTTACTCCGCGCCTAAAAGAGAGAGCGGCGCTTGTTATATTTGGCAGCGAGGGCAGAGGGGAGCAGATACTTAGAACCGACCAAGACAACGGTGTTATATTTATGGACGAAGCTGACGGGGACGAAGCCCTTCTCTGTTCAAAAGCTTTTAACGACACTCTTATATATCTCGGTTATCCAAGGTGCGAGGGCGGAGTAATGGCCATGAATCCCGAATGGTGCAAGAGCCTTGAAGCTTACAAAAAAAATATTTACGAGATGGCAACAACTCCGTGTGAAAAAAGCTTTATTAATATTCCGATACTCATGGATATGAGATTTGTTAGCGGTTCTGAGGAGATTGTAAGTCAGATAAAAGAGTATTTGGTAAAAAAACTAAACCAAAATCCGCAAATTATCTCTAGGATGGCCGGCAGCTCGCTCTCTTTTGAGACACCTCTTGGTATGCTGGGCGGCTTTGTGCTTGACAAAAAAGAGCATAGCGGGGAGTTCGATATTAAAAAAGGGGCAATTTTTCCGATAGTAAACTCTATCCGTTCTTTGGCTTACGAAAAAGGAGTATCGTCCGTTAATACCTTTGAGAGAATCAAGGAACTAAACAATATTGGGCTTATTGATAGAGCTTTTGCGGAGGAGATTATTGAGGCGTACAACTTTTTATTAGAGATTAGACTAAGAGAGCGACTTTACAAGATAAAAACAGGACACGCGCCGGATAACTACATCAGTCCGCAAAGGCTTTCAAAGCTGGAGAGAGACTTATTGAAAGATGTGTTTAAGATAGTCGATAAACTAAAAAAGTTTTTGTTTGCGCACTTCAAGCTAGGGTATATCTCCTAATGCTTGAAGCTCTAAGACGCGCGTATCTCAAAAGAGGATTAAAAGACGAGAGATTTGCTTATATGTTTGAAAAGCCGTCTTTTGACGAGTTTGTCGCTTTTGACTGCGAGACGACTGGGCTTAGCCCAAAAAAAGACGACATTATCTCAATAGGAGCCGTAAAAATAAAAGACGGCGTTATAAAAACAAGCGAAAAATTTGAGGTAATGGTGCAGCCTAAAGCTATTTTAGGGGAGGAGAGTATTAAGATTCACCATATTAGAAATTGCGATTTGGAGGGTGCTATAAAGCCCAAAGAAGCGTTGGACGCTTTTTTGGGCTTTATAGGCAAAAGACCGCTTGTCGGATACTATCTCGAATTTGACGTCGCTATGATAAATAAGTATTTTAGGGCGTTTTATGGAGCAACATTGCCAAACCCTCAGTTTGAGACGTCGGCTATGTATTTTGACGCAAAAAACGATGTTTTTGGAAGCAAAAATGTTGATTTGCGGTTTGAGTCTATAATGCATGATTTGGATTTGCCAATATTTGGTCAGCATAGCGCATATTATGACGCTGTGATGACTGCATTAATATTTATAAAACTAAAAAAAGGTTAAAGTTTTTAATCTAATCAAAAGGAGATATTGATTTATATGGAAGAGTTACACGGAATGGTTTTTAAGCCGAAAAAAGAGCTTTTTAAAAGTCCTAATATCAAAAATATGTGCGAATACGAAGAGCTTGTGGAGTGGGCCAAAAGAGACTACGAGGGGTTTTGGGCTCATCATGCAAGGGAGGCTCTTGTTTGGAAAGAGCCGTTTACCAAAACGCTAGACGAGTCGTCTGCGCCAAACTACAAATGGTTTACGGGCGGCAAGCTAAACGTGAGCGAGCAGTGCCTAGATAGACACCTTGATACTAGAAAAAACAAAGCCGCTATTATATTTGAGGGCGAACCAGGCGATAAAAGAGTTATAACATATAGAGAGCTTTATTATGAAGTATGCAAAACGGCAAACCTTCTAAAAAATAGATTTAACGTAAAAAAAGGCGATAGGGTAGTTATCTATATGCCGATGATTCCCGAGGCTGTATTTTTCATGCTTGCGTGCGCTAGAATCGGCGCTATCCACTCTGTTGTATTTGGCGGCTTCTCCGCTGAGGCGCTTAGAGATAGAATCGAAGACGCACAGGCAAAAGTAGTCGTAACAAGCGATGGCGGATACAGAAGAGGCAAACCATATCTTCTAAAGCCGGTTGTAGACGACGCTCTCTCTAGAGGTTGCCAAAGCATAGAGGCGTGCATCATCGTACAAAGAAACAACGAAGAGATAAACTATGTAGCTGGTAGAGACTATATCTACAATGAGCTAGTAGAGCTAGAGCCTGCTAAGTGCGAGGCGGAACCGATGGATAGCGAAGATCCGCTATTTTTACTATACACATCAGGCTCTACAGGTAAGCCAAAAGGTGTTCAGCACTCGACGGCGGGCTATATTCTTTGGGCTCAGATGACAATGAAATGGGTATTTGACGTTCAAGAAAACGATACCTATTGGTGCACGGCGGATGTTGGCTGGATTACGGGACACACATATATCACTTACGGACCTTTGGCTATTGGCGCCACATCGATAATATACGAGGGTGTGCCGATTTATCCGGATGCGGGTAGATGGTGGAGAATGATAGAAGAGTACAAAGTAAATCAATTTTACACAGCTCCAACAGCTATAAGACTGCTTCACAAAGTAGGCGCAGATGAACCGGCAAAATACGACCTAACGTCTTTAAGAATTTTGGGTACCGTAGGCGAGCCAATCAACCCTGACGCATGGCTATGGTACTACAACGAAATAGGCGGCAGCAAATGCTCAATCGTAGATACATGGTGGCAAACTGAGACCGGCGGACACATGGTGGCTCCTCTTCCGGCGGCGACTCCGGCAAAACCGGGTTCGGCGACATTCCCGCTTCCTGGTATTATCGCAAAAGTTGTAAACCCTGACGGTACTCCGGTTGAGAGAGGAAATGACGGCTTACTATGCGTCATGAAACCGTGGCCTTCGATGATACGAACTATTTGGGGTGATAATGAGAGATTTATCAGCGGATACTTTGAGACGGTAAAAGGCGTATATTTCTCGGGTGATGGTGCAAGGCTTGACGAAGATGGATATATTTGGATTACGGGACGTGTGGACGACGTTATCAACGTCTCTGGTCATAGACTCGGAACGGCTGAAATAGAAGCGGCAATAGCAAAATGCGACAAAATAGCCGAGGTCGCGGTTGTCGGCAAACCGGATGAACTAAAAGGTGAGGGAATATTTGCATTCGTAGTGCCAAAAATCATTCCTGAAAATGCGGGACAAGAGGCGGAGCTATTCAAAGAAATCAATGACGTAATCGTAAGAGAGATAGGACCAATAGCAAAATGCGACGAAATCAAAATCGCCCCTGGACTACCAAAAACGAGAAGCGGTAAGATAATGAGAAGAATCCTAAGAGCAATCGCCGCCGGTAAAGAGGTGACGCAAGACACTTCAACCCTAGAAGACCCAAGCATTGTGGAGAAACTTCAATCTTGTAGCGTTTGATACGCTGACTTTTCACATACTCCGTCGAATCTTTCGACTGGGTATGTGTATTATTGTCGGAGCTTATACGCTTTTAGCGCCGTAAAAACCTCTTACTCTTATATTTACGCCCAAATCTTCCCAAAATCAAACTCAAAAACACACTCGTCAAACGCAAATCTATAAGTTTTAGCTCCAAAGTCCCCCTCTTTGATATATCTACCATCTTTCAGTTTGTAAAGTTTTGCGTTATTTTCGTTTGGGTCTACTATGACGTAAAATTTTACCCCCTCTTGTTCGTATAACTCAAACTTTAGATTACAATCTTTTGCGGCTGTGCTTTTGGATAAAACCTCAAAGATAATCAAAGGAGCCTTGACAATATAAGCTCCCTCCATATCTTCATCGCACACTACTAGATTATCGGGCTGAACTACCGTATCGTCGCTAATTCTCCAATCTACGGGGAGCAGGGCGGTACATCTAGGACACCCTAAAAGAGCGTTTTTCAGCTCCCACGCTATATTTGAGCTTATAAATTGATGTTTTTTTACCGGAGCCGGCGACATATTGTAGGCGATGCCGTGTATTAGCTCCCATTTACCTTCCCAATTTACGTAATCGTTGTATGTGTAGCTAGGCAGATGTTCTAGTTTTAAAGCTCCCATTTTTAGCGCCTTTGTATAGTTATTTTTGTATATTTTAGCGTTGTTTTTTGGTTTTTTTGCATTTAGGCGATAAAATACAAGATAAAAACAAAATGCGGAGAAAAGATGATAACTTCACATCAAGACTATTTGGATTATCTGGAAGCCGATAGGGTCTCTCTTAATCGTACGCAGACACTGAAAGCTCTACTTTTTGATGAAGTTTGGAGATTTCAAAGACTCTTAAGACGGCTTGAGTATCTCACAAATTGCAAAAAAAACAGATTTTTGAGAGCTTTTATCGCCCATAGGTATCACAAACAAGCGCTAAGGCTTGGCTTTACTATCCCAATAAACGTATTTGGTCCGGGCTTGTCAATAGCACATCCGGGAACGATAGTAGTAAACAGCGGCGCCAAAGTCGGCGCAAACTGTCGTTTGCATGTGTGCGTAAACATCGGTACGGAGGCGGGCAAAGGCGTTGACGCTCCGACGATAGGCGACAACTGCTATATCGCCCCCGGCGTTAAAATGTATGGTAGAATTGTTATTGGCGACAATATGGTTATTGGGGCAAATGCGGTGGTAAACAAAAGCTTTGAAGAGGGAAACGCAACGCTTGGAGGCATACCAGCCAAAGTCATATCCGAAAAGACGTCGGACGGGCTTTTGACAAAAGGCTTTAAGCATCCCTAAAAAGACGCTCAAAGTTTTTTAAAAGTTAAACATATAATACCCCAAATTGTCAAGACAACATTCTAAAAAATGGACAAGTTTGTTTTGGTGCGTAACATCATCTTACTGATTGTGCCTAGCTCTTGAAAGTATCAAATAAACAAAAAACGGCCCGCCAAGTGCGGCAGTGACGACTCCTATCGGTATCTCTGAGTCCGTGCCAAAGCTTCTAGCCGTGATGTCGCACAAAAGCAAAAATGCGCCGCCACCCAAAAACGAGGTGATGATAAGCGAGGCGGACTCTTTTTTGAGGAGTTTTTTTAGTAGATGGGGGATTATTAGACCCACAAAGCCGATTGGACCCGCTACGGAGGCTACGGCTCCGACTGCGACGGATACGGCTATGAGAATAACGGCGGCTACTTTGGTCGCATCTACTCCTTTTAGTCTTGCGTTTTCCTCGGAAGTTGAGAGCAGTCTAAGCTCCGGCGCAAAATACAAAGCGACGCCGATAAGTAAAACAGAAAATATCACGACAGGAGCAAGCTCCAAAAAGCCGGAAACGCCGAGGTTTCCAAGCGTGAAGCGCACTATCGCATGCGTCTCAAATACGCCGCCCGCATAGTAGATGACAAAGAGTATCGCGGCGTAAAAATGAGATAGCGCCACGCCTAAAAGCAATAGATTTTGGTTTGAAAAAGAGTGCATTTTGGTAGCTAGCGCCACCAACAGAGCGACCGTTGTCACAGAGCCCAAAAAAGCAAACAGCGTGATGATAGAAAATCCAAACACAGCAGCGTTTAACCCAAGATATATCGCCACAGCCGCCCCAAGCGTCGCCCCGCTAGATACGCCAAGCGTAAAAGGAGTCATAAGCGGATTGCGAAAAAGCGTCTGAAAAAGTAGACCAGATAAAGCCAAAGCACCCCCTGCACAAAAAGCGAGCGCCGCCCGAGGTGCGCGAATCTGCCAGAATATCAGAGCGTCAACGCTACTTGCGTCAAAGACATTGGAGAGTCTCACAGAGGCTACGCCAAAAAATGGCGACAGCACAAGCGCAACAAGAGCTAACGCCAAAAGAGCTAAATTATAGTTTCGCATAGTTTGTCACCACTCCAAGCTCGCATTTTTGCACGCTTCCCCCAAACCGCTTTTTTAGCTCGTCCTCGTCAAAAAACTCCTCGCAAGAGCCAAAAAACTCTCGCCTGCCCCCTTTGAGAAACAATACGTCAAACCCAAGCGAAAAAGCAAAATGCAAATCATGAGTAATAACGATTTTTTGCAAAAACACATCATCGCTTGAAAGAAGAGAAAAAAGCGTTTGCGTACGCACCGCATCGATATTGGCGATTGGTTCGTCAAAGATGGTTATTGCGCTGTTTTGGATGGCGGCTTGAAGTATCATAGCCGTCTGTTTCTCGCCGCTACTTAGCGTCTGCAATCTCTTGTGCGCCAAATCCTCCAAGCCAAAACCGCAAAGAAGCCCCAAAGCCGCCTCCGTCTCGCGTGGCAAAGTCGGTTCAAACTTTTTTTTGCGCGAGAAATACCCCATTTGCAGATACTCCATCAGCGTAATATCCTCATCGTAACTCTCGAGCTTTGGTGGGACGTAGTTAATTAGTGCGGCGCGCTCTTTTGGCGGAATGCGAGAAAGCTCTCTTTCAAAAAGCGATATAGAGCTTGAGTGCGTAAGCGAGCAGAGCGCCTTTGCCAGCGTGCTTTTTCCGGCTCCATTTTCGCCCAATATCAATAGATTTTGTGATTTTGCTAGCGAAAATGAGACGTTTTTTAGTATCTCTTTGTCGCCAAAGCTTATGCTAAGGTTATCGCAAACGAGCATGATGCGCCGTTACTATTTTTCGCAAATCTTCCAAAAATAGCGTAATACGATCAGAGGGAATAGAGATATAATCATCTTCAAGCACAAATACAGACCCTCTCTTTGCCGCCTTTATCGGTAGTGCGCTCCACGAGGCTTTGATCTGCTCCGCCGTAATCTTTTTTTCTTTGGTGTATGGAAAGAGCACGACGACAATGTCGGGATTGCAAGACAAGATTCCCTCTAGCCCAAGCACAGGTTGAGAGATTTTGTCTTTTTTGACGGCGTTTTCAAAGCCTGATTTGGCAATTAGTTCGGCAAAATATAGGTTGTTTCCGGCTACATAGATGTTTTTGGTTAGATCTATATTGTTGCCAAAGACTATGAGCATTTTTTGGTTTGTCCTTGGGAGCGTTGAGAGCTTTGCAAGCCCTGCGTCTATTTTTTCGACTATCTGCGCCGCCTCTTTTTGCCTGCCCACACTTGTGCCTATCAAAGTAACGGCGTTTTTGACGCTGATGAGCGAATCAATGCGCATGGAGAGGGTCTTGACTCCTAGATTTTCCAGTTTGCGGCTTAGCTCTATGCCACTCGCTTCCGTGATTACTAGCGTCGGCTCTAGCTTTATGATTTTTTCCAACGATGCGTCGTGGTAGCCGCCTATGCGTTGAATCTTTTTCGCCTCTTCGGGATAGTTGGCGTAGTGCGTCGTGCCAACCACGCTTTTACCCTCTCCAAGCGCAAAAACTATCTCGTTGACAGCGGGCGACAATGTAACAATGCGATGAGCGGCAAACAAAGAGCCGACCACAAAAATCAAAAAAACAACGACTCTCAAACAAAATCCTCTACAATAGTAATACTAGCATAAGGCGCATCAATACAAAAAGCCTCTTCAAGGCTCAATCCGCGCAGTTTGGCAAGAAACGTGCGAATAACGCCGCCATGGGTGAGGATAAGAACGTTAGAAGCGCCGCTAAGCCGTAATTGTTCAAAAAACTCATCCACCCTAGCCCCAAACGCCTCAAGACTCTCGCCCCCAACACTCCTCACAAACGACTCAAAATCCTCATAAACAATCCCAAACTTACCACAAATCTCCCCAAAACTCATCCCCTCGGCACGCCCCCAAGACTTCTCACGAAGCCTAGCGTCATAAATCACAGAACTAAATCCAAAAGGCTCCAAACTCTGCCTACACCTCAACAAATCAGAACAATAAACAGCGTCAAAACACACGCCATCAAGCTTTTGCGCCGCCAAAACCGCCTCTTTTTTGCCGCTTTCGCTAATGGGTATATCTATGTGTCCGTTGTATCGTCCAATATATCCGTCTTCGAGCGAGGCGTGGCGTAGTAGGTGGAGGGTCATACAAACTATCTAGCTACATATTGGCAATTCGGCTAATCGCAATGTCAACATATTTTTGCTCCCGCTCTATTCCAATGTAGGCTCTATTGTGTTTTTTTGCAACCGCGCACGTTGTACCGCTCCCACAAAAAGGATCTAATATAACGTCGCCCTCGTTTGAACATCCAAGAATGATACGCCTCAACATCTCCTCCGGCTTTTGCGTCGGGTGTGCGGCTTTTCCATCTTCGCCTCTTATCCTCTCTTTACCCTGCACTAGTGGCATTTCCCACATATCGCGCATCTGCTTTACGGAGCCGTCTTTTTGTTTTTGCGGATTTATATCTTTGATAATTTTATAATTAAAAACCCATTTTGAGCCTTTGACGCCCCACACTATAAACTCCGTGGCATGTGTAAAGACTCTTTTTGTCATATTTGGCATTGAGTTTGTTTTATACCATGTGATGATGTTATTGATTTTGAACCCGTTTTGTTTCATTCCCATGATAGCTTCGCCGAGATTATGGTATGAGCAAGCTATAAATAAAGAGCCGTTATCTTTCAATACTCGCTTACAACCAGCTATCCAGCTATCCGTGAAATCCATATACTCTTTTTCACTCATCTTGTCCCATTGCTCGTTGACCATATACCAGTCGCCGCCCGTTGTGTTGCCTTGCCATTTGAGACCATTGCCGGAAAGATTGTATGGAGGATCGGCAAAAATAAGCTGAACGCTTTTTTCATCAATCGAATCGCTATTGAGAATTTCTACGCAGTTTCCATCGTGTATATAATTTAACTGCATAATTTCTCAAGCTTTGGCTGAAGATGCTCCGTATACCATCTATAGCCATCAGTTTCTGGGTTTTGATATAACTCCTCAAGACAACTATTTAGTGTTTTATAGGTTATTTTATTTTCTAAAATGAAAATAATATCTTTCACTGATAATGGAATAATTTTTAGTCCGCTTACAAATTTATTAGTATCTGCCTTATCGTAGTAGTTGAGTGTTTTGTAGCTCCTAAAGCCCACTAAAACATTTGGGTCGAGATATGGGGCAATAAAAATAGCATATGCATTTCTACCAGATAGCCTATGTCTTCCCAAGTGCCTACTTACTGGCTCTAGCTCCATTCTTCTTTGGTTGTCATCACTAGACAGTGTTACTTCCAACAAAATATCCTCATCTGGATACTTGCAGACTATATCCGATTGTCCACCGCCGGCAAATCTTAAAGGTAACAAATTTGAGTCGAGGCTCATATTTAAAAAGTCGGTAATATCTCCTTCTTTGTTTGTAACTATATACCATGCTATGCCAACTAAATATTCAAAAATGGTTGGTATGTTTGTATCCCAATTTATATCTCTATACTCTAGTATTTTTTTATCTTCTCTTATGCTGATATGGTTAAAAAGCTCTATCAAAGAAGTAACATTAAAATAAGGTAACCATTCACCACCCAACCCCAACAGGCATATAAGCCCTACCTCCTAAA
>DZAX01000013.1 GCA_022729705.1 Helicobacter cetorum | reverse complement strand
GATATTGTGCGACGAGGGAAGCTTTGTGGAGATGGATCAAAATCTTATTCCGGTAGACCCGTTAAACTTCGTAGATAAAAAATCATACAAAACCAGAGTAGAAGAGGGCGTCAAAAAAACAGGTAGAGCTAGCTCTGTAGTTAGCGGGGAGTGCCTTATAAACGGTGTTTTGGCGGAGATTGTTATTTTTGATTTTAGCTTTATGGGCGGAAGTCTTGGCTCTGTGGAGGGTGAAAAGATAGTAAGAGCTATAACGAGAGCCATTCAAAAAAAATGCGGCGTCATTATTGTGTCCGCCAGCGGCGGCGCTAGGATGCAAGAGAGTGCATATAGTCTTATGCAGATGGCAAAAACATCAGCCGCTCTCTCTAAGCTTTCAAAAGATGGATTGCCGTTTATCTCAATACTTACGGATCCGACGATGGGCGGCGTTAGCGCCTCGTTTGCGTTTCTTGGCGATATTATCATAGCAGAACCGGGTGCGCTTATTGGATTTGCAGGGCAAAGGGTTATAAAGCAGACAATAAACGCCGAGTTGCCGCCTGGATTTCAAAGAAGCGAATTTCTCTTGGAAAAAGGGCTTATTGATATGGTTGTAAAAAGAGACGAACTAAAAAAGACGGTTTCTGATTTACTTTTGTTTTTTGGAGACAAGAGCGCTTGAGAGTTAGAATTTTTACTATTGAAAAAAGTGAAGACAAAGATATAGAGTCAATGCTAAAAGAGTATCAAAAGATGTCTCAAAAGTTTTGCTCTTTGGAGTTTATAAAGTTGTTTGATAAGACATTGGCGGCATCGCAAAGGCAAGGTGGCGAGAGTGCTAAAGAGTCGTACGAAAAAGCTTATTTGCCATATTTTGACAACTCTTTTAATATCGCCTTAGATGAAGCAGGGAAAGTCCTTGATAGTCTTTCATTTAGCGCTTTTTTTGACAAACATGCGCAAATAAACTTTTTTTTGGGCGGTGCATACGGCCTTCAAGACTCCTTTTTGCAAAAAGTAGACGCCGTAATTAGTCTTAGCTCCCTTACATTTTCGCATAAATTAGCAAAGCTTGTTTTGGCTGAGCAGGTGTTTCGTGGTCTCGCTATCAAAAACAGTCATCCATATCACAAATAAGGGGGTTCGTTTGAAGGCAAAAGATTTGCAATTTCTTAAAGAGATGTTAAGTGAGAGAGAGACGCAGTTAAAAAGAAATATAGCTTCATGTACAGAAGAACAGGCGGCTACTCAAAAAGACGATCTAAAAGACGAGGGCGATTTAGCCTCTGCAAGCGGCGGAGCCGTGATTAACGACGCTATCATAACTCAGCAGCGAAAAGAACTTGAGGAGATACGGTATGCGTTCAAAAAAATGCAAGACTGTAGCTACGGTATTTGCGAAATGTGCGAAGATCCGATAGGTATACCGCGCCTTAAAGCAAAACCTTTTGCAAGATATTGTATAGTGTGCAGAGAGATTGTTGAGAGAGAAAATAAAGCCAAAGGAAGACAAGGATGAACTTAAAAAACTATACGCTTTTTTCTTTTATTTATGTGTGTTTAGTAGGGCTAATAGCTCTTTTTAATATAACCGGAGAGTATAGCTTTTCGTTTTTGGGGTGGGTGTATACGCTGCCATCGGCCGTTTGGGTTGTAACTCCACTTGTATTCTTTTTTATCGCCACAATGGCGCATATGGGTTACTATGGATTAGTAAACTATCTCAAAATTAGCTCTTATAAGCACGACTATGAGACGTTAACCGAGCAGATTTCAGCTAAATTTTTAGGGCATGAAGAGGAAAAAGAGTACAAAAATTCTGAGTTTAAGACTTTAGCGGATTTTGTAATTCAATGCGATATTAAGCCAAAAAGTAGATTTAAACTCAATATCTCCAAAATAGACAAAGTAGCCGAGACGATACACCGTATAGAAGATTTGGGCGAGTTTGTAGATATATCCAAACACAGACTCTCAAAAGAGAATCCGTTAATGCAAAAAAATATGGCAAACAGAGTCGCAATAGAGCCAAAATACGCCGAAGAGGTGCTAAAATCTTGCGACAAGCTAACAGGGTTATGTCAAAAAGCGTTTGACGCATATGTGGAGTTTGGCGATTTAAAACAGATAAGAAAGCTTGATATTACCCCTACCAAAGCGATAGCTATTAAACTTATTAGTAGATTTAGCAGCGAGGGTGAAGAGTATGAGCTTGATAAAGAGTATGTAAAAGAGCTTTGCGCGATAACTAAGTTTGCAAAAGAGGATTATGTGGCTTTGGCTAAAGTTCTTATTAGAAAGCTAAATCCAGATGAGACTTTGGAGCTTTTTTATCTGCTTTCGCGCGACAATATCGAAGCGATAAGCGCCTATATCTATGTAAATCTTGAACTTGAAGTAATAGATCAAGCCAAAGAGTTGCTATCCCAAAGCGACGACGACGAGTTTTTAGAGTTTAAAGCGTTTTTGTGCCTCAAAGAAAAAGGTAAAAATATAAGACTCTCAAGCTTTTTTGAAGCCCTTCAAAAGTAACCCATCATGCTCCCATTTGGTTCCAATTTTACAGTGTTAGCCCCTCTTGCGGGCTACACAGACCTTCCGTTTCGTTCCGTCGTAAAAAAATTTGGTGTAGACCTTACCGTTAGCGAGATGATAAGCTCCAACGCACTTGTTCACGCCCCTGAAAAAGGCAAAAAGCTAGCCCTAAAAAGCGAGCGAGAGACTCCGTACTCTGTGCAAATCGCCGGATATAGCGAAGATGTGATAACAGGAGCTGTAGAGATTCTAAACGATATGGACGGCATAGACGTTATCGACCTTAATTGTGGTTGTCCCGCTCCAAAGATAGTTGGAAACAATAGCGGAAGCGGACTTTTAAGAGAGTTGCCGCAAATGGCGAAACTCATAGAAGCCATCAAAAAAACTTCCAACAAAAAATACACTTCCTGCAAAATAAGGCTTGGATTTGAGGGCAAAAACGGCGTTGAGATAGCAAAGCTATGCGAGGCTAGCGGAGCGGACTTTATCGCCGTGCATGGACGCACTAGGGCTATGAAGTTTGGCGGTGAGGTGGATTATGAGGCGATAGGCGAGATAAAAGCCGCCGTAAATATTCCGGTTATCGCAAACGGCGACATAACAAGCTATGAAAAAGCGCAAGAGGTATTTGCTCTCACAAAGTGTGACGGCGTAATGATAGGCAGAGCGGCGGTCGGTGCCCCGTGGATATTTCATCAGATAAAAAGCGGTGATGTAAATGTCTCAAAAGAGCTAAAAAAAGAGGTTGTGTTGGAGCATTTTGACGAAATGATACGTTTTCACGGCGATTATGGCTTGATACTTTTTCGCAAACATCTGCACACATACTCAAAGGGGCTTGAGGGAGCTGCGGCGTTTCGCATGCTTGTCAACAAAATAGCTGATGCTCGGGTGATGCGAGAGATTGCAGAGGAGTTTTTTGCCGAGAGTGGGGAAGTTCTTGTTTGAAAATCCTTGTAATTAAATTTCGCCATATTGGCGACGTCTTACTTAGCTCGCCGCTAGCAAAAAACTTAAAAGACGCATATCCAAACACTATTGTGGACTATCTCGTAAACGCCGAATCAAAAGAGACTCTTACGCTAAACCCGTATATTGATAATGTTTTGACGTATGAGCGTAAAAAGGCAAAATCAACCGGAGTGTTTGGGCGATTAAAGTATGAGCTTGCTTTAGCCAGTCTTGTAAGAAAAATGGATTATGACATTGTGATAAATACGACGGAGGGCGAGAGAGGCGGCTATATCGCTCTATTTTCAGGCGCAAAAATGAGAGTTGGAGTAGCTTCCAAAAAAGGAGTTTTTGCAAAATTTTCGCCATACACACTGCAATATAGCTCAAAACAAACTCATATCGTAGAGAAAAATTTGGACGCATTAAGAGCGATGGGGTTGGAGCCGTCTTATAAAAAAGTAGAACTTTATTTTGATGAAGAGAGCGAAAAAAGAGTTTTGGAACTTTTGGGCGGCACAGAGGAGTTTGCGCAGTTTCACCCGACTTCAAGATGGTTTTTTAAGTGTCTATCTCCAGCGCAAAACGCCGAAATTGTAGATTTTTTGGAGGAGCTTGGCGTAAAAGTAGTTATTACGGCGGCACCTGACGCAAAAGAGCTAAAAATGGTAGATGAGATCTTAGCTCTATGTAAAAGCGCCCCAATAAATCTATCCGGCAAACTAAGCCTAAAAGAGCTTGCCGCTCTAAGCAAAAACGCAAAGCTTTTTTTTGGCGTAGACACCGCCGCCATGCACATTGCGGCGGCTCAAAATACTCCGTGCATCGCCCTTTTTGGACCAAGCGGAGCTTTTGAATGGGGTGCGTGGGACAATGACGAAGAGAGAAGCGGCTACAACGCCAAAAACGGAGTTCAAAGAATGGGTAAGCACATAATATTGCAAGTCCTATGGGATTGCGCTCCATGCGGCAAAGATGGATGCGATGGAACAAAAAAAAGTAAATGCCTTTTAGAGTATCCGATGGAGTTTATAAAGAGCGAACTTGCAAGGGCGATTAATATCTAACGGCGGCATTAGGAGTGTAAACGGCTTGGCTTTTAGCCGCTCGTCTATTCTGTCTGAGCCTTTTTTTGACCTTCTTACAAAAGCGTTACAAGCGGGGGTTGTTTGAAGTGTTGTTTTATTTATAATTATGCTAACGCTTTGTAAAATAGGTAACTATTCAAAAACGCAAGGCAAACCAAATGAAAAAGACTTTCTTGTTCTATATAACCCTGTTTTGCTCTGCAAATATGCTCGCAAGCGATGCGAGGCTGGTTTATCTCAACCCGTCGCTTACCCCTTTTTTGGAAGACGGCAATAAGTTGGAGATTGGCGCACAGTATTTTACTAAGCCAAAATTTCATTTTGAAGGAAGCGTTGGCAAAGAGATGGTAAATACAACCTCAAAAGGGGGTAATTTTACCAGACTCCCCGTCTATTTTTTATCTCAAAAGATAGACGATTTTAGATTTGGTTTTAGCAAGGCTACATCTTTAGATTATTTTGTTTATAACGCATGGGAAAACGATACTATAAAAAGAACGGCGCAACAATACTCGTTATTTCCGGAAGAGTACGCTTTGAGCTTGATGTATAGACCTGCAGAAAATTTATCGTTGGCGACTACTTTAAGGTATGCGACGTTTGAGGGAAGATACGAATACACGAGAGCGGGAGCTTATGATAATAGCTTAAGCGGAGACGGCGATAGTTTTGGCTATGGCGTATCGGCGACTTATTTTCCGGTTAAGTATTTGGCTCTTTTTGCAAATTACCGCTCAAAAGTCGATTTTACATTAGTTGGCGTCGCAAATGGGAATTTAAAAGGTAACGCTTTTAACCAAGAGCAGGTAAGCATTAAAGCCACAAGACCTGCTGCGACCGAAATTGGAACCGCTTTTTTTACCAATTTGGCATCGCTCCAGTTTCTTTATAGAAAAATGTTTTATTCCATATATCAACAAACAAACTTTGAATATACCAATCAAATGCTAGAAAGCGCCTTTGGTAAAACAACGCCTAAAAGCTGGAGAGATATAAACGTATATTCAATTTATGCTTCTTATAAGCCGATAAAAAGTACAAAACTTGGCGTTGGTTACGCTATGACGCAAGGACCAATACCGGATAAAACTTTTTCTTTTGAGAATCCCCATGTCGGCTACAACACAATTTCCGCGACAATAGATTATGTTTTAGACGAAAAAAACGAGCTTGGCTTTGCCTATTCAAGCACAAGCTATAATAAAGAGAGTATATCTGGAAATGATTTGGGAATTAACGGAACAATCGATAATGGACAATCGCAACTGTTTCAGTTTTTTTACACATATAAATTTTAGTTTTGTTTCATGTTATACGCCAAGGTGAGCAAAGCCTGCGTTTACGGGAGAATAATAGAGCTTCTTGCGCACTTTGAACACGCAAAGCCAACTCTAAGGAGATTTTATGAGCGGCAAAACGGAAGTAGATCGGGCTTATAGCTATTTTGACGAATCAAAAAGAAAATTTATAATATTTTTTTCCACTTTGGGATTTATCCTCATGATTATTTTTGGGGTAGTTAATTTTCTAGACCCCGAAAAGAAAATAGTGGGGGCGCTTGAGATTATTTTCTCGTTTGTAATGCTTTTCAATATTTATTACTTTAAAAAAACAAATAAAGTATTAGCTTCCGCGATTATTCCGGTTTTGACTTTAATGTCTGCGTCGTTGCTCATATTTTTTACCGGAGGGATTGCCCAGACCGGAAATATTTGGATTATCTCCGTGCCAGTCGTGACTATCTATCTGCTTGGCTCAAAGCATGGAAGTATCGCCATCGGAACTATGTTGTCTATTGTCGGCGCATATGCGCTTTTTATACAGTATGGCTATGTAGAATCCGTCCACTCACCCCTAAAAATTAGGCAAAGCATTATTGCAACTTTTATGGTTTCACTGCTAAGCGTCTATTTTGATAAAGTAAATAACGAGATAAAGCTTAAGCTCTCAAGGCTCAATGAAACCCTTGAGGAGCAGGCATCTGAACTAACCATAGCCAAACAAAGCGCCGAAGAGGCGACAAGGGCAAAATCAGAGTTTTTGGCAAATATGAGCCATGAAATACGAACCCCTATGAACGGCATCATCGGTATGAGTCATCTAGCGCTTCAAACAGAGCTTACCGATAAACAAAGAAACTATATTCAAAAGATAGATAACTCCGCAAAATCCCTACTTGGTATCATCAACGATATACTTGACTTTTCAAAAATAGAGGCGGGAAAGCTTGTTATCGATAAAGTGGAGTTTGAGCTTTTTAAAACGATAGATAGCGTTGTAAACCTCATAGAGTTCAAAGCTCACGAAAAAAACCTAGAGCTTGTGGTAAGTTATGGCGAAGGGGTCAGTAAGGCTTTTTACGGCGACCCTTTAAGGGTTTCGCAAATTTTGATAAACCTAGTTGGAAACGCCGTAAAGTTTACCGAAAAAGGAGAGGTTGGCGTATATGTTAAAAAAGCCGGAAAGGATAGGGTAAGGCTTGAGGTGCGCGATACTGGAATAGGGCTTACCGAAGAGGAGATTGCAAAGCTTTTTAGGTCTTTTTCGCAAGCGGACGGCTCCACTACTAGAAAATATGGAGGCACAGGGCTTGGGCTTACAATTTCAAAACAGCTCTGCGAGCTTATGGGCGGCAAAATATGGGTAGAGAGCAAAAAAGGGATCGGAAGCAGTTTTATTTTTGAGATAGAGTTAAAAGAGCTTGATAAGGAAAGCAGCGTATATCGTCAATTTGAGGGCAAAAAGGCTCTAGTAGTAGACGACAACGAAACGTGGCAAGAGATATTATCCGCTATGCTTGACTCCTTTGGCGTTATTGTAGATGTGGCGCAAAGCGGAAAACAAGCCGTTGAGAAGCTTAGCAAGCGCTGCGATGAGTATGACTTTATACTAATGGACTGGAATATGCCCGAGCTAGACGGCATAGAGACTACTAAAAAAATAAAACAAACATGCCGCAACGTGCCTACCGTAATTATGGTAAGCACCTTTAGACAAGAGAGTATCGTAAAACTTGCCAAAGGGGTCGGAATAAATTTGTTTTTGCAAAAACCGGTTAACCCCTCGCTTATGTACAATATTTTGGCGGGGCTGTTTTTGGGCGAGGTTAATTTCTCGCTGGAACAAAAAAAAGAGGAGAGCGGAGCCAAAAAAGATATAACCTCTCTAGCCGGTTCAAAAATTTTGCTAGTAGAGGACAATACTACAAACCAAGAGATTATTTTGGGGTTGCTTGAAGAGAGCGGTATAAATATCGACGTGGCAAACAACGGGCAAGAGGCGCTAACAAAGTATATCAAGGGCGGCTACGAGCTAATACTGATGGATATTCAAATGCCCGTCATGGACGGCTACGAGGCAACAAAGCTAATCCGTGATATGGATAAAAAAATCCCGATAGTCGCCCTAACGGCAAACGCTATGAAAGAGGACGTCGAGCGAACAAAACAAGCGGGAATGGACGCCCATCTAAATAAGCCTATAGAAGTTGACAAACTTTATTCTATGCTTCTCGCTTTTATATCAAAAAAAGAGAAGGCTCTACCGCAACAAGACATAAGGCAAGTTTTTGATGAGCATGCGTTGCCCGACTTTGACGTTATAAACGCAAATTTGGGACTATCGCGACTAAACGGAAATAAAAAGCTATATCTTAAGATGCTTCATAATTTTTATGAAGATTATAATGATTTGAAATTAGACGACTTAGAGGACGGGGAGCTAAAAAGAGCGGCTCATACGATAAAAGGTTTGGCGGCAAGTATAGGCGCCGAAACTCTAAGCCTGTCGGCAAAAGAGCTTGAAGAGAGAATGGATCGCTCTTTGGTGGACGGTATAAAGGCAAATTTAATGGTGGTCGTCGAAGACATAAAAGAGCACCTAGGCATTGAAACAAAAAACGAGTCCGTAGAAAAAACGAGTATAACGAAAGAGAGGCGAGACGAACTGTTTGCGGCGCTTAAAGAGGGGATAGAAAGCAAAAGACCGAAAAACTATCAGCCAATTTTGGATGAATTAGAGAGATCCGAGTTAAGCAAACAAGACGTCGCTGTTTTTGAAAGAGTAAAGGTTTTTATGGGCAAATATAAGTTTAACGACGCACTAAGTGCACTCTCTCCTAGATGAAGAGGCTGGGCCAAGAAGTCTATTAATACTCCTCAATATCTACGCTTTTGCAGTTTGCCGCTTGAAATATCTCTCTTGCCTGCGACGTGTAGTCGTTGTCTCTCATGACAATCAGAGGGGGCAGTATTTCCGCTCGCATGCGGCTGGAGTTTTTGATGCGAAACAGAGCCAGTTTTGCCGCCTTATCCGCTTTTGCGTGTACAAATCTGATATGAGACAGAGCCGCACTTTTTAGTTTTGCGGTCTCGGAGATTATGGCTTGAATCTCTTTAGCGTCGTAACAACATATGATTTCACCCTGCGGTTTCAGTAGTTTTTTTGATTGTTGCAAAAACAACTCAAGCGGCAACGAGTCCGAATAGCGAGACGACAAAAAAGAGTCGTTGGAGCTTTTTTGCGCAGAGGTTGAGTAAAAGGGAGGGTTTGAAACTATATAGTCAAAACGCTCGTCGCTATTTTTTGCAACTATATCAGAATGCTTTGCAAACTCCTCGCAAATCACTTTTGCGCTTATATTGTTATTTATTGCGTTAAGAGAGCAAAGATGAGCCATTCGCGGCTCTTTTTCTACGATAGTAAGCTCTAAGGCTCTCTCTCTTGCGAGCAAAAGCCCCAGCGCTCCGCTACCGCCGCCAACCTCCAAAAGCCGCCCTTTTTTGACAAAATCAAGCGCAAAACTCCATAAAAACATTGTGTCTGATGTGTAGCGAAACCCTGTTTTGTATTGTGATATGTACATGTCAAATATTAATCTGATACATCTTTTTGCGCTCAGAAGAGCTAGAAATCTCAAGAGCCATTCTGTATTTTGTGATTGTGCGACGCTCTAGCTTTACGGAAAACTTCTCTTCCACATATTTTAGCGCCGCTTCATCGGAGAGCGGTTTTTTGCGACTTTCGTTTGCAAACAGCTCTTTTAGATAGTCTTTGATAGCTACAGCCGACGTCTCCTCGCTGATAGCGGTTGAAAAGAAGCTTTTGATTGGCCAAACCCCTCTATTGGAGGCTAGATATTTGTTTGATATGGCTCTTGAGATAGTCGATACGTTTAGCCCCAGTTCATCCGCTATGTTTTGAAGCTTCATTGGTCGTATTGCGCCGCCTTTGAAGTAGTCGTATTGAAACTCCACTATCATAAGTCCTAGCTTGTTAAGCGTTGCCTTTCGCATATTAAGAGCGTCTATAAGATCTTTTGCCTCTTTGATTTTTGGGCGGACAAACTCATCTTTTTCTAGGTTGTCCATAGCTTCTATGATGATTTCAGGATAGTGTGAGTCGTTTAGCTTTACCTCTAGTTTTTCGCCGTCGTCAAAGATGAAAATATCAGGAATAACTTCTGTGGAATTTTCTAAATACTCTATTGCAGGAGGATTTTTTAGTCTTTTTATGGCGTTCATAGCCGCTTTAAATTTGGGATTTTTGGCGTAATCAGAGTAGGCGTCTAGGTTTCTAACAACAATTGTCGCAAGCTCATATACAGAGTCCGACAATCCGGCGTCTTCTAATTGAAAAAGATAGCTCTCCACAAAGTCAATAGCCCCTATACCGGGAGGAGAGAGATAAGAAAAGCGTTTTCTAATCTTTTCTATCTCCTCTTTTGACGCCCCCGCTTCTACCTCCAAAGCTTCATAATCGCCGTCAAAAAAACCGCCCTCATCTAAGTGTTCGGCTATTTTTATCGCAATTAGTTGGCTTCTTTGCGTAGGAAAGAGTGGAGCGTCTATCTGCTCTCTGACATCTTCAAAAAGAGAGGTTGTTTTAAGCGCCAGCTCCTCTCTAAACTCTTTTTTGGAGGATTGTTCGTAGCTTTGATAGTGTTCGTCTTCGTGGTACTCTTTTTCTTTGTCGGGCTTTATCTCTTCGTCGCGTCCCTGCCTAACCTCGCAAAAAGGGTTGTTGGCTAAGGTTTCATTTAGTCTATCCCCCAAATCGCTCAATCCGGCTTGCAAAAGCGGAAGCCAATTTTTTAGAGTACTGGATAGCTTACCTTTTTGGGTTGCGACTATTCGTTGTTTCATGCTTTGCTCTTATCTCCGAGATAGCGTTTTTTGACTATTTCGCTACTCATAATTTCGTTTGGAGCTCCCTCTGCAAGCAGCGTCCCGCCTCCAAGTACATATACGCGGTCAGACACCTCTAGCGCTTCTCTAAAGTTGTGGTCTGTGATAATAATCCCGATCCCCTCGTTTTTTAGCTCCAACATAATTTTTTGTATTTCGCTAACCGCCAAAGGATCCACGCCCGCAAAAGGTTCGTCAAGCAACAAAAATTTTGGACTAGCCGCCAAAGCTCTTGCAATCTCAACTCTTCTTCTCTCCCCACCCGAGAGGGCATACGCCGGTCGCGAGCGAATCGGCTCAATAGATAGCGCTTCAAGCAGTCTATCGGTATGTTGTATTATCGCATCTTCGTCGTCATATACCAGCTCACAGGCGAGCTCTATATTGTCTTCAACACTAAGGTCTTTAAAAATACTAGACTCTTGCGGTAGATAAGCGATTCCGATGTGCGCTTTTTGATGTAGGGCAAGGCTAGTTATATCTACGCCGTCAAGCGATATTTCCCCCTCGTCTATGTCTACAAGTCCGCAGATGGCGTAAAAAAGAGTTGTTTTCCCCGCTCCGTTTGGACCGAGCAAGCTTACTATTTCACCAGATGAGAAGCTTACGCTTACGCCCCCTAGGGCTGTATGTTTTTTAAAATGTTTTTTTATATTGACGGCTTTTAGTTTATGCACGGGCTTACCTCGTAAAATCTGCTCTCACCCTCTTTTGTTATGTTGACGCGAACAAAGTTTATTTTAGCGCTTTTCAAAAAATTTTCTACTCTTTCGTCCGCCCACTCCATAAAATGCCACTGTTTGCCCTCTAAATACTCAAACAGGGCTTTTTCAAAAAAAGAGTTTGCGCCAAAATTGTAAAAATCATAATGGTATATCTTGTCGCCATACTCGTTCATAATGCTAAAAGTCGGCGAAGAAACTTCGTCTTGCAAATCAAAAAGAGCGGCAAACGCGCGCACAAGGGCGGTTTTGCCATATCCGAGGTCTCCATAAAGCAAAAAAACGCCGCCATTTGGAAACGACTCCTTTAGATACTCCGCAATAGTTGGAAGTTCGCCCTCATTTTTTGCCGCAAACACCTTTTTCATTGTTTAAACCTTATTGGAGACGGATATAACTTTTTTAAGCGTCTCGTACGCTTTGGAACTTTTTAACGCATAATCCGCCATCTCAAGCCCGTCTTGAATATCTCTTGCCCTGCCAAAAGCCAAGAGGGCTAAAGCGGTATTAAGTTTTACCACGTCGCTTTTTGCCTCGTCGGCTTCATTTTTTAGAATCGAGAGTGTAATTGCGGCGTTTTGTATCGCATCGCCGCCCGCAATCGCCTCTCTCGGATAGAGTTTTTTTGGATTTAGCTCACGCTCTGTGATGGTTTCGCCGCTAAACATCGCATATCTGCTTGGCGTGCATACGCTAGCCTCGTCCATACCGTCATCGCCGCACACGATAACGCCGCTTTTTGAGCCCGTATCCATCAGCGCTTTTGCACACTTTGTGGCTAGCGAGTAGTCATACACGCCGATAAGGTGCCTTTTTACGCCCGCCGGATTGCATAGAGGACCTAAAAGGTTAAAGATGGTGCGGTGCGACAAGCTTTTGCGTATCGGCATAATATGTTTTAAGGCGGGGTGATAGGTGGGCGCAAACAAAAAAGCAAAACCGCTTTCAAGCAGTACCGCAAGCTTTGCGCCTTGGGTGTCAAGCTCTATTTTTACGCCTAAAGCCTCTAACATATCCGCGCTTCCCGATTTACTTGTTATGCTTCTATTGCCGTGCTTTGCGACAAAAAGACCAAGGGAGGCGAGCACAAAGCTAACGGTTGTGGAGATATTGAAACTTCCGCTTTTATCGCCTCCCGTGCCGCAGTTGTCAAAAAGAAGCTCTTGTATTTCGCTCGGCGTCTCAAATTTCACCATAAAGTTGCGCATTACCTCAACCGCCGCTCTTATCTCCTCTTCGCTCTCATTTTTTTCATACATTGAGACCAAAAAGCTTTTTGCCTCTTCTTCGCTTAGGCGCCCCTCAAACAGAGCGTTAAAGGCGCTTTTCGCCGCTTCGTAACTCAAGGGAGCTCCTTTATGTATTCATCTTGCGCACTTTTTGGGATTGTTTTTGCGGTAGGTATTTTTAGAGCCTCGTATCGTTTGACGCTCTCTAGGTATCGTATCTCTATCACGTCGCCGATTTTTACCTCTTTTGACGCTTTTACCTCGATCCCGTTTAGATATACGACGCCGTGCTCTATCATATCAGACGCTATACTTCTTCGCTTGACGATATTGACTGTATTTATAAATTTATCTATTCTCACTGCTCAAACTTTTCGCTTTTAGCATATAGTAGCAAAAGTTTTTTTAATTGGAGTAGAAATTGCTTATAGTTTTTGTCAGATGGTTCTATAAAACCCCCAAGAAAAACAAACAATTTTTTAGAAAGTTTTATTCCTTGTGAGTAAAATTTGATTATACAAAAGAGGGGTAAAAATAAAAAAAGAACCATATAATGTTTATTATAATAGTCTGAAAATAAATGATAATAATTATAGTAATTCAGAAGAAAATGTAGCGTAAAGTAACAGATGATAAAGGGAATAAGATTTTTTAGAATGTTGTCTTGGCAATTTGGGAGATTATAGTTCGGCGACTATAGCTTAAAATTTGTTGCCCTTGTTTAAAAGGCAAGGGCTTATTTTGCGAAATAATCTCTATCGTCAGCGTATATCTCTCACCAAAAAAAGCAAATCAACCAAAAGTTTAAAAATATGAAAAAAATCCTGCTAATATCTCACGGCGCTGCTCTTGGGGGTTCGCCTATTTCGTGTCTTAATATCGCAAGACATATCGATAAAACTCTTTTTACTCCCCTGCTCTGCTTTGGCGAAGATGGATCTATCGTGGAGAGAGCGAGGGAGGAGGGGTTTGAGGCGAGAGTGATAAGCGAAAAAGGGTTTTTGGGGCTTAAGATGATAAATTCATACATTAAGCTTATAAAAAGCGAGAAGATAGATATAGTTCACTTAAATACCCTCACGCCATACTACAAATATCCCGGTATCGCAGCAAAACTTATGGGTAGAAAAACGGCGTGGTTTGTAAGAGAAAATCCGGAGGAAAAAAGATGCGTGCGTCTTGGGAAATACTTAAATTTTATAGCCAATAAGATAGTGACGGTCTCCCACGATACGGCGGAGCATATCCGCTACGCCTCTGAGGCAAAGCTTGTGACAATTCACAACGGAATAGACTTAAACGACTTTGCGCCAATAGAACCAACCAAAGAAGACTACGTCGCACTTGGGCTTGATGCGGATTGTGAATATCTTGTCTGCGTAAGCTCTTTGGAGCATAGAAAAGGGATTTTTGACCTCGTAAGGGGGTTTCATATAGTTGAGGGCGAATTTGAAAATCTAAGGCTTTTGCTTGTCGGCGTAGACCCTACAAAAAGCAAAAGTTATGAGACGGAGCTCAAAAAACTAATCGCCGAATTGGAGCTTGAAGATAAAATCATCCTTTACGGACGAAGCAAAGAGGTAAAAAAGATACTAAGCGTAAGCCTGGCATTGATACTTCCAAGCTACTGGGAGGGTTTGTCGCGTGCCGTGCTAGAGGCGATGGCAATGGAAAAACCGATACTCGCAAGCCGCGCAGGAGGCAATCCCGAACAGGTGCGAGAGGGAGTAAACGGATTTTTGTTTGAGCCGCAAAATCCGCAAGATTTGGCTCTTGCGATAAAAAAATTGATAAAATCAGATGCGACAACTCTAGGTGCGGAGTCTAGGCGCATAGCGCAAAAAGAGTTTGACATCAAAGAGACGACTTCAAAAATACAAAAGTTATATGGGAGCTTATAATGATATATTTATTGCTTATTTTTTTGTTTAAGCCTTTTTTGTACGCGCTATCTTTTGTCCGTCAGCCAAAATCAGGCTCCCTTGTGGTGCAGAGCGCAAAAATAGGCGACTACGTCAATACAACGGTAATGTTTGAGGCTCTCGGCTCTTGCGACGTGGTAATTGAGAGCGTCAACGTCGAACTTGCAAAAAACGACGCTAGAATAGAGCACATCTGGCTTTTGGACGCATACAAAAGAAGTCTTGCGGGAAGGCTTGCGCTTGGGGTGGATATTTTTTTTAGAGGGTATGAGACTATCTACGTCGCCACTCCAAACAATCTAAATCTCTTTTTGGCGATTATGGGACACACAAAAATCAGTACGTTTTCGCACTATAAGACGGGGCAAACCGCCAAGCTTCTTTTGAAGTTTTGCAACAAGGTCGGTGCGCATACAAAGGATGATTTGACGATAGACACATATCTGAGACTCATAGACGACAAACTAGATCATACAACAACCCATAAAAAAGCGATTGCATACAAAAACGAGCCGACGCTTGAACTATCCTTTGACGACAATATCCAAAAAGTCGGCGTAGCTCTCTCGGCTGGAAACAAGATAAAAGAGCTTGGCGGCAAGGAGTGGAAAAAACTATTTGCAATTTTGGATGAGTATAAGTGCGAGATTCATGTGTTTGGCGTTCATTTGGAAGAGAGGATTTTGGAACGTCTTATGGATGGATTGGAGCTTAAAAACGCTCGTATTGTCTCGCACCTAGGAGAGCTCCATTTGGATCTTTTGCCTCTAGCTATCTCAAAAATGAGCCTTTTTATAGCCTCCGACACCGCAGGCGTATATATAGCCGATAGCCTAAATATTCCGGTGATAGTCTATGCGGGACCATGCCACATGAAAGAGCAACGCCCTCTTGGAGAAAAAGTATTGATAGTGGAATCAAACGCTCCTTGCGCTCCGTTTTCATTTATCTTTAACGCACCTTATCACAAAAAATGCGACGGGCTTTATGATACGACGTCCGCGCAAGAAGAGAGGATAAAAAGCTTTATTGGCTCTATTTTGGGGTAAAAACTATAAAAAAGGAGATAGGTTTATGTTTATACACAAGAGTTTAGAGAGTGTGGAAGCTATGGCGCAAAAGGCTGGCAAGGGCGTGAGCATGAGAATGCTGCTCTCGCCTGACGAGTCGCCAAACTTTGCGATGCGAAACTTTATTATCGAAGCGGGCGGCTATATGCCTTTGCACACAAATACGGTAGAGCACGAGCAGTATGTGCTAAGCGGTGAAGCCTCTGTACAGATAGGCGACAAAACGCTAAAAGCTGTAGCTGGCGATGTGTTTTTGATTCCGGCGGGGGTCGCTCATAGTTACAAAACTATTGGCGACGCGGCGTATAGCTTTTTGTGTCTCGTGCCGAAAGGGGTTGATGCGATAGAGATTTTGGCTTGTTAGTTTATAATCGTGAAATTAAAAAAGAGAGGAGCTTGTATGCCTGACACATTAAGGTTTAGCAATCCGGATGATTTTGAAAAACATATAGCTACGCTGTTAAAACAGCATGGGTATGAGGTGGTTATGCCGCCTGAAAATACGCGCGGATACGATATTGAGTTAAACAAAAACGGAAGAAGAACCGCCGTTCAGGTCAAAAACCATAGGGCTAAATGCAATATTGGGCAATTGCGACAGTTTTACGACTACCTTGAACTTCCAATTGCTGAGCGTTTTCAAGACGGACTGTTCATATCTTCCAGCGACTTTAGTAGGCCGGCTTTGACATATTTTGAAACCCGAAGCCCAAGAAAAATCAACTTAGCTAGATACACGAATGGTGAAATTATTATTATAGATCCGCCAACTGAAGATTCCAAAGAATCAAGAACAATAAAATATATCGGCATATTCACATGCAAAGGCGGAAGCGGCAAAACCACAACGGCGGCGCATTTAGCCGGGGCATTTGCCCTCATGGGTCACGACGTTATACTCCTTGACCTAGATCCTGATAAAAATCTGCGAAAGCTATTTTTACATGCCGACGAAGATGAAATGGACGCAGCATCGCTTTATGTGCCGCCGCGCCGCAGAGGCAGTATCGGCGCCAATATTACAGTATTAAACCACGATGAATGGGACGAAAAAAGTTATAAAGATATCAAAATCGTAATATGCGACTGCTCGCCCGTACTTTCTGAAAATCCGCAAGAGCTTATCAAAAAATTCGATTATTGCATTATCCCCGTAACGCTTAACCCACTTGGAATCGCAAAAAATGGGGATGTCGCCATAAGAACTTTTCAACACGTTAGAGAAGTCAATGATAAAGCAGAGATGTTTGTGGTATTAAACGCCTACGATTCCAGTCAAACTATGGCAGCAAAAAGCAGGATAATATTTTCACATCTAAAAAACAAGATAAACGAATACGCTATAAATGACCCGAAATGCAAGCTCGTTAATCCGCAAGACGCAAAAATAAGATACAGCAGGGCACTTTTATATTGGGGTTATCACGTCATAGACGGCTCAGAACCTAAGCTGGCTTTTAATGAAATAGCTGGGATAAGCCATCCGCGAGACGACTTTTTGCAACTGGCGGAGTATTTGGAAAACCATACAGATATAGAGAGGCTAAGGGCTGACGAGCATATTTAAAAGCCAAAAATAGTCTCATGAAAAATACGGTTTAGAAATGGCTATAATACGAGCAAAGCTCGTAAAAACCCCTATTCTCCCGCATATGCGGGTAGCTTTAGGGGGATGCAAGGGGCGAATAGCCCCTGCCGCAAGTACGAGCTTTGCTCGTACTTGCGTACAACATCAGTATTTAGTAAATAAAAAACAAGGTTTGATATGCAAATTGGTATAAACGCTCCAGAGTTTTGTCTAAAAAATCAAGACGGCGCAGAGGTTTGTCTTAGGGATGTCGGCGGCAAATGGGTTGTGCTTTATTTTTATCCAAAAGACGATACGCCGGGTTGTACTACCGAGGCTTGCGAGTTTACGGCTGATTTTGGCGCTTTTTTGGATATGGACGCTGTGGTTTTGGGCGTTAGCGCAGATAGCGTGGAAAAACATAAAAAATTTATATCTAAGCATGAGATAGGCATTACGCTACTTTCGGATCCGGAGCATAGCGTCATAGAGGCGTATGGGGCTTGGAGAGAAAAAAATATGTACGGTAAAAAATATATGGGTATAGTGCGTTCAACTGTGCTAATAGACCCTAGCGGCAAAGTAGCTTACTACTGGGATAATGTAAAAGCCAAAGGGCATGCACAAAAAGTCAAAGAGTATGTTGCAAAACTCACATTTGATGTTGCACGCTAAGATAGGCAAAGCCCGTCTTAGCGGCAAGGACATAAATGTCCCTGCGCCCCCTGAAGCTACTCGCATGAATGCGGGAGAGATTGCATATTATACAATGGAGCTAGATTGTCAAAAGCTGTAGTTTTACTAAATATGGGCGGACCTTCAAACCTTGAAGAGGTGCGTGTATTTTTAAAAAATATGTTTGCGGATCCAAATATTTTGACCGTCAAAAGCTCTGCGCTTCGTTGGCTTATAGGTAGTATTATTGTGATTACCAGAACAAAGAATGCGCAGAGTCATTATGAGCTTATAGGCGGCTCCTCTCCGCTTTTGGGTATAAGCGAAAGCCTTGGTGCAAAGCTTTCAAGCTTGATGGATGAAAAGATTTTTCTGGCTATGCGATATGTTTCTCCGTTTGCAAAAGAAGCTGTTAGGGCGATATATGAAGATGAGATTAGCGAGGTTGTACTTTTCCCATTGTACCCGCACTACTCGACTACGACTACAAAATCATCCATTGAAGATTTTTACAAAGAGACTTTAAAAGCGGGGTATCACCCAAAAGTACACACAATAGAGAGATACTATAAAAATAGAGCGTTTAACGAGTTGATTGTGGAGAGAGTAAAAGAGGCGCTTGGTGAAGATGACGCAAAAGAGTTTGATTTGATTTTTAGCGCCCATTCGTTGCCACAAAAGATTATAGATGCGGGGGACGGTTATCAAAGGGAGATAGAGGAGCATACGCAGATACTAGAAAGTATGCTGTATGCAGACGCTATGCGCTTTAGAAAAACACACCTTGCGTATCAATCCAAGCTTGGACCTATGAAGTGGATAGGACCATTCCTTGAGGCGACTCTTGAAAAAGTAGCGGTTTTAAACAAAAAAGTCATTATCTATCCAATATCTTTTACTATCGACAATGTGGAGACTGCTTACGAGCTTGATATTGAATACAGAGAGGTTGCGGATAGACTTAAGATAAAAGATTATAGGGTTGCTTCTTGTCCAAACGACTCTGAAGAGTTTGCAAGGGTGATAGCGGATATAATTGATGAAAAAATGGGGAGTGAATGAGAGAGCTTGTTAGTTTTATAACGTGCGGATTTCCCGATAAGGGGTTTACAAAAGAGCTTGGGGCGGTCTTGCTTGATGCGGGTAGCGATAGATTGGAGCTTGGTATCGCCTTTTCTGATCCTGTGGCGGATGGCGTTTTGATAGAAAAAGCTAGTTTGGCGGCAATAAAAGCCGGATTTAAAATCTCAGACGCTTTTGAGATAGCCTCCGCTCTTACTCCCGCTTCGCTATATTTTATGGGGTATTTCAACTCTTTTTTCTCCGGCGGTTTTGGCTCTTTTTGCTCCAAAGCGTCTTCTTGCGGCGTAAGAGGGCTTATTATTCCTGATTTGCCGTTTGAAGAAAGCTTGCGATATTCTGGCGCTATGGAAGAAAACGGACTTTTTAATATCTCGTTTTTGGCTGTGACACATACGGACGAGAGGGTAGAAAAGATAGCCGCCGCGTCAAAAGATTTTATCTATCTTGTCGCATTTGCTGGAATTACTGGAGCCGATAAAGAGGAAGATTTGACTCCGATACTCCAAAAAGTAAAAAGCGTTACGGATACAAAAGTATTCGTAGGCTTCGGCGTAAACGAAAAAACGGCAAAAAAAAGGTGCGAAGGGGCTGATGGCGTAATAGTCGGAAGCGCTTTTACAAAAATATTGTTTGAAGATACGCTAAGTAAAAGCGAAAAGCTTGCACGGTGCGCAGAACTTGCAAAAACTATTAAGGCGCAAATAAACGAATGAGACCATTTGATAGATTTTTTGACGTAAGCGATGATTTTAGGAGCCCGTATGATAGGGATAGAGACCGTATTGTGCATTGCCACTCATTTCGAAATCTTGAGTATAAGACGCAGGTTTTTTTAAACTCCGAGGGCGATTACTTTCGCACACGTCTTACGCACACTTTGGAGGCGAGCCAAATATCTAGAACTATCGCAAAAAATCTAGATCTCAATGAATCCTTGGCGGAAGCTATAGCCTTGTCTCACGATATAGGGCATACGCCTTTTGGGCATGTGGGCGGCGATACGCTTGACGAATCGCTCAAGGAGGCCGGAAGCAAAAATGGATTTGAGCACAACTATCAATCGTTTCGCACACTCACAAAGCTAGAGCAAAGATACAAAGGGTTTAACGGTCTTAATCTTACTTTTGCGACGCTAGAGGGGCTACTTAAGCACTCCGCTCCTTACAAAAAAAGCTTTTTGCCTATATTTTTTGACTCTCTTTTTAAGCTTGATTTTCACCCCTCGTTTGAGGCGTTGATTGTAGACAATTCAGATACTATCGCTTATATTTCGGCAGATATTGACGATGCGCTAAAATATGGGCTTATAAGTATCGAAGAGTTGCAAAGCTCCGCTATCGCCGATAGATTAATCCGTCTAATCGAACAAAAAGAGGGGATACGAAGAGACGACGCACTGTTTAGATATAGACTTGCGACGCATATCATTACCGCACTAATCTCGGATATTATTGAGGCTTCAAGCGTCAATAAGGCTATTTTTGACTCCTTTGACGCTCCCGCTTGCGGCGCATTTGCAGCAAGTGAAAAGCCGTTGATTGTTTTTAGCGACAGCGCTTGGAGGGAGATAAAAGAGCTAAAGGCTTTACTTTTTAAAAAAGTATATAGGCATGAGTCTATTATGAGAAAGATGTATTTCGCAAAACAGTGCGTCAAAAAACTTTTCGAGGCTTTTACCGCCGAGCCAAGTATGTTGCCGCCCGAGTTTAGAGACAAAATAGACTCTATGGGTAAAAATAGAGTAGTAGCCGACTTTATCGCTTCTCAATCCGATAGAAGTGCCTCGAAACTATATAGAGAGCTTTATTAGCTGGTTAGCGCAAAATAACGCTTATATCTTTGAGGCTTTTGAGGCGGCTAAAGCGTTCTAGTAGGGTCGCCAACTCAACCACTTCTTTGTTTTTCATTCTTATGCATCCAGCGGACTCTTTTGTGCCTATCGTCTTTTCGTTTAATGTGCCGTGAATTCTATATGTGCTTTTGCCGTTAACCATGTGCGTAAGGTTGATTTTTGCATGACCCATGTAGTTTTGCGGGTGACCGGGCGGAACAGAGGAGGGCAGATTGATTCCTTTTGTTCTTTTGAAGTATCTTATCGTGTCGCTTTCGGGATACCATGACGGATTAAGCGATATAGCCGTTACGCCGCCCTCTCCAAGCGGTTTTTTGACGTTGCTTCTAGCGGTTGATACTTTATACTCTCTTAGCTCCTCTTCTGTGCCGTCTCTTACGCCTTTGACGTACATCCTGTTTTTAGATGAGTCTACGATGATTACAATCTTTTCAAAACCGTTTGCATCTATTTTTGATGAGTTGTCCGGCTCTGGGCTTTCGTCGTTTGAGAGTTTGAAAATAGCTATCTTATCCCCTCCCAGCCCGTTTTCACCATAAACGGAACTCACAACCACGCTCTCGCCGTTTGGCGCAAAAGCCGCTCCGATTGGGCTACATGGGGCGGGGAGTTTTTGGGTGATTTCAAGCGTTTTAAGATCAAAAAAAGCTATTTCACAACTTGAATAAAGCGTCGCCACACCAACGCCCTGTTTGTCGCTAATATCTATGGTTCTTAGCGGAGAGTTTAGTTTTTTGCATCTAGCGGCTTTGCTTGAGGGTTCCGCTCCGCTTATTATCTCCTCAATCGCACTGTGAGATACAGAGCACACCTCTTGACCTGTCGTCGTAGAAAAGTAGTACGCACCAAACTTTTTTGATGAGACAATATCTCTTATTTGCCCAAAAGGCGCTCTAAAGGCTTTGATAAATCCTCTTTGCGGGGCGACTACATATATCTCTCCGTTGCTTTTTGCGCCCGATATGAGTGCGTATTTGTCGTTTGGCGTAAACGTTGCGCCTCTTAATTCGAGGTTGTATCCACTTTTGTCGCCTAGGTAGATATGGCTTATCATACGCGGCTTTGAGGGGTTTTCTATGTTCCAAAAAGTTACGGAGTTGTCACCCTCGTTTGTAATCAAAAGCGTTTTTTGGTCGTTTGAGAGAGTCACTGTTTTTGGTGTTTGAGACGCTGGTATTACACCGATATTTTTTTTGGTTTTAAGCTCTACGACGCTTACAAAACCTTCGCGCTCAAAACCTTTGGCGTAGTTTGCGACAAAAAGATAGTCGCCGTTTTTTGATATGACCGCCTCTGATGGCTCACCGCTCCAAACACTACCATTCTTAGGCTTTACAAAACCGTCGTCTTCGTAAGAGAGGGCGTTTTTTGTGTCAAAACTATGCTTTTCGCTCCACTTTTTTTGCAAACTCTCGCTCTCATAGCAGATAGTTTTACCGCTTTCTAACGCCTCTATGTAAAAATATTTGCCGGACGGGTGAAATTGGACGCTTTTTGGAGAGAAAAGCTCTATGTCTATTTCGCCTCCTATGATGGCGGAGAGTTTAAAAATAGTTTTTGCATCCGCCGTCCACAGAAGACAGAGAAGCACCGCCACAAATCTTGTTAAAGCCATCTGCCGCCTTTATATTGAATATACGTTATGCTAGCAAATATAATGCCGCCGACAATATCAAGAGTGGAGACAGTCGCTTATCGGCGGCAAAAAAGAGACTACAAAATAGTCTTCTCTTTGCAATATTAAACATAAAGTATAGAAATTTATTACCATAAACTACTGTTTTGGATGATTAAATCGCTTTTCGATAAAATAGCTTATATTGATAGCAATTAAGAGCTTTGTCGCCTGAGGCGGACGCCTTTAACGGCTTGTCGTTACGTCACATTGAATAAAGGAAGTCCTTTGAAGCAAGACGGAGATTATAAGTATTTTGGAGCTATAAGTGTTTTTATTATGGCGGCTACACTTATTGAAGTGCTCTTTTTTTATTATGGAGCTATCGAAGTTGCGCGCGAACCAAATATTAGAAAAGTAGCGGAAATCACTCTTTCATTCTTTTTGACTGCTGCGGTTATTGGAGCTGTATTTATAGTTTTTATGCAGATTGTGGCTAAAAAATCTTTATCCCCGTTACCATTTGACAACTCAAAACCGATGCAAAAAATTGAGTCTTCGATAGAGTTTATGAAGGATGGAGTGTTGTGTCTTAGTAGAGAGGGTGACGTGGTTCTCTCAAATAGGGCGGCGCTAAGTATGCTAGGATACTCCAAAGAGGAGCTTCAAAAACAAACGGCTCATGATTTGATGTATCGCAAGTCCGAGGATGATGTATATTTACCTGAAGACGGCGGAGCCGGAGTCGCAAAGAGTCTTGCGATAAACGGGGCTTGTTCTTCCGGCGAAGATGTGTATATGAAAAAAGACGGCTCCACAATCGATGTGTCATACGTCACGGCACCGCTTGTTGTCAATGGCAAAAGCGAAGGAACAATGCTTGTATTTTCTGATATTAGCCAGAAAAAAGGCGACTTTAGAAAAGTTTTGGTAGCGAGCATAGTCACAAAAACTCTCAAAGAGGGGATTTTGGTGACCGACTCAAAACAGAATATAGTTTTTGCAAACTCATATTTTGAGTCTATGACTGGTTATCAAGCTGCGAGAATAGCGGGTAAAAAAATCAGTATCTTAAGATCTGGCAAGCATGAAGATGTATTTTACAAAAAGACGTGGGAAGCACTTGGCTCTGAGGGCTACTGGGAGGGCGAGATATGGAGCAAGAGAAGAGACGGCAAGCCGTTTAACGCATGGCTTTCTATTAGCGTGGTGCAAGATAAGAGCGAATTTGAGGGCAAGTATTATGTTGCGATATACAATGATATGTCAAAACGAAAGCTTCATGAAAAAGGTGCAACTAAGAGCTCTGAAGAACCTTTGGAAGAGAGCAAGTATGACTCTCTAGCAGGGCTTCCTGATATGGAAATGTTCACGGAGGCTCTTGATATGGAGTTTACTAGACGCAGTAGATACGGCGGCTATCTCTCCATGATTACGTTGGAGGTTGATAATTATAAAGCAATTGAGGAGACACACGGAGACGTTGCCGCCAAAAATACGCTTAAAGAGCTTGCCAATTTTATTAAAACAAGCATAAGAAAAATAGACACAGCCGCGAGAGAGGATGGTGAGAAGTTTTTTATTATTACGCCTCATACAAACATCAAGGGAGCGGCGTCTTTGGCTGAGAACTTAAGAGAGCTTATTGAGATGCACATCTTTGACACCGTTGGACGCATTAGCTGTAGTTTTGGAGTTGCGACGATAGAAGATGGCGACGATGGCGACGCTCTTATAAAAAGAGCCGGCGAAGCGGCGCTAGTATCAAGAGGCGAGGGCGGCAATAAGATTACCCTTTTATAGCCCCTTAAATGTTTTTACCTCTTTTACAATATCCGTTTGCCTCATAAAATGCTCCCCAACCAAAAAAGCGTCCACGCCTATTTGGCTTAGGTTTTTTACTGTTTCAAAGCTATTTATACCGCTTTCGGCGACTATTATTTTGTTGTTTGGGATAAGCGGTATAAGGGTTTCGCTAAGACTCATATCCATCTCAAAACTCTCTAAATTTCTGTGATTAATGCCGATAATAGACGCTCCGGCATACATGGCTTTTTTGAGATCATCTTTATCGTGTATTTCGACCAGCGCCTCAAGTCCGACGTTTAGCGCATACTCATAAAGTCTTTTTAGCTCCGAGGAAGATAAAGCTTTTGCGATTAATAGCACAAAATCCGCTCCATACACAAGCGCCTCTACGATTTGGTACTCGTCTACTATAAAATCTTTTCTAAGTAGCGGCATCGGAACATATCTGCGAATCTGCGGCAGATACTCCAAATTCCCTTGAAAAAAGTGCGGCTCCGTTAGCACAGATAGCGCATCGGCAAAGCCCGCCTCATACTCTTTTGCGATAGATACGGGGTCAAAATCTTCTCTTATTACGCCTTTTGACGGACTAGCTTTTTTTACCTCGGCGATAATGCGATATTTATTCTCCTCAGTACTTGTAAGAACGCTTTTAACGTCTCTTGGTGCATACGGATTATAGGCGAGACTTCGACCCAGCCACTCCAAGCCAAAATCTTTTTTTCTTTTTTCTAAATCTTCTTTTGTTTGCTTAATTATTTTATCTAGTATCACTTTTGTTCCCCACGCACTTTTTAATTGCCTCCATATGTTCGATTATTGTTTTATCGTCTTTTAGTTCGGTTGTTATTGTTTTCATAATCTCAAGCGCTTCGACGCATTTTTTTTGTTTGTAATATCCCCACGCCAAAGAGTCTTTATAAAAAACAGAGTTTGGATCTTTTGTAAGAGCTCTCTTGACAAGCTCCACGCCTCTTGATACGTCAATATCATAATCTATTAGCAGGTAGCCAAGATAGTTATCGTATACGTCGTTTTGTATCTTAGCCGTCACTGTGCCAAGGTCTTTGACGCTCTCTTTTATAAGGGCGTTTGGTTTTTTCTCGGGATAACTCTCAAACTTATAAATTACAGATTGCGCAAGATAGTTGAGATCTTTTGTTTTTTTGTAAAGCTTCATGGCGATAATGGCGGCGTTTTTGTTATCTTTTTTGTACTTATACGCCTCAAAAAGTAATTTCTCGTCTTTTTTGCTCTTTTTTAAAAAAGCTATTAGTCCGTCTATATCGGAACCGACGACGCTTAGCTCTATAATCTGTTTAATATATTTTTCATCTTTAAGCTTAAAATAGAGTTTTTTGTACGTCTCAAGCGCTCCGCTTTTATCGTTTTTCTCGATATATGACGCCGCAAGCTTTTCGCAAAGATATTTGGAACACCCAAACATCCTGACATGCGTCTCCAAAAATGCGCCCGCTTCGGCGCTTTTGTTTTCGGCGTAGAGTATTGCCGCTATTTTATCGGCGGTTGTATTTTCCGGTTTTATGTCGTATGAGAGTCTAAAATATTTTTGAGCCGCCGCATAATCGTTAATCACAAAAGCTATGCTTGCAGCCGTATCGTAGTCGTCTTTTTGTTTTGTCTTTAAGGCTATGCCCTCCGCTATGACAAAAGCCTTTCCATACTCTTTTTGCCCGATGTAGTTTGCCGCCAACATCTTTTTTGCGTCTGTGTTGTTCTCATCCGCCGATACGGCTGATAGCAAAAGAGACTCCGCTTTTTCAAAATTGTTTAGTATTGAATAGACTCTTGCCAGCTCGACTAGATACTGTCTTTTTGCGGTTTTTTTGTATAGGGCTGATAGATATTCGGCGGCGCGTTCGTACCCACCGCCGTCAAGAGCTTCTACTACAGCCATAAAGAGGGCGGCTTCGTCTATATTTTGTATATCAACATAGCTACTTTGAGTGCTTTTGCTCTCTTTTGGCAAGATTTGTATATTTGTTGCGTTTGCCTCATTGTTTGTTTTTGGCTGCTCTTTTACGGCGCATCCCAAAAATAGAAACGATAATAAGCAGATACTCAAAGCATAATTAATGCTGGACATTCTATTAGAGCCTCTTTTGTGTGTGTTTTATAATAATCCCAAAATGGAAACGTTCTGCACTGCGAGGGTCTTACCTCGTATATGGAGCAGTTTTTTGCCGTTTCGTCAAAAAATATACAAGCGTACCCGTCCTTATACTCTTTTTCCCTTAGGCTAAGCTTTTTGCTTGCAAAAAAAAGGTAGTTCTCAAAAAGGTTTTGAAGAGTGACAAGCAAAAATGAAGCCACCTTAAGAGCCTCCTCTTCACTTATCCAAATATAGCCGCTCTCGCCTGTGCAACATCTGCCGGCGCACTCTTCGCAAAAGCCGTGTCTAAATCCAAAAGTAAACCCCTCTTTTGTGTCTATAAAAAGCTGTGAACTATCGTTTTCCACTTATCTTGCGCCTTTAGGACTTTTTCTATCATCTCTCTAGCGGCACCTTTGCCGCCTCCAAATTCACTTATCAGGTGAACTCTTTTTCTCACCTCTTTGCAAGAGTCGGCGGGACATACCGCAAAGCCGCATCTAATAAGGATAGGCAAGTCGATAAGGTCGTCGCCGATGTAGGCTATCTCTTCGTCTTGCAACTCGTATTGCTCTTTAAATCTCTCATACGCCTCTAGCTTTTTTAGCTCGCCTTGGACTAGATAGTCTATTTTCAACTCCGCCGCCCTTTTTGTCACAAGTTCAGAGCTTCTGCCTGTGATAATACCGCTTATAAAGCCGTGGTTTTTGATCTCGACAATAGCCCAGCCATCTTTGATATTAAAAGCCTTCGCCTCTTCTCCGCCATTTGCATAGATGATTTCACCACCCGTAAGAACTCCGTCCACGTCAAACAAGAAAGCTTTTATTTTCTCTAAATCTCTCATTTGCAACCTTTAATTACAAGCTAATTTTTGCATTTATTGACCTTACTATACCGGAAATTCATTTTTTGTTTTTCAAAACATCCAAAACATTTTTTTCATAGTCTGCTACAGCTTCGTTTTTGAAGTGTTTTGCTTTTGCAATATATTCTTTTGCGTCTATGTCTGTCATATACTCTAGCACTAGCTTTGTCGTTATTTTGGATTGTTCGGCGTCTCTTGCTTTTTTGAGCGGAGCTCTATCGTCTTTTTGTGAGAGCCAGTTTTTGTATATCGCAAAATCCATCGGGTGCAAGGTGGTTATACTTGCTATTTTGCCGTTATCTGCGACTACAACGGCTTTGAATAGCCTAGAATTTTCCAGCCACTCCATTTTGTCTAGCTCCAACGACACCGCATCGGTAAAATAGTCGTTATTTGCGTTTTCTAGCCGCATCTGCTTTGGGGCGGGGTTGATTATTTCTAGGCAAACATTTGCTTTGTTGACAAACTGATATGGCGCTTTTTGATTTTGCTCAAAACTTTTGTCAATAGACTTTATCAATTCCACTATCTTTTTGTCGCCCATGAGTTCTTTGAACGCAAAAGAGAGCTTTTTGTTTCGCCTACCAAGAATATCTATATCAATGGTCGAGAGCGCCGCATTCTCCAAAAACACGCCGCAATGCGCCTCGTAGCAATAAAGCGCATTTGTGCCTATCAGTACTAGCTTGTCGTTAAGGCATAGCTCGTTGAGTCTTCTATATATATTCACGATTGCGTTTGGCACCCTTGTGAGCTTTAAAGCTTTGTTTATCGCCTCTTTGGTTTTTATCTCTCTGTCTAGCACTATTAGCTCCTGCGTCAAAGCCGATTTTCTGGCTGTAAAAGCGTCATATATAGCCGTAGTTTCGGCATTTTGTTTACCTAGATACTTTCGCACTTCGCCTTTTATGCCGTGTGATTTTTTTTTCGCCAAATATGTCCTGTTACCGATCTTGTGCCAAAACATGGAGTACTTGTAGTTTTGTGTGTATTCTTGTAGCTTTGAGATATATCTTTCGTATAGATATGAAGCGTCCATTATGTGCTTTCGTTGTTCGCTCGTGTACTCTCGAAACTCCACCGTCACCCCAATTCTTAAAAAATTAAAATCATTATACCAAAAAACAAAATTTTATACAAAGTTGGGTACAAGTTTTATATTTGGTTAAGTTTGGTTATTTTGTATTACCTCGTATAGCCTCCGCCAAATCCTCAGGCGTGTCAATACCAAAACTATCCGTCTCAACCTCTATCATTTTGATTTTATACCCCGCCCCTATCGCCCTTAGCTGCTCTAGTTTTTCGACATTTTCAAGCTTTGAGGAGCCAAGCGCGCAAAACTTATGTAGACTTTTTACGTCAAAACCATATATGCCAAGATGCCCTTTATAATCAAAAAAACCGCCGTCTCTATCGTATGGAATAGGGCTTCTGGAGAAATACACGGCGTAACTCTCATCATCCGTGACTACTTTGACCATATTTGGATTTTCGGCTAGATGTTTGTCTATCTGCTTATAGCAACTCGCCATCTTAAAATCAAGCGGCTCGCTTGCTATCAGGTTTTTTACTTTTAAGACTATTTCGCCCTCCAAAAAAGGCTCGTCGGCTTGCACGTTGACGACTATCTCATCATCTTTTAGGCCTAGCGTTTTTGCGGCTTCGTTTATTCTATCCGTGCCGCTGTTGTGCTCTTTTGAGGTTATTATCGCTTTTATGCCGTAGCTTTCGCATAAGCTTTTTACACCCTCGTCGTCGCACGCCACAACTACGTCGTCTATACCCTCTAAGTTTTTTGCGCATCTAACGACCATCGGAACGCCTAGCACATCCGCTAATATTTTGTTTGGAAACCTGCTGGAGGCGAGGCGGGCGGGGATAATTATCATTTACCCCATCTTTTCAGGATGTCGCCGTAAGCGTCTATCCTTCTATCTCTAAAAAACGGCCACCATCTTCGCACGTTTTCGCTTCTTTCAAAGTCAATTTCGCAAGTGATAACCTCTTCATAATCTTCGCTTGCATGCGCCAAAAATTCGCCCTGAGGACCCGCCACAAAGCTATTTCCCCAAAATCTAATACCGCCTCCAACTCCTGAAAAATCAGCCTCGTGACCGACTCTATTTATGCTGATGACATTTAGCCCGTTTGCCACTGCGTGCGCTCTTTGCGAGATTATCCACGCATCTCTTTGGCGGATTTTTTCATCTTTTGCGTCGTTTGGATTGTAGCCGATTGCGGTTGGATAAATAAGCACATCGGCGCCGTTCATCGCCATAATTCTAGCTCCCTCCGGATACCACTGATCCCAGCACACCAGCACACCTAAATTTCCAACGCTTGTTTTTATCGGGTTAAAGCCAAGGTCGCCAGGGGTGAAATAGAATTTTTCATAAAAAGCGGGGTCGTCTGGTATGTGCATTTTACGGTATATTCCGGCTATAGAGCCGTCATTTTCCAAAACAACCGCCGTATTGTGATATAGCCCCGCCGCCCTCTTTTCAAATAAAGAGAGCACAATAACCACGCCAAGCTCTTTAGCCAAAGCCCCAAACTCGTCCGTAGAAGCCCCCGGAATACTCTCCGCCATATCAAACCTATCCACCTCTTCGGCTTGACAAAAATAGACGCCCGTGTGAAGCTCTTGCAAGCATATCAGCTTTGCACCTTTTGCCGCCGCGCTTCTTATCATATCCATCGTTTTTGAGGTTGTCTCAGCTCTATCTTCAGAGCAAGTTTGTTGAATTAGTCCTACTTTTAGTGTCATATAAAACCTCATATCATAATATAGTACGAAAAGACGGGCAAAGCCCATTATAGCTACGCTTGGCGCTAAGCAATCTCTATCAGACCTTTTGGGTATTGCATTGTCACGCAGTGGATTGAGCCGTGCCATAGTATTAGGGCACTTGCGTCAATGCCGATAACCTCCCTGTCTCTAAAGCATTTTTTCAAAATCTTTAGCGCCTTTGCGTCGTTTTTATCGTTGTATGTCGGCGCAAGCACGGCTTTGTTGATAATTAAAAAATTTGCGTATGTGGCGGGTAGCCTATTGTTGTCGGCGTCATATTTTGCCTCAGGCATTGGCAGTTTGACTAGATTGTAGGATTTACCCTCTCTTGTCTTAAGCTTTTTAAGCTCCTCTTCCATCAGCCTAAGCTCTATATAGTGCTCATCGTCTCTGTCTTCGCATACGACATAGCAGATTGTCTCTTCGTCGCAAAATCTAGCTAGCGTGTCTATGTGGCTATCGGTGTCGTCTCCGGCTAAGTAACCGTGTTCAAGCCATAATACCCTATCAAAACCCAAATATTTTTTAAGTTTTTTTTCGATTTTTGATTTTGACACGCCTTGATTTCTATTTGGAGATAGTAAGCACTCAATAGTTGTAAGGAGTGTTCCTTGTCCGTCCGTCTCAATGGCGCCGCCCTCTAGCGTAAAGGGAACACTTTTTATTTTTTTGAAAACTTTGGCTCTTTTGAGGTTTTGGGTAATTAAATTATCTTTATCTGAGGCAAACTTTAGCCCCCAGCCGTTAAACATAAAGTCCATAACAATTAGTTTGCCGCTTTTTTCTATCGTAATGCCGCCGTGGTCTCTCGCCCATGTGTCGTTTGACTCTATTTCGACGATTTTTACGTTGTTCATATTGACGCCAAACAGTTTTAGCTTGTGTATTACTTTTTCGTCGTCATCCGCTACAATAAGAAGTGTCTCTCTTTTGGCTATCTCATTTGCCAAATTCAAAAATACCGGCTCTACTTCGTCAAAATACAACCCCCAGTCGCTATTTGCATGAGGCCAGGTGAGCTGAACAAAGCTTTGCTCTTCCCATTCGGCGGGCAATCTCGTCTCTTTCAATTTTTTATCCTTGTTTGTTGGCTCGCTATTTGCTGAAATTGTAAGCTAAAAGCTCTTACAATCCGTTATGATACGCTCAAGACAGGCAAAGCCCGTCTGAGCTACGCTAGCCGCTGTGGCACTAAAGCTAGCCGCTGATGCGGCAGATATTAATTGGTATTATTGGTGTTGAAGTTTAATTTTAGGATTTTTTTAGATGAATATAGTGGATTTTTTTGAGATAACAGAGAGCGATATGTTTTTGTTTGCGGGACCTTGCGTGCTTGAGAGTGATGAGATAAACGACAAAATAGCGGGCGAGCTAAAAAGGGCGTGTGACTCTCTTGGTATTAAGTATGTATTTAAAGCTTCGTTTGATAAGGCAAATAGGAGTTCTATTGCAAGCTGTAGGGGACCTGGTATCGAAGAGGGGCTAAAAGAGCTAAAGCGAATATCGCAAAAGTTTGGAGTTCCGACGGTTACCGATATACATGAGAGTTATCAAGCTTATATTGCGGCGCAATATGTTGATATTCTGCAGATTCCGGCGTTTTTGGCGAGACAGACGGATTTGTTGGTCGCCGCCGCAAAGACTGGTAAGCCTATAAACGTCAAAAAACCGCAATTTATGTCTGGTGAGGATATGAAAAATGTTGTCGCTAAGCTAAAAGAGAGCGGCGCAAATGACATTATGCTAACAGAGCGCGGCACAATGTTTGGTTATAATAACCTTGTCGTGGATTATCGAAATATGCTTGATATGGCGGAGTTTGGCTTGCCTCTTATCATGGATGCGACACACTCTACGCAACGACCAGGCGGAGAAGGCTCAAAAAGCGGCGGAGACCCAAAATACGCCCCATATCTAGCCAAGTGTGCGGCTATCTGCCATGTAAAAGGGTTTTTCTTTGAGGTTCATCCAAATCCAAAAGAGGCGTTATCTGATGCGTCAACGATGATGAGTCTTGACGGATTTTTGGAGTTTTTGCCCAATTTAAAACAATGTGTCGAATTTGCATCCGGATTTGGGCAAAAGTAAAGCGTTGAGTCACTAAAATAGCGTGATAAGATTAATAATAAAATATAATTCATTAAAATCAACCAATGGAAAAGTTCTTGAAAATAAAAAGTAAAATTCCAATTAAACTTTTATATGTGGAAGATGAAAGCATTATCAGAGAGCAGCTAGGGCAGTTACTTGGTAGAATCGTCAAAGAAGTGATAAGCGCCTCCGATGGCAAGGAGGGGCTAAAAGCCTTTTTGGAGTATGCGCCGGAGATGATTGTAGCTGATATTAATATGCCAAGATTAAACGGTCTTGATATGGCGAAAGAGATAAGAAAGTATGATAAGAATATTCCAATTATCATAACTACCGCATATAACGAGTCTGAGTTTTTGCTTGAAGCTATTGAAGTCGGAGTTAGCGACTTTCTCTTAAAACCTGTAGATATAGACAATTTGGTTAAGGTGATAGAGCGCAAAAGTCACGACATCATACTAGAAAAAGAGGTGCAAAAACAGCAAAGAAGATTTGAAGCCATTTTGAACTTGCAAGAAGATTTGATCATACTTACGAGCGGAATGGATATTATAGAGGTCAATAAAAGTTTTTTAGAGTTTTTTGACGTTAAGGATATAGAGGAGTTTAAAAAAGTTTACGGCTCTATTGAGTCTCAAATGATTGGTGGCGATGGCGACTCTATCTGTAAAATAGACGGTGTGGAGCGGATAAAAAATCTTCGCAGCAGTAGATTTGACAGAAATATCGCAAAAATAACAAATAAAAAAACCGGCGAACTTCAAACGTTTATGGTTAAAGCGGCTAAGTTTTTGGATGAAGAAGAGGAGCTTTATATTGTCACAATGTCTGATATTACAGAGCTGGAGAGCAGAGCCAAAATATTAGAAACGCTAGCCGCAACCGACGCACTAACAAAAATATTTAATAGACTAAAATTAAACGAACTTTTAAGTTTTGAGGTAAAAAAATCTGATAGATATAGATTGCCTCTTACTCTTATCATGCTAGACATCGACCATTTTAAGGATATTAACGACACTTATGGTCACGATATAGGCGACGAAGTGCTGGTAAAGCTGTGTGAGACAATATCTTGCAATATAAGAGAGACCGATGTGTTTGCAAGGTGGGGCGGTGAAGAGTTTATGATAATGCTTCCAAATACGTCTTTGGACGGAGCCAAAGTGATGGCTGAGAATTTAAGAATGGAGATAGAGTCCGCTTGTTTTGAAAAAGCCCAAAGAGTAACCGCTAGTTTTGGAGTCGCCGAGTATAGCCCTGATTCTAGCATAAGGGAGTTTTTAAAACAGGTTGACGACTCGCTGTATGCGGCAAAAAGAGGCGGGCGAAATATGGTGGTTGCGCTTTAAGAATTACAACTGATGTTATGCGCAAACACGAGCAAAGCCCGTATTTGCGGCAGGGGCTGTTCGCCCCTTGCATCCCCCTAAAGCTACCGGCTTTGCCGGAGAAAATAACGCATTTTAAGTGCTTTCAGCGCATAAGGTCAACTGCGTAAGTCCACCCTTATCTCTCTAAAACCGCAAGTTTTACACATCATCTCTACCAATTCGCCTCTTTTAAATCCCTCTCTCATATTTTTGGCTTTTTGTGAGTCAAGTATCTCATCTAAAGATTGCTCGTTTATGTCGCCTAGCTTCATATCTGCTTGTGTGTCCAAGCAACACGGAGCGACAAAGCCGTTTGTCAAAAAAGCGAGCTGAGAGGATATGGCCAGACAACTCCCGCTCTCTGATACGACGCTTTTAGCTGATGAGGGCCAACTAAATATTTTGTCTTTAACTAGTATGGTGTACGGCGCCACTCTTGTTTTGTTAGCGCTAAAATCCAAAACGCCAAACTCTTTTGTCAAGATACTTTCAATCCTAGCGTTAAACTCTTGATACCTCTCATCCCCCATATTCCACAATCTTAGATTAATAAATCTTTTTGGATTTTGAGCGCTAAATTTGCAAAAACCGATAATCCGCCCCATATACGCCTCAAGACTCTCTATTTTTTTTGTGTTTGCAAAGTATGAAGACAAAGAGAAGTTTATCTGTTTTATTGCGGGGTGTAGCAGGAGGTTTTGGTCAAAATCTTTTAGGTAAAAACCGCTGGTGGTGAGCTCTACGGAGTGTGAGTAGGCTTGAGATATGTCAAGGTAGCTTTTTAGGTTTAGAAGCGTTAGTGGGTCTCCCAAAAGGTGATACGCCAAGCTTTTTGTTTTTCCTTGGAGTTCGCTATTTATTTTTTCAAACAGCGAAAGCTCCATTTGAAGCGGTTTTGATTTTGGCGGTTCGCAAAAAGAGCAGTTAAGCCCGCAAAAATTTGTAACTTCTATATACACTTTTGCTAACAACTATACTCCGCAAAAAGCTTTTTTGTTATCCAGTCTTGAAAACTTATATCCGTTTGCAACTCCGTGCTCGATGATAAGCTCCAAAGTTTTTACGTCCGGATTTTTGAAGTGAAAAAGTGGAACGTTTATGCTTTTTATATTTTTTGAAAAAAATGTTAGCTGCTCGTGCGGGTCTTTAAAGGCGCTAACGCCGTATTTACTCGAGGCAAACGACAAATCCATATTCCACCACGACTCTTGCCAGCCGCTATCGGCAAGTATTTTTTTGGTAGCTACGCTTGTGTGTTTGTTTCCTTTGTCACCATACGGGTATCTGAAAAATTTTATTTTTTCGTAGTTTTCAGTGCCAAGGGAGTTTGTAACTGATTTTTTGTATTGTTTGAAGTCCTTTACCGCGACACCCTCGCTAATACGAGATAGCTTGTGGTGATTGTATGTGTGGGAGCCTAGCAAATGCCCTCTTTCAATCGCTTTTGCCCATACTTTTGGCTCTTTTTCTATTATTTGACCTATGATAAATAGATTGAGTGGGACATTGTAGCGATTGGCAATGGCAAGTATCTCGTCTTTATAGTACCAGCCGTCGTCAACGGTCAAAAATACCTCTACGTCTTTTTTTTGAGCTCTGCTTAAATCCTCGGCAAAAAGAGTTGTCGCCGCCGCTCCCAAGCAAAATTTTGCAAAAAATCTTCTATCCATCATTATCTAATTCCTTGCGGTAAAAAATCCAATAAAGCGTTCTTTTTGGCAATCAACAGATACACCAAACCTTTGGTAGTCGACACGTCGTATGTGTAACTTTTTGCGGTTTTGCCCTCGCCGCAATATATATCGATTCTGCCAAGACCTTTTATAGCTTGCCCGATGTCGTGAACCAGCATAAAGCTCTCAAAAGCGCTTTTTTTCTCTTTTTTTGGCTCTTCATTTAAGACTACTACTTGATTTGCGTTTGTGTCGTTTTTGTCTTCGCCTTTGACGTATATCAGGCTTCCGGCGGGCGTTAAGCTCATATCCATTGCAGCACTATATCCTGGAACTAGCTCTGTGGATATTGAACCCAACGCTTTGCTTTGCGTTATGTAAAACACAGCTTTTGAGCTTACTTTTGGTTTTAGTTTGGCTTTAGCAAGCGTTTTTTTTGAGCTTTTTTTTGCAAGTTTAACTTTTTTTTTGGACGGGGCTATCAGTACTTTTTTCTTGCCCGCATATTGTATATTAAACGTCTGACCATCTTTAAGAGTCAATATACCGGTGCCCTCCATCACCAAAACTTTTATATCGTTTGTGGCTTGGACATAAAAATCTGCTTTATTCGATTTGATTTTTGTTTTTGAAAGATAAAGAGGGTGGTTAAAGTCTCGCGTTTTTACGACGCTTGCCGGAATCTCAGGCGTATAGTAGCCTGTAAATTTGGAGCCGCTTGTTTGATTTTTTGGAGTGTATAGGTCAAAACGCTCTTGCAGTTCTATTAAAAACTCATCAAAAGGTCTATCGACGGTCGCCATTTTGCGAAACATGATAAGAGAGTGAAGCATTTGAAGCGGCGTATACTCTTCGTTTGCGTATGAAAAAAGCTGGTCTGTACCGAGTATCGACGCATAAAAGTTTATAGAGCTGTCAATCGCTTTCAAAAAATTCTCATCGCACCTAATATCCGCACTAAATATCTTTGAAAGTTCTACATCGTCAGGGTTAAGTTTTTCAAGGTGTGAGGAGTTGTCATTTCTTTCTTCAAGGACAAAATCATCAGCGTATGCGACGCCAAGCAGAGTGATTAATAGTAAAAAAAATTTACAAATAGTTTTAATTACCATAAGTCAAACTCCTAAAATTTTTATAAAATATATCACTACCATTTTAAACTCTTATTGCTGAATGTTGTAAAAAGTCTTAATGATTTAGCAAAAAAGTGCGTAAATTCAAATATTCTCCCGCATTTATGCGGGTAGCTTCAGAGGTTCACAAAGGACGCTTGTGCCCTTGCCGCCTAAAAGGAGCTTTGCTTCTTTTAGGCGTATAATATTCAATGTACTTTAAATTAATATTATCTACAGTTGTGTTATTATAAAATAAACGCTAAATTATAAATAGTGGGAGATTGATTGTGGAGAGGATAAAACATTTTCCAATTCCTTTTTTCGCCGTAGTGATGGGGCTTAGCGGGCTTGCTATCGCATACCAAAAAGCTCACCATCTGTTTCAAACTCCAAAAATTATATATGAGTTCTTGATGTTTTCAGCGGCTGTGACTTTTGTTGTTATTTCGTTTTTTTATCTCGTAAAAGCGTTTACGCACTTTGAAGAGGTGAAGGCTGACTTTTTCCATCCGATACGCATCAACTTTTTTGCCGCTATCTCTATCTCTCTTCTTTTGCTCTCTATAGCTTTTTATTTTTACTTTCCGTTTGTCGCCATGATACTATGGGGTTTTGGGACGCTTATCCATCTATTCATGACTTTTTATGTCGTTAGTTTTTGGGTTCGTCACAACTTTGAGATACTGCATACAAATCCGGCGTGGTTTATTCCGATAGTTGGAAATGTGCTTGTGCCTGTGGTTGGTGTGGATTTTTTGCCAAAAGAGGTTTCGCTATATTTTTTTAGCGTCGGAATATTTTTTTGGCTTCTGCTTGGGACTATCGTGTTTTATCGTATTGTTTTTCACCATCAGCTTGCACAAAAATTTATTCCGACTCTTTTTATCTATATAGCCCCTCCGGCTGTTGGTTTTGTGGCGTATATGAGACTTTACGGCGCTTTTGATTTTACGGCTATGATGCTTCTTAATATGACGCTGTTTTTTACGGCGCTACTGTTTTTTATGGGAAGAAGTTTTTTGGGGCTCAAATTTTTTATCTCATGGTGGGCTTTTACGTTTCCTCTTGATGCGGCGGCTATCGCTTTTATGAGCGCTTATCAGGCGAGCGGCTCGGTGTTTTACGGGGTTTTAGGTGCGGTTCTTTTGGGCATTGCTACATTGGTTATAGGCTATGTGTCGATAATGACGCTGATAAATATCAACAACAAACAGATTTGCGTAGAGGAGTAAAAAGATGAATAGAGTATATATCACGCTTACGGCGGTTGTGTCGCTTTTTGTCGGGGCTATTGTCGCGGCTTTTTTGATTCAGATATTTTCAAAGCAAGCTCTTATTTTGGAGCATAAAAGCCCGTTTGACTATAATAAAACAGTAGAGACGGTTGTAAATCGTATAAACGCACATGAGGGCTGGAAAGTCATATCGGTAATAGATCAAGCGGGGGAGATAAAAGCGGGCGGTGGCAAAGACGTAGGCAAAGTAAGTATCGTCAAATACTGCAATTCAAAATATGCGGGTCAAATGCTAAGCGCAGATAAGCGCAAAAAAATGGCGGTGTCAATGCCAATCTCTATAGCAATCTACGAAAAATCAACCGGAGAGTGCGTAGTATCGGTCAGTAACGGCGTATTGATGTCAAAAATATACGGTGGCGAAACAGAGGAGATTATCGAAGAGGTCTCAAGAGAAGTTGAAGAGATACTGGGCTTTATGGCGTTCAAATTTACTAGATTTTAAAAAAAAGAGGCAGTTATGAAACAGATGACATTTATGGAAAAATACCCTATTTTTACTATTGAGATAGACAAAAGCGAGTGCAGATTTGCAAACGCAAGGGATATTGCTATGTATTTTAAAGATTTGATAGATAAAGACGAAGTTGCGGCGTATATTGGCGAATTTGACCACTATGCGCACACAAAAGGGCTGGGTGGCGGCGTGGTGGCTCCTGAGATATTAGACGCTAGACTTGTGGTGTTTTGTTTTGGTCAAAAACTCCCTAGTCCGCAAATGTTGGCGGCAAGACCTCGCTCTGTGGGTATATGCGAGAGAGAAAACGACTTTGTAATTAGCTTTTTAGAGGCGCCGATGCCCGCCATAAACGAAAAGATGGAGTTGTGGTCGAAAGCGCTTGTCAAAGAATGAAAAAGCTGGGAGTTATATTTGACCTTGACGGCACCTTGCTTGACTCTTTGGAGGATGTGGCAAATTTTGCAAACGAGGTTCTTGTCTCTCGTGGTTTTGGCGTAAGAAGCAAAGATGAGTATCGGTATCTAGCCGGAGAGGGCTCAAAAAACCTCATGGCAAAAGCGGCTAGGACAGATGATGAGGCGCTAATAGCAAAAATGGCGAATGAGTTTAAAGCGGTCTATGAAGCATCATCCGGCGCCTCAAAACCATATAACGGCGTTTGCGAAACTCTTGCGGCTTTAGAGGGTTTGAGAATCAAGCAAGCGGTTCTTTCAAACAAACCGCATGAGCTTACAAAAGCGTGTGTTGATAGATTTTTTGGAGAGTATAAATTTGAGGCGGTATTTGGACAAAGAGACGGCTATAGCGTCAAACCAGATACGCAAAGCGCACTAGAGATTGCCGCTATGCTTGAGCTTAAACCAAGAGAGATAATCTTTGTCGGAGACACCAAAACAGATATGTTAACCGCAAAAAACGGCGGCTTTTATGCGGTTGGCGTAACATGGGGGTTTCGGGATAGAGAGGAGCTACTGGCGTACGGAGCGGACGCTTTGGTGGATGCGCCCTCTGGGCTACTCGAATTTTTTTAGTACTCCCTAAAAAAGAAATCTAAGTATGCTACAGGTTGGCGCAAAACCTAAGAAAGAGTCCTACCCTCTCTCCCACTCCACCGCACCAACTCCTCTACTTACCGAATCAAACTCCACACCAACAAGCCAAATCTCTTTATTCTCGTTTTTGTATTTGTCTGCGTAGTTTTTATCTTTTATCTGTTTTAGAGCTTTACCCTCTCCGTCTACTTTAAACTCCAAGATATAGATAAAGTTTTGAAGTTTTAGCGTTAAGTCTATTCTTCCTTTATTGGTCGTGTCCTCGGCTATCATATCTATACCCAGTGAGGCTAGATAGGCATAGATAACAGAAGCGTAATACCCCTCATAGTTTTCTATCTTGTTTTTTGTGTAGTTGTTGTAGGGGATAGAGGCAAACAGGGAGATTATAGTAGTTTTGAAGGTTTCTAGGTCGGCGGTAAAAAGGGCGTTGTATATGACGATTTGTCGCCTAGTTTGTGCGTCTTCTTTTGTGAGCAAGGGGATTAGACTTTCCGCAAAAGAGCTTTGAACTTCAATATTTGGGATTTTTAGCGTATAGGTTGTTTTTGCGCCTGTTCTTTGAGAGTTTTTGATAGTCAAATACCCGCTTTGAAAAAGTATAGACTCTATCTTTATATCCTCTATCTCAAAAGAGTTTACAAGAGAGTCTCCGACTATGCAGCTTTCAAGATTGGGTAGATAGTATCCTTTTTCTTCGATTAGCTTAATCAAAAAAGTAGGAGTCCCCGTCTCAAACCAATAAGCTCTAAACTCCTTATCGGGAGAGTCTAAAAACAGTAGAATATCAAAAGGATTATATACACTTATCCCAAGCCAAGAGTAACCGTTGTACCATCTTTTTACCTCTTCTATGTCTACGTCCTCCAAATACTCTTCAAAGCTCTCTTCTACATCTTTTTGAGTGTATCCGCATATTGTAGAGTAGCGTTTGTCTAGGCTTATGTCTTTTAGGTTGTTTAGTCCTGAGAAGATAGAGGTTTTGGCAAATTTACTAACTCCTGTTAGAAAAGCAAACTTTAGGTCTTCATCCGCTCCTTTTATGATTGTATAAAATCCTTTTAGGATTTCTCTGAACTCTTTGGCTAATGGGAGGTTTTCTATGTTGTCTAATATTGGTTTGTCGTATTCGTCTACTAAGACTACTACTTGTGAGTTTGTTTTTTCTTTTAGGGCGGTTATTAGTTCTTTGAAGGCTTCGTAGTACTCTTCTCTTTCAAGTTCTATAGCGTAAGACTTAGCAACGTCTTTTAGTCTATGCAAGATAAAAGATTTTAGTTTTTCAGGGGTTTCGGCTTTTTGATTTCCAAAGTCTATTTTTATTACAGGGTAGCTTTTGCTCCAGTCGTATTTGTCGTAGATATAAAGCCCCTTGAAGAGTTCTTGTTTGCCCTCAAAGATTGATGATAGGGTGTCAAGAAATAGGGATTTGCCGAAGCGTCTTGGGCGGGAGAGGAAGTAATACTTGCTGTTTTCTATTAACTCTAAAGCCTCTTTTGTTTTGTCTATGTAGATGTAGTTGTCTTCTCTTATGTTTGATAGGGATTGTATGCCTATTGGGAGTTTTTTCATGGGTTTTGCTCTTTTTTGGGTTGCTTGGATTTTAGCATAAAAGGGATGGGTTGTTGGGATATATAACATTCGTGCAATTCACCATTTAATATCGCCGCTCTTATCTGTCTTTAGCTCTTTTGGGTGAAACGGCAGGGGTTGATTTATCAGTTTTTATCGAAAACTATTTTATCACACAAAGCTCTCCAGCCGGAACCCCAGCCACCGTCACATCGTCCGCAACATCCCTAATCACAGCCGCTCCGGCGCCGATACGGCTATTTTTGCCAATCTTGATATTTTGGATTACGCTAGCTCCGATACCGACATGGCTATATTCACCTACACTTGCACCGCCCGCCAAAGCCGCATTTGGGGAGACGTGCGCAAACTCTCCTATTATGCAGTCGTGCTCTATGATGGCGCCTGAGTTTATTATGGCGCCTGTTTCTATTTTTGCGTCGGCGTTTATCACGCATAGCGGCATTACTACGACCGCTTCGGATATTTGCACACTGCGGGATATGACGGCGCTTGCATGAATGAGGGGTGAAAACTCTATCTCTTTTGCTTTTAGCTCCCCATACACTTTTTTTCTAGCGATATTGTCACCGATACCTAGCGCCGCGACTCTAAAAGGGCTTTTTGAGAACTCTTCAAAGGTGAGGACGCGAAGCCCGCAATGCTCTTTTTTGTCATCCGCCACAAAACACTCCACGACATACCCCACCGACCTTGCCACGTCTGCGACTACCTTGGCGTGTCCGCCCGCCCCTATGATAACTATTCTCACGCTTTGCTTCCTCCAAATTTATCGGTCGTAGCCATACCATCTTTGCTAACCCCCTCGCTTTTTACGACCTTTAGAGCCGTTAGGGCGAGTATCTTCATATCAAGCCAAAAGGATATTTGTTCGGCGTATTTTGCGTCCCACTCGAGCTTCTCATCCCAGCTTATCGCGTTTCGCCCCATTACCTGCGCAAGCCCTGTGATTCCTGGCGCTACGTCGTGTCTTGTGGCTTGTCTTGCGTTGTAGAGCGGTAGGTATTCGGGCAGTAGAGGGCGAGGACCTACAAAGCTCATTTCGCCTTTTAGGACGTTTAGGATTTGCGGCAACTCATCGAGGCTTATTCTTCTTATCGTCTTGCCAACCCCTTTTAGTCTCTGCTCGTCGGGTAGTAGCTCGCCGTTTTTGTCTTTTTCGTTTGTCATTGTGCGAAACTTATAGATTTTAAAGATTTTGCCGTTTTGTCTGGGGCGCATTTGGGTAAAAAATACAGGCGAGCCGATTTTGAGCCTTACCGCCGCAAAAGTCGCAACAAATAGCGGCAAAAAAAGAAGTGACAAAACAGCCGCCAATATAAAATCAAACGCTCTTTTAAAAAAACTTTTATACATTTCGCTAGATTTTCAACTTAAATATCTTCGCCTCATATGAGCCGGACACCTTTTCAAATAGTTTTTTATCATAGTTTTCAAAGATAAAAAGCTGAACAAAAAGAGAGTTAAAATAAGAGTCGTCCGCCAAGATATAAGCGTGGTAGCTAGGCATAGCTATTAGGTGAAACTCCGCTGATTCGTTTAATTTGTCGGTTTTTGAGACAAGCGAGCCATTTGCGTCGTAGTATGAGACGCTAAGCGTTTTTATAGGGAGGTTGTTTTGTCCGATTTTGATTGTTTTTGTCTTTTTATCAAACACCGCTTCGCCAAAATTTATACTCTCCTCGCTCTCCTGAAACTCTGTAAACATCCCAAAATACGGCTCGTTTTTTTGATGCCCCGTGAGTAAATCTACATCTGAAAAAAGCCTAACGGTGGGAAGTATCTCAAACATCTCGTATGGCAAAAACAGGTAAATATCTCTGCTCTTAGCCGCGCCCTTAAAGCTCTCGCTCTCTAAAAGAGTTAGAAAGTTTTGATAGTTTTTTGGCTCTATTTTATTTTTACTTAGCAGATATTCAAGCGTGCTTTTTTGCCCCTCTTCGCCTTTTTTGATTAGCTCCTCATACCCCTCTACGGACTCTCTCATCATATTTGCCGCCGCTCTTTGGTTTGTGGCGCTCAAAATAAAAGACTCTATAAAATTTGTCGAACCATCGTGCTTGCCGCCATCAGAGTGGTTTTTGACGTTTGAATAGTATCTGATTGGATAGCCATAATCCCACCACGCAAACACATAATCCTCTCGTGAAGCCGCTTTGCCAAGTTTTGTTAGCTCCTCCGCCACGCTTTTATTAAACACCGTAGGGACTTTATAGTCGTAGATATGATAGATATTTGGCAGGGACGCTATCAAAAACGCTATCGTCGCGACGCTAGTGCGTATATGCTCGTTTGTTTTTCTAAGACCCCAAAAAATAAGCCAAAAAAGCCCAAGAGAAGCAAAAGGCACAGCATAAACGGTAAACCTAAGCCCGCCAAGATAAGCAAAGAGTCCAAGCCCAAAAATAGACAGAGTAAGCGCAAAAACCCTCTCTTTAAGGACAAACATCGCATACCCCGCAAGCGAGATAACAAAAATAGGCAGGGAGCCTGAGATTCTTGAAGCAAATAGATTTAGATCCATCCGCCCCGCTTCTCTTACTGTTTGGACTACGTCGTAGTATTTTAGGCTTGTGACAACCGTAAAACTATCTTTAAAAATATACGCCTTAAAAGCCGACACAACAGGCGCAAGCCCGCCAAAATAAGCAAATATAGCCGCCGACGCCACAATAAGAGCCGACAAGAATTTAATATCTTGAGTGATTCGCGGCTGAAAGTAAAAAGATGAGACTATAAGCGCTATTTTGGCGGCTATGTACAAATCGCTAATCGCGACAAGCGAGAGAGCGAGCATAAGATAGACGCTCTTGTCTTTTCTATCAAAAATCAGCGTATAAAGCAGCGCAAAAACAACCGTAGCCGCCATCCACGAAAAAGATTGCGGATAAAGAATCTTTGAGAGAGTGAGAAAGCCCACAAAAAGAGCTTGCCAAATAAGCTTTTTTTCTTTAAAAGAGCTAATCAAAAATGCAGCGACAAACGGCGGCATAATAAGCGCAAACATATCGCTATCATAGTATCCGACCATCGTACGGTTGTAGTAGCTATACGTCGTAGCCGCAAAAACAGCCGCAAAAAAACCAAGAAGCGGCTGCCCAAACGAACGACCGATAAGAATCATAGGAATAACAACAAGAGAGCCAAAAAACGCGGGCATAAACAAAATAAGAGTCTCAAACGAAAACGGCGTTATCTTGTAAATCCACGCCGTCGCAATAGCGATAGGCTCGCCAACCGCACTTCTATCCCCCGTCCCATGAGAGCCTTTGATAAGATCCCTAGCCCCCTCAGCGTAAAAATATCCGTCATTGGTATTTATCATAACTTGATTGTTAAAGCTAAACTCAGGAACACCGGACGCATGGTAGGGCCAATAAAGCCTCGCCAAAAGACTAAGCGCAAAAGCCACAAACATCAAAATGGCAATTTTTTTGGTTTCATTTTGGGTTTTTATCATTATTTGTCCGAAGTTTTTTTTGGTAATTATAGCGGTTTTAGGGTTATTGCTGATACCAACTAAATATAGCGGCAAAACAAAGTTTTCACTTCTCACAAAATCTTTCAAAAAAACTTATTATTTCTTGAGCTTTTTTGGAATCTCCAATCTTTTTAAGCGTCAAATAGTCGCTATACTCAATTACGACCGCTTGCGAAACGCCGCTATTTTGCAACTGACCAGCTATCGTAATAACTGATTTATTAGGGTATTTTGGTTGTTTTTTATCATTGACGCTTTTTGGAATTTTATCTTTACACTTAACTTTCTTTCGAACCAGTCTTGCATCACTAAAATAATGCTCATAGTACTCTCTAGCCATATTAAAAATATTTTCATTTTCTTTTTGCATTAATTTTATCAGATAATCTTCCAAATTACCTGTTTTTCCATCTTCTGAAAATAGATAAAGCCCATAACTAAAGCTTTCTTTAGCCGTAAGCGTATCGTGCCTAATCTCAAAATTTTCATCTTCTAGACACGTCTTCAAAAAAGTATTTATTTTTTCGACTTCGACATCAAAATCTTCATCAGCGTCATTAAAAAATAAAAATGATATATCGCTTTGCCCTATACCTGCAAAACCCTCTATTTCATCACCGCTTATTTGATTGCCAGAATGAGTATCTATAAAATTTTTCAGAATATTTTCGGCTTGACTGTATTGTCTATTTCCGCCCAGCGAATAAAACAGTACAACATTGTCGTCCCTCCTCAATATTTTTTTTGGGATTGATTTTGATGATACCTCATTAATTTTAAGTTCGGCAAACTCTAAATTTTTCAAGCTACCTTCAAAAATTCCATTTAGAGGGCTTGGATAATCTTTGATTTTAACGTCATGATATGTTTCATAACAAACCGTCTTTAAAAGTCTTGATAAAAAAGCGACATCATGCGACCCCTCGCAAAAAACAACAATGATTTTACTCATTTGCCGCCCCGCATATCTATATCCATATTTTCTACCAACCTAAAAAGCCGCTCTCCGTCGCTATATTGATATTTTATCCGTCCGTTGACGTTTTGAAGAATATATGCGGATATTTCACTATTTTTTAAGCCGTTTTTTACGAAAGCGTCTATACATTCCTTTGAATGCGACGTGACAAAAACCTGAACTTTAAACTTAGCAGACAACTCTTGAATAAATTTTGTAAATTCAATAAGCAGAGAGTGATGTATGCCAGTCTCTAGCTCATCTATGAGTATTACGCCATATTTTGCATATGCAAATGCTAGGGAAATTTCAAAAATTCGCTGCAACCCCTCGCCGTACGACGTAATATCTACCTTTTTATCGCTATATTTTTGAGAATCGACCAAAAATCGTTTTATCCCATACTCTTCGGTAAGTCCAATATCCTCTATTTGTGCGTCTACTTTTTTCAAAAATTTAATAATAATTGGCATTAATTTTTTTTCATAACTTTTGCTGTATGAAATCAGCAAATCGGACTCTTTATAAAAAAATGGGCTTTTAAACATTGAATGACATAAAACTTTAATATTCTCATAGTAGAGTTTTAGCGGCGTGTACTCATATAAGTCAACCTTACTGCTATTTTTATGTTCATCGTCTATAAAAGATTCGACTTGAACAGAGGTTATGTAGCCCGCTTTATCAATATTGCTCGCCTCGTATTTGGAGATAGCGACGCCCGTGGACACGCCGTTATAAACTCCATTTATTTTGATTGCGGAGTCGTCAAGAGTTTTATTAATCCAAATCGGGATAAGCTTTTCAAACTTATTTTTTAACCTTACAATTTCAAAAAAAGCATTTACATCGTTTTGTTTTGTGAGCAGATATATCGCCTCAAGAAGAGAGGTTTTACCAGTATTATTTAGCCCTGCAAATATATTTATTTTATTAAATTTTTCAATTGTAAAATCTTGGAATATCTTGTATGACTCTATATGAAGCTTGGAAAAGTGACTTTTAATTCCAACCTCAAAACATACTCCAACATTGTATTCGCCATCAATTTCAATAGATGATTTTTGCGGAATAAGTTTTAAAAAATTCTCCAAAATCTCTTCTATCTCTTTTTTTGATTCCGCATCAAACGAATTACGATAATCATGCAAATATGATATACTCTTTTTAACGCCGTCGATTGTGTCTTGAATGTTTATCTGTTCACGCTTGCTACTATTTAAGAGCCCCTTGCTGAGACTTCTTGTTTCTTCCATTTTCTCTAACGCCGACTCTTCTTCAATGATAATTTTTAATTCTCTAATTTCAACCGACTTTGTGATAATTGGCTCCGCTCTTTTACGACTCGAATCCTCATCGGCGCTATTTTCTTCAGAAAAAGAAATCCAATTAAACAGTCTCTCTGTGTTAATTTGATTTTCAGCGGCATAACTATTATCATTCCATCCCAGCCATGCTTTAAGATTTGGACTTTTGACAATCTCTTCAAATATTGAGTATTTATCGTTTTCAAATTGGTCGCCGTAGTCGCTTTGCTTATATTGTTCAATTAGCGAAAGAGCCCTAAGAGCCTGACGTAGTTTCACCGTTGAAATGTTAAGCGTTTCGCAAGCCGATCTTTCCGCCTCAAAACGCTCGCCTTCAAATTTATCTATATAGTCTTTTATAAATTTTGCCTGATTTATCGCCGGCCATTTTTTATTGCCGCCTATATGCTTTAGCCCCATTACAAGCAGGTGTGTTTGCTCACTCTCTTCATCGTGAACCTCAACATCTACTTTTTTGAATATCGAGGGGTCAAGCTTTCCTATATCTTTACCGTTTTCATACTCTTCTTGAAGAAACTTAAGAGCCGTTGTTCTTCTATTTCCCTCAAGCACCAAATAGTTATTGCCGCCAAGGTCTTTAACCTGAATTTTTTCGACTGGAATATACCCATTTGCTTTAAAACTAGTTATAAGATCAGTTATATTTGCTCTTTTGGCGCCTTCTATAAAAGATTTCGTTCGTTTTTGTATTTTTTCGTTTAGTATATCTTTACGCAATACTTTTTTATAATCTTTTTCGTCAATAAATCTATAGTTATTTGGGTCTAAAAAAAGATTTTTGAGATTAAAACTTCTTTTGGTTATAGGTGTTTGCTCCATATTATTTACCCCTGCTAAGCTCTCTTTTGTAAATATAGCGTAAGTCGGTTAAACGGTTTTATTTTATACCCCATAAACCCCCAAATGTGCCCTGACAATAGGCTTCACATCGTACTCCTCCACGCAAATCTTCCTCGCATTTTTAGCAAGCCTCTTTCTTAGCTCTTCATCCCTAAGCAGTCTCTCTATCGCCGCCTCAAGCGCTTTTTGGTCTTTGACGGGAACCAAGAGCCCGTTTTGTCCATTTCTCACAACATCTCTCGTGCCGCACGCGTCGGCGCCCACCACCGCAACGCCCATGCTCATAGCCTCTAGCACAGTACGCGGCAAACCCTCTCTGTAGCTTGGCAGAACAAAGATATGTGCGCCCTCCAAAATCTCTTTTATGTCGCTTCTCTCTCCTAGATACTCCACTCCGTCGTATTGTGCGAAAATCTCCTTTTTGAGTCCGCTATGATTACCAAAGTCTTCTCCGCCTACATACACAAAACGCGCCGATGGGTATTTGGCTTTAAGGTTTTGGCATGACTGCAAATACTCGATTACCCCTTTGTGTCGGATAAGTCTCGCCACCATGACCACGGTTAGCGGCTCTTTTGCTTCCCTATTGCGGCTCCACTCGTGCGTGTCTATGCCTACGCCGTTGATTTTTACGACTTTTTCTTTTGCTACAATCTTTTTTTCTATCATATACGCAGGGTCGTCAGAGTTTACAAACATTACGGCGTTTGAGAGCTTAAAGATACGGCTGTAAAGCGTCTCGATAAGAGTTCTAACCACTCTGCTTTTTAGGTTATCCTCCAGATAAAAGCTTCCTAGACCCTCTACAAGATTTACAATTTTTGGGACTCTAGCTAGTTTGCCCGCAATAGTTCCGTAGATATTTGGCTTTGCGGTAAAGGTGTGGAGTACGTCTAGGTTTAGCGGCTTTATCGTGTTGTAGATGTTTTGAATCGCTTTTATCTCTTTGAGAGGGTTGAGACTTTTGCGCTCTATGTTGTATGATATAGTCTCAATCCCCGCTTCTCTTATTTTTTGCAGGTACTCTCCATCGGGAGCTATCGCTATCGGGGTATGCCCTAGCTTTTTTAGTTCAAGCATCACAGGCAGACGAAAGGCGTAGAGGTTCAAATCCAAATGTGATAAAAAGCCGATTCTCATAAAGCTCCTTCATTATTGTCGGCGGTTTTTTGCTTGTGCTTGGAGGCGTCGACATTAAACCCCCCCCCAATCTGCCGTTTTGTGGTTTACCCTAGGAACTATTAAATCTTACCATACCCTAACTATCCAAAAAATTAAGGAGTTTTACAAACAATAAAAATCAGATTTTGGGAGCGTGTGAGTCGCTGAATATTTTGACGCAACAACACAACTCAAAGGAAGAGCAGATACTTTACACTATGTGCGATCAAGTTTTATTCAGCGAAGCAGATGAGCTTATCAAAAAAATGGGAGCCGTACGAAGTGGCGACTAAAAAAGTTCTTGACGCAAAAGAATTTAAGGCGACGGCGCCGCATAAAAAGAAGGATAAGTAATGAATACGGCGGGATTGTCACTATCCGACGCCCCTCCTTTTCGCGCCGTGTATCCATTTTTTTATAGCGGCGGCTTCACTGACGGCGTGCGCCTCTTTTGTGGTTTTGTTTACAAACGTCGTTCAAGCCGTCAGGATATACGAAAAAGAGCTTTTAAATATTTCTTAATAAAATAACGGATGGAAAAATTATTAGCAGACATAAATGAAATACTCTCCGGCAAAGCAAACTCGCCGGATGATAACCTCTCCTTGATAGTCATATTAGTTTTTACTTTTTTGGCTCTTATCACTTTTACGTTAACTATTATCGCTTATGCAAAAATGCGTCCGTCAAAACCAAAGCCGCCCGTAAAGCAAAAGCCAAAAGAGCTACCAAAGACGCCGGATATAGAGGAGCCGCTTCCAGGCCCCTCCCAGCCAAATATAAACGTAGGCGAATTTGGCAAGATAGTCAGCAAAACAACAGTCTCCGTAAAAGGGGTTGAGCTAAACTACTTTATTATAAAAAAGAGCAAATACGACAAAGACACGCTTCCCATAGGCTCCATAGTCGTCGTCATAAAGCGTAGCGCCAAAGAGGCGTATGTAAAACTAGCGGATGATAATGATAAAAAGAGGATGAAATAGCACTAATGTTATACGCTAAGACGGGCAAAGCCCGTCTTAGCGGCAAAGGACATAAATGTCCCTTGCGACCCCCTGAAGCTACCCGCATAAATGCGGGAGAGTTTAGCCGTTTTTATTAATCTTGGACAAACTCTGTTACGGCGTCTTCTAGGGCGTCTATGGCGAGAGGTTTTTTGTCGGTAGCTGTATAGTTAAGCAACTTTTCTATGTCTGGATGCAGGGTAAATGAAAAGCTGTTTTTTATCTCTTCTATCGCCTCTTTGTCTCTGAACTCTTTTTTTGACGGCTCAAGCGCTTCTAGCACGCTAGGGGAAAACTTTGTCCATTCCGCCGTTGAATACATCACTGTTTTTTTATCGCTTGGCGTATACGCTTTGACGCAAAGAGCGGTGTGTGGATCCATCAAATAGCCGTTTTTGGCGTATTTTGCGATAATCTCTTTTGAGTAGCAATCATCCGCGCATACCGCCTCAAAATCACCCTGCAAAACGCCAAGCTCATCAGTGCTTAACTTATAACATCTATTTTTCGCAAGCTCTTCTAGCAGCTCTTTTGTTCTTTTGGAGCCAAATTTGTCAAACAAAATCCTCTCTATATTTGAAGAGATGAGTATATCCATGGCCGGAGATATTGTTTTTACAAGCTCTCTTGTGGTTAGGTCGTACACGCCGTTTGTCAGCAATTCTGTGAGTATATTGTTGGCGTTTGAAGCTATTTTGATTTTGTCTATTGGCAAACCCATTCTTTTGGCGTAGTATGCGCCAAGAGCGTTGCCAAAGTTGCCCGATGGAACTATCACATCTATTTTTTCGCCTACTTTTATCTCATTTTTCTTTAGTAGTTGCAAATATGCGTAAAAATGATAAACGGTTTGAAACGCTATTCTTCCAAAATTTACAGAGTTGGCGGCGGATACTTGATAGCCAAGCTTTGATAATCGCTTCTTAAATTCGTCTGAAGCCAAAAGAGCTTTTAGAGCGTTTTGCGCATCGTCAAACGTGCCGTCAACGCCGATTACCTTTAGATTGCCTCCGTCAAGGTCTAACATCTGAAACTTTTGAATATCGCTAGTGCCGCCCTCGGGATACAAGCAAACCACTTTTACATTTTTGGCATCTTGAAACGTCTTTAGAGCCGCGGGTCCCGTGTCACCGCTTGTTGCGGTCATCACTAGATATTTCTCGTCTCTCGCATCTGCAAAATCGGCAAATATAGAACCAAACGGCTGAAGAGCCATATCTTTAAAAGCTCTCGTAGGTCCGTGATAGAGTTCGCAAACAAACAAATCATCTTCTATCTTTGAAAGCGGAGCAGAATCGGCGCTGTCAAAGCTGTCGTATCTATCAAGTGCTTTTAAGAGAGAATCGTCCGGAATATCCATATCAAAAATAGAAAAAATTGCGTATGCAAGCTCTTTGTAGCTCATCTCTTTTGCGGTTAATAAAAAATCAGCGCCAATAGTAGGTAGATGGAGCGGCGAGTAGAGTCCTCCAAAACTGGCGGACGGATTTAACATCGCATATGAAAAAGTCGCCTCTCTTGGTTTTTGTCCGTCGTTGCCTCTTGTTTCAATAAATTTCATTAAAAATTCCCGTAGTTTTTGGTTGTATTTTACCAAAAGGAGGCTTTTGAAAGAAGGGATACAAGATATAAAAGCGACTAGTCGCGTGGGCTGTCTGCCGAAGACCTAATTTACGGTCTTACCTCAAGTTTTGAGCATAAACAAAAAAGCCGCTAGCGGCGTGGGCTGTCTGCCGAAGACCTAATTTACGGCTTTGCCGGAAATTTGAGCATCAATCAAAATGAAGGAGGCGAGAGCTAAAAAGCCCCCGCCTTTAAACAAGGAGTGAATATGAGAAGATTAGATTACCATTTAACTTCAGCAGTCATCATATAAACATTTTTGTCTATATCTGCGTTTTTCTTATCTTTAATATTTTTGCCTGACGCAATGTATGTTACGTTTTTGCTAGCTTTGTATGCTATACCATAGATAGTTTGCTTTACGTCTTGTTTTCTAGTCTCTACGCCTGCAATACTTGTCTCGTCTGCTATGTGAGCATCGTATCTACCGATAATAGTCCAATCTTTAACCGGTCTAATTTCCGCATTGATTGAATAGCCGTTAATCTCTTTTTTATCTAGCTTAGCGCCAGAGTTTTTATAGTCGTCTTTTGCCATAAAATATTGACCAGCAATTAAAGCCATTGGGTGGTTGTAAACAGCGTGAATACCGTAGAAGTTTCTGCTATATTCGTCACCATAGTCAACCTCTTTAGAGTCGTCTTTGTGGTTATTGCTTGTAATACCGTATGTTGATATTTGTAGGAATTGCTCTTTTGTTCTATCGTATTTACCAACTTTTTTACCATCAGCAAATGGGTGAGCTGTAAGTCTCCACTCTAAAGACATATCTGTGCTATTTTTTTGGTTAGCCGCTTTCTTATCAGCATGGTAACCCTCGCCGTTGAATACACCGATTTCAGATGTAAAGAAGTCAGTTTTTGTTTTGAAATTAACACCAAAGTCAGCAGAGTTTATAAGGTCAGGCCCAGCTTCCGTATCTGTTTTTTTGTGCTCAAGAGATACCTTGTTGATTGATCTATAGTACCAGCTATTGTGCTCTTCATAATCTATCCATGGTCTGTGAGCTATACCGATTTCAGTGCCTGTATATGGAAGAACATTGTCTAACCAAAGGTAAGCATATTTTACGAATACTTCCGCATAACCTTTTGTTTTAAGGTCAGCACCCGGTTCGCTTGCAAGCTCTTTTGTAGCGTCAAGAGTTACTCTTAGGTAATCTTTGTCGTTTAAGTAGCCTTTAACTTGTACGTAGTTTCTTCTCATCTCAAAACCGGCTGAGTTGTCTGTCTTAGAGTCTTTTACTCTTGGAGAAGCGTAAGTGTAGCCTAGATAGTGAGTACCGCTAAATTCAATTTTTTTTGCTTTAGCCGTAACAGGGATACTTTTAACTTCTTTACTCATCATCTCAGCAAGATTGTTTTCTTGCACGAATGAACCCATTTTTTGTCTATTTTCGCCCGGCTCAGTAAAGATTTGTTTAGTCTTTACATCTTCGTATAGCGTGATACCAGCAGCGGAAGCTACCGACGCACATGCCGCTAAAGCGACTAGAGAAGCTCTTAGTTTCATATCAACCCTTTTTTAGTTTAGTATTTTTTTGCACCTGCATTTTAATAAATAGGTGTTACGAAACGATTACGTTTTTGTCATAAATGCGGCGTACACGCTATTCGTCACCCTTTTTGGAAGTTTCTATATAATGGCAAAAATACAATATCAAACCTACAAGAGTCAAAAATGCAAAAAACAATAGCCGTAATAGACACATTCGGATTTTTCTTTAGAAGCTACTTTGCTATGCCTCCGCTAAAGAGCAAAAGCGGCTTTCCAACCGGGCTTCTTACCGGATTTCTCAACTTTTTGGTCAAAATATCAAAAGAGCATGAAGCCGACTATATGATATTTTGTTTGGAGAGTAAAGTAAAAGGGTTTAGAGAGGATATTTATGCTGATTACAAAGGCAACCGCCCTGATACGCCGCAGGATTTTAAGGCGCAACTCCCTATAGCTATAGAGTGGCTCAACAAATTAGGACTCAAAACCATGTCCGTAGATAGTTTTGAAGCGGACGACCTTATCGCCTCAATCTGCCGTATAGCTCAAAAAGACGGTGTAAAAACCCGCATAGTAAGCCATGATAAAGACCTTTATCAACTCATAAAAGACGGCGACACAGTAGTATGGGAGCCGTCAAAAAAAATTATAGTAGACGAGTCCGCTTGTATTGCGAAGTTTGGCGTACATCCGTCTCTATTTATCGACTTTCAATCTCTTATTGGCGACAGTGTAGACAATGTGCCGGGAGTCAAAGGCATAGGTCCAAAAACCGCCGAAAAACTAATTAGCGAATATAAAACAATAGAAAATCTATATGAAAATATTAAAAACATCAAAGGCAGAACAAAAGAGCTATTGGAGGCGGGGCGTGAGAGCGCTTTTATGAGCAAACGGCTTGTAAGCCTAAGAGACGATATATTAGAGAGCGTGGACTACGAGTCGTGCGCCCTACCCTCTTCTTTGGATTTTTCAAAAATAGCCGACGAGATGCTCTCTTTTGACATAAGACATTTATTGTATAAGGGATATAAAGCTAAGCAGGGCTTAGATTTGTTTGGCGACGAGTCGCAAAAACCAGAAGAGTCAAAGCAAAATAGAAACGAGTTTAAAGCGTCTCTTGTATTAACCGACGAAGAGTTGGCGCATGTGATAGCTCTTGCGCCTAATGGCGGCATAATCGCATTTGACACTGAAACAGATGGACTTGACACCAAAAGCGCAAATATTATCGGTTTTTCTTTTTCGTTTGACGACAAAGAGGGATTTTATGCGCCAATATCTCACTCATACCTTGGCGCACCCCAGCAAATAAGCAAAGAGGCGGCGCAAAAAGCGATTAAAAAGCTATTTAAAAGAAAAATAGTCGGTCATAATCTCAAATTTGACATTGCCATAGTAGAGCGGTTTTTGGGCGAAAAAGTAGAAGCATTCGCCGATACAATGCTTCTAGCTTGGCTTGACAATCCGGAAGTTAGCGTGGGGCTTGACAACTTGGCGGATAGATTTTTTTCTCACAAAATGATAAAGTTTAAAGATACAGTCAAAAGAGGAGAGAATTTTTCAAAAGTTTTGGTCGAAGAGGCGGCTAAATACGCCGCAGAAGACGCTGTATTTACGTTAAAGCTATTTTTTCTTTTATCTCAAAAACTGCAAAAGCAAGAGCCGCGTATCTATAAAGAGTTTTTTGAGGTAGAGATGCCTTTTATGAGACTATTATTGGAGCTTGAACAAAAAGGAGTGACGGTAGATAGGGAGCGATTAAAAGAGTTGCTTGTAAAAAATGACGGCGAAATAGAGAGAATAAAAAACGAAATTTTTGCTCTAACAGGCTATGAATTTAATATCAACTCCACAAAACAACTCTCCAATATACTCTTTGATAGACTCGGACTAAAATCTATCAAAAAGACAAAAACAGGGCTAAGCACCGACGAAAGAAGCTTACAAAAGATGATAGACACTCATCCGGTAATAGATAAAATTTTGCTTTATCGGGAGGTGTTTAAGCTAAAAAGTACATATATAGAGCCTCTTCTCGAACTATCTGCAAAAAATGAATCCCACAAAATATATACGAACTTTTTACAAACCGGAACCGCTACAGGCAGACTCTCAAGTAAAAATCCAAATCTTCAAAATATCCCGACAAAAACAGAAGCGGGACGGGAGATAAGATACGCCTTTGTTCCCACAAAAGATAGAATTTTTATAGGACTAGACTACTCGCAAATAGAGTTGCGACTTTTGGCGCACTTTAGTCAAGACGAAACCCTTGTGAGAGCCTTTCGCGAAGATAGAGACATACACTTAGAGACCGCCGAAAAAATCTTTGGCAAAGAAGCCGCAAAAGAAAATAGAAACAAAGCAAAAACAATCAACTTCGGACTGCTATACGGTATGGGAAGTCAAAAACTCTCCGACACGCTATCCATAAGCGTCAAAGAGGCAAAAGGGCTGATAGAGAGCTACTTCGCCTCATTTCCAACCGTTAAAAACTTTTTGGAGGGAATAAAGACAGACGTCAAAAAGAGTGGTTTTGTGGAGACGCTAACTGGTAGAAAGCGGTTTTTTGAGTTTGAAGCTATCGGTCAAAAGGAAGAAGCAACATATCTACGCGAGGCTGTAAACACTGTATTTCAAGGTTCTGCGGCGGATATTATCAAGCTATCTATGATAAAAATCAAGCAAATGATAGAAAAAGAGGAGCTACAAGCGGATATGATACTTCAAATTCACGACGAACTAATATTTGAGGTAAATAAAGAGGAGGCAAAGATTATCGCGGATAAGTTTGCAAACGTAATGGAGTCCATCACGCCGCTTAATATACCTCTAAAAACTTCTATAAACTATGGAAATAACTGGGGGGAGCTGAAGTAATCCGCCGATAAAAAATGGAAAATGGGTGTCAGGCACTCTTTTATGCTTTTATGCATCGGCTAGTGTTTACCATACGATAAATCAACAAGAAGCTGGAAAAAGAGGCAGGATTAAGCAAACCTTTGCCAAGAACCTTTTGGATAGGCTGATAAAGTACAAAGATGGGACACTTAGATTCGCAACAGACTTTACCGTACCTTTTACCAATAATGCAGCAGAACGGGGTTTACGGATGATGAAAGTAAAAGAGAAAATATCAGGATGCTTTATGTCTCAAAAGGGAGGTAGAATCTTTATGAACATCTACGCTTACATACTTACCGCTAAGAAGAATGGGGTTAATATTATGCAAGCACTTTTGGATGCTATACAAGGAAAGCCTTTTATGCCACTTGTTGGTAAAATTCCCACTTTTTAGTGGGTAGGTGAGTGGTTACGTTTTTGAAAAATAAAAATATGTTCGTGCATAATTAGCAAAAAGTTGGCTTCTTGTGATTTTTTAATCCAAAAGCCCGTGGCTTGACAGTTGTGTTGTTTTTTGATAATGTCTTCTTTGAGTTCAAAACCAACTTTTAAAAACCGTTGCATTACCATAAATGCAAGTGGTTGATATGTTGTTGTAATTAAAATGTTAAAAATATTTTCTTTAATTGTTTTAAAAATTTTTCAATGTTTCGAAAATCGTTAGCTAAAATTTCAAGTGTTAATGTTCCGACATCTTCGCCATGTGCAATTTTATGTCTAGTCTTAACAATATTATCAATTGAAAAAATGATTTCCGGATTAAAATTTCTAACTCTGCTCAATTTTTTAATTATTATGTTATCAATATTTGTCAACATTGGTCTGATTGAACACCATTTAGCATTTTGAATTTTTCGCATGCTTACAATATCCTTTTTACATGGATGATCATTGCAATGTCTTGTTGTTTTGTAGTTATCAAGAATATTTTGTAGTTCTATTTCTAAATAGCTAGATATTAAAATACATAGATGGTTTTGAATGTGATATTTTAATTCATCATTAACCAAGGAATAATCAGTTTTCAATAAGGTTACAATTTTATTTTTCATTGTTTATTCGCCAAAAAGCTTAATTGTAACCTCACATCTTCCTTTTACAAAATCTGCTTTTGAATTTCTTGATTCCCAATAATCTTTATATTCATAGCTATCATCATCTATTTGTTTTTTCAAAATATCAATTTTACCGCTTAAAAATCCAATTTCTTGTAATTTTGGATTGTCAATATTTTTTGCTATGCCAATTAGAATAGAGTCTAGTAACTGTGTATTTACTCTATTACTACCTAGCAAACAAATATCTTCTTTTGTTAAAAATTCAGAACAAATATGTATTGTTCTGGTAAAAATGCCTTCTATATTTTCTTTAGAATTATATTTAAATCGTCTATTTTTATTCATATACACATTTAAAAAATGTTTCATTGGAGATTTATAATTGTCTAAATCAAAATAAAGAGACAAAAACCTTAAAATTAATTCTTCATGTGATTTTCTAGTATTCTTCATTTGAATAAAATCAATCCATTGTTGTTTATTTGCTAATTCTGATAACAATTCATTAAATTTACCATGATATGATGAAGCCCTAATTTCTTGAGGTAATAATTTGGTACCTTCAGTATTTATTCTTTCAAATATTTTATAAATACTATCATTATTGTCATCTGGCTTATCTTGTTTTATAATAATTAATTGAATAGCGTATTCATCAATTCTATTACGCAACTTTTCGTCTAGTTCATCGTATTTTTTGCCATTAAAGTCCAAATTAAAAAGTTTTTTTACAACGCCTTCTAAGGCAAACTCTCCATTATAAAATTTCTCAATAGACTTCAGCCTTTGTTGTCCATCAATGATATAATAATTTTCTTCTTTTCCGTCATCTTTTGCCATAAAAATAGACGGTATTGGCAATCCCATAACAATAGATTCAATTAATCTTGATGCTTGAGGAATTTTCCAAACATAGTCTCTTTGAAACAATGGAATATAATATTTTTTTTTGACAAGTCTGTTATATATTGTTTTAACATCAGCGGATGTTCCAAAAGTTGTAATATCGTATATTGCATTTTCATCTTCTGCTTCATCTTCGCTATATTCATCAAAATCATTGCCTTGGTCGCCAATGCCACTAACATATCCAAGATGATATGCGCAAATAGCGCACTTGTGGCGCCCTTGTGATGGCTTTTGATTAACGTGGATATTTTCAATACTTGCCATTAATGCTTTTCGCCCGTGTTTACACTCTGTGATTTCTTCATCTTTGGCAAAATCCAAAGCTTTTTTCTCTCCGTCTTTAATGCCATTTTGATAAGCGCAAATGACACATTTATGTTTGCCTATACCACCTTGATTAAAGTTTAATGATTCAATCAAATGCTCTGGCATTATATTGTTCTCATCGCATTTAATCATCTCAATTTCATTACTCATTTATGACTCCCTATTAAAAGCTCTGGTATTTTCATTCTCTTTTTAATATTTCTACTTACCAATATTATATGATGAATTTTATAAATTTCATATAATTCATTAATAAACTCTGTATCCGAATTAGACTGCATAACAAAAACATTTTTTTGGCAAGAGTTTTAAAAACATCAAACAATCTTTTTTGCTCATCTTCTAGAGAAATGGGTGTCAGAAATGGGTGTCAGGCACTCTTTTATGCAAAAACTTAATTTAATCTAAAATCTTCCCTCGTTCCCACTCTCTGAGTGGAAACGTCCCTACCACCACCAATCACCCATTAACATAATGCATATTCTCTGATAAAAAATCTTCAACTTTTCTCTCAAAAGCAGTCTTGCGTTTTCTTATTTTGTGCTATAATTAATACATGGCAAAAATAGATGTAGTTAAAGAAAAAATCAATTATCTCAAAGTTTGGCTTGGTGTTTTTGTGGCAACTTTGATAGGTTTAGTTGGTTGGGTGGCGACAAATTATGACGCCATATCGTCTGAAAAACTTTTTATAGCACTTCTAGCCATACTGTGGTTATTTATTTCGATTCATGTATTAAACAAGAAAATATTAGAAAAAATAAACTCATTGGAGAAGTTATAATGGAAATATTTATTGGAATGCTTATACTAGCAGTAGTTGTGTTTTTTAGTTACGAAGCTTATCTTTCCGCGAGCATATAAAGACCTAGAGGGCTCTCCCTCGTAATAAATATAATAAATAAAAAGGGGTGTCAGGCACTCTTTTAGGGAAAATTATGAAAAATCTTTAGTTCAAACTAAAAATTGTATTCGAAATGGGTGTCAGGCACTCTTTTATGCATTTTCTTATTTTTTTCTTGCTTCGTTCCCACTCAAGAGAGGGGGAACGTCTTCCCCCTCCTTTTTTTTCACATAATGCGGATTCTCTCTTAAAAATCTCAACTTTTTATTTTATTTTTTTGCTATAATTGAATTATGAAAAAAGAGACACTGAAGGAAGTCGGAAAGCTTCTCTATGATTTCGTAAAAATTATTGTAGCCATAGCATTGATTACTCCGCTGGTAAAAGGCGAGGGCTTGTCGCTTTACACTGTTGCAGTAGCAATATTGATAGTGCTAATGGGAACATATCTTATTAATAAGGGAGCTAAAGATGAGTAGCTTAGAAATAGGTGCTACAGCAATTTTCATATTGGGATTGGCTTTTGTGCTCTTGGTGAAATATCAAGAATATCAAGTAAAGAAGCAGTAAAAGCATGAAATGGGTGTCAGGCACTCTTTTAATGTTTGGTTCCAGAACAAATGGCACGGCAAAACCATATTCGGATGTAGACTTGGCAGTAATCTCAGATAATAGCTTGGACAAAAATAAACTTTGGGAGTTGCGAGAGGATTTGAGCATGAAAAAAATTAGTTTTGTTTTGACTATATTTGCTGTTTTGATGTTTTTTGGTGGGTGTGCGCCTAAAATTCAAAATTCAAATTTTGAAGATTGTAATTTCCAAAATAGCTATACAGACAATTTTACAGAAGAAAAAAAAGAGGTTATTAAGAAGTACACCATAGGGGAAAAACATACTTCGTTCGTAGGCTCACAAATAGTCAAAACAGACAATTTTAATATCAAAATTACAACAGAAACTGTTTTTTTGATAAATTCATTTGAGGCAACCTCAGATTGCACTATTGAGATACCGCAAGAACTCAGTCATATGCAAGCGAAAAAAAATAACCAATCTGAAAAAATATTTATTAAAAAGGGGGATATTTTTCCAATTAATTGTTTTGACACAAGATATGGCTACTATACGGCATACAGATTAAACAAATGCTCATTCGACGCATCATTATCTTGTCAATATTTATTTCACACGTAACCATTCACCACCCAACCCCAACAGGCATATAAGCCCTACCTCCTAAAGCG